>JAQBPY010000221.1 GCA_028287285.1 Gemmatimonadota bacterium
GCCCTCGTCTTGTGTGTCGATGAGAAGAGCCAGATCCAGGCACTGGAACGCACGCAACCGAATCTGCCGCTCGGACTGGGCTATGTCGAAGGCATCACGCACGGCTACACGCGGCATGGAACGACGACCCTCTTTGCCGCGCTGGATATCGAGACGGGAGAGGTGCTGGCGCAGTGCAAGCGGCGGCACCGGCATCAGGAGTTCCTCGCCTTTCTCACGCACATCGACACGAATGTGCCCGCGCAGCTCGACGTGCACCTGATTCTCGATAATTACGCGACACACAAACACGCGAAGGTCCGCGCCTGGCTGGCACGGCGGCCCCGCTACCACGTGCACTTTACGCCGACGTATGCCTCGTGGCTCAACCAGGTCGAACGCTGGTTTGGACTCATTACTCAGCAGGCGATCCGGCGTGGCTCATTCCGCACGGTCCGCGAGCTCGTGCAGCGCATCGATACGTTCGTCACACGCTACAACCGCACGTCGACCCCATTCGCATGGACCGCAACCGCCGATTCCATCCTCGCGAAACTCACCCGACTTGCGAAAGCAATTAATGGGACACAACACTAGGATCAATGCTGTTCAGTTCGCTGTCCTCCCGCAGGAAGCGAGCGAAGCGAACGAGTGTCGGGATATACTGTCCGTACCCCGAACTCCCCAGGACGGGACAGCAGCTCCCGACAGTCGCTTCGCTCCTGCGGGATGACAGTCTAAAGTATTCTTGTATTCTTGCGGGATGACAGCGTCCGACGGGGAATCTGCGCGTCTCGACACTCGAGCGGGCTGCGAAAGCACTTGGTGCGAACCTCCAGGTGGAACTGGCGCTGGTCGAACCCTGATGCATACTCGCCGTCAATGCGGTGACAGCAGTTTCGGAGGTCGACGGTCCAACTTCGCCTCAGATCTCCCAGTTCGACATGAGGATGCCACTCGCCGGGTGCGATTCCTGAGAGCCATCCAGCGACATGCGCAAATCCGTCCACCGCACCCGCGCGCCCAGCCCCACCAACCGCCTGTACAACGACGCGTATTCTCCCTGCACGCGGAACGCCACCCGATGCGTACCGGAACGCCGCGCAAAATCGCCCAACGCGCGCACCATGTCGTCCAGCAGTTCCTCCCGGGCAAGCACAAGTTTGAGTACACGCAGCTCCTCGCGCGCACGACCTTCCACGAGCGGCGCCGTATGACAGAGCGCAAACCCCACGAGCAGACCATGCTCGTGGAGCAATACGGTGTCACCAAGAGCCAATGAGCTCGTGAGATCGAGCTCCCGGGTGAAATCATGGCCGGGGCAGATGGACCCGGTGAGACCGCGGCACTCCGCCAGCATGTCGTCGCGATCGCGCATGCCAAGCCGGCCGAGCAGTTCCGGCGCATGATCCGCGCTCGCCGCATCGAGCGTGAGGGTGATGGTCAGCCGCCCGGGCACGAATCCCATCGACGAATAGAACCCGATGTTATCCATGGTCCTCGGCATCGTCTCCAGGCCGATGACGCGGGCACCGCGTTCCTTGAGCCACGAGACACCGCGCAGGACAATCTCCTTGCCGGTGCCGCTGCCCTGGTATTCCGTACGGACGGCCAGGGGGCCCATCCAACCCTCGATACCAGACTGGTGTACCATGTTGAACGCCGCGATGTCGCCGCGGCCGTCGCGCCAGATCATGGCCCCTTCGGCGGCGTCTTCAATGGCGTAGCGCCAGATCTGCGGGTTGAGATTCGGCACTCGCACGCCCACCATGCCGTCACGGCGATACCGCTCCGAGAAGGCGTCGCTGAAAACGACGTTGAGTGGCGCGATGTCGGCCACGCGCGCGCGATACGGACCGTCGATGTGCGCGGCCGGACGCCAGGTGCGCATGCTGGCCATCAGCCGTCTGCCTCCCCAACGAGCTCGAGCTCCGCTTCACCAATCTCGCCCGGTTGCACCTGCGTCACGACCGATGTCCCGGACTCCTCGTCGTAGCGAACGCTGATGACACGGTCGAGCCCCTCGCGCACCTGGTCGATGTGCGTGATAAGAATGACCTGCTCGAACCTGTCCTGCAATCCGCGCAGCAGCTCCACGACGTTCTGGCGCCGAGACTCGTCGAGGGAACCGAACACCTCGTCCAGAATCAGCAGGGAAAAACTCTGCCCCGCGCGATCGGCGATCATCTGCGAGATCGCCAGGCGCAAACATAGATTGGCTATGTCTTCTTCGCCACCGGAAATGACCGGCTTGGGAATGCCGTCTTCATGGACGGTGAGGTTGTAGTTGTCATCGAGCTCCAACTCCTCGTAGCGCCCCTCGGTGAGCTCGGTGAGAAACACGCTCGCGAGCTCGCCCATCTCCGGCCGGAGCTGGACGTTGAGATCGGTGCGCAGATCCGTGTATGCACGGTCGAGCTCATCGTGCAGCCGGCGCTGCCTGTCGAGACCATCGAGCTGCACGCGCACCTTACGCTGCTCCTCGCGCGCCTGTTCAGCCCGCGTAACAGCCGCCTTGGCGTTCTGCGCCTCGCCCCACGCGCCCACTGCGTCGAGCTCCGCTGCACGCAGCTCCGTCGCCGCAGCCTCGTGCTGCGCGCGCAGGTCCGCATACCCCTGTTCGGAAAACGACAGCAAATCGCGCCGCGCCGACAGCATCCTGACCCTGCCCTGCGCATTCGCGATACCGGCGGCGGCGCGGTCGCGCTCGGACTCCAGCAGTGGCCTGCGCTCGATCTGCGTGGCAAGACGCGTCGCGCGCGCATCGAGTGGGCGAAGGCGCTCGAGCTCCCTGCGCGCCGCCGCATGACGAACGGCATCGTAGCCCGCCGGGATTGCCTCACGATCCCTGCGCACCTGCTCGAAACGCAGCCCGCGCGCGTGAAGATCCCGCGTCAATCCGGCCAGCTCCTGGACTGCGAGCTGGACCTTTGCCAGCCTTCGCTCCAGGCGCCCCACGTCCTCGAAGATGGCGCGCCGGCGCTCATCGAGCTCCTTGACCTCGACGGGCATTTCCTCGAGCTGCTCGATGCGCGTGTTGAAGTACTTCCCATTGGCAACGAGCTCGTCGAGCGACTCGTCGAGGTGGTCGAGGACGGAGCGATAGTGATCGTGGAGCGGACGCTCACAGGTGGGACACGTGCCGTTCTCGCCGGCATTCACGAGGCGCTCGCGGGCCTCCTTCGTCTCCGAGTACTGTTGGCGCAGGGCGCTGCGCTTCGTGTCGGCCTCCTGCCGGTCGCGCACCCACTCCGTGCGCTTCGCCTCGAGCTCGCCTTCGACGAGCTCCAGCATCGCACGCGCCTGCTCGAGCTCGAGTGTTGCCTCCTCCTCGAGTGCAGGTGCCGTTTCGATCTTCGCACGACGCTCCCGCAGACGTCGAACTTCTTCCTCGAGGGCCTTCTCCGTCTCCAGCAGTGCGATGCGCCGAGCGTCGTCGCGACCAAGCTGCTCGAGCACTTCGAGCTCGCCACTCAGTGCCTCCAGCGGCGCAAGATCCTCGACCAGCCGCTCCAACTCCTCGTTCGCCGCCGCGACCTCCGCGAGATCCTTCTCGACTCGCTCGGCATCGCGCTCATAGGCGGCAACTTCGCCTTCCGCCACTCGAAGCTCGGAGAGCGCCTGCTGTAGCTGCTCACGCTCGAGCTGTGCAGCCTGCCACCGCGGACCAACGTCAGCCATGGCCAATTGCGCACGATCTTTCCGGACGGTGCTCGCCGCTTCGCGCCCGAGCGCATCCTTGAGGCGTGCGTCGAGCTCCTGATGCATTCGCTCAACGCTGGCCGGATCCGGCAGCGCCGCGCGCAAGCCGGTGGCTTCGGCCGAAATGAGCCGCGCCTTGTCCTTTACCTGCCGTTGCGCGACACGCAGGCGTTCATAGCCCAGCACGCGGCTCAGGAACTGCGCGCGCTCCGACGGCGACATCGCCGCCATCACGTCCAGCTCCTTCTGGCCGGTGAAGTAGGTGTTGAAGAACTCGTCGCGACTCATGCCGAGGCGGCGGCGGAGCATCTCCGTTACCCCGCTCAGCGTGTTGGCAACCGGCGCTTCGCCACCGTCGAGGTAAATCTCTGCGCTTGTCAGGCCGCGCTCGACCCGGAAGCGATGTCCACCCAGCTCGAAGTCGAGCTCGACCTTCACCTTTGCATTCGGGCCGGCGCGCAACGAGCGAATGGTCTCCTTCTTTCCGCGCGCCGCATCCTGCCCGTACAGCGCCCACGCGATTGCCTCGAGGATGGTCGTCTTACCCGAGCCATTCGGGCCGATGATCCCCGTAAGGCCGCTATCGAACGTGACGTACGTGTCGACATGCTGGCGAAAGTTCGTGAGGCGCAGGCTGTTGAGGCGCATGCTAGATGTCTGCGCTCATGTCCATCGCCGTCGTCTGACTCTCGCGCACGGTCGCGTCGCGGAGATACTGCACCCCGAGGTCGACGAGGGCCTCGCGCTCGACGTCAGGTGGCAGCACGCGCTCGCGCAGCTTGTCGCGGACGAGCTCCTCGAGTGTCGCGCGGCGGCCCGGCGCGCCCTGCGACGAGCTCCGGATGACGTCGGGCCGGTGGGTGTCCAGCTGAAAGTGCAGTGCGCGCTTTCTGAACTCACGGAGCTGCCGGTGATCGAGCTGGCGCGCAACATGACGCGGCAAGTCGCGCACGACGAGGCGCACGACCTTGTCGTCGATACCGCCTTTTGCGCGCGAGACAATGTCCACGATCTGCTCGTTCACTTCTTCTGTCGTCAGACCACGCGCCGAAATGGGAGGCAGGTCGATGAAGCTCCGTGACTCGGGAAGGTCGTGAAAAATGTGCGTTCCCGTGTCGAGATCCCGCTCGATGATGCGCTTGCCCTTGATCCCCCTCTCCTTCTCCTCTGCCTTCTCACTCCATACGTTGGAGCTCGTGTAGTCGGTGGCGCCGCTGTAGAACTTGTTCGGCTCCAGCTGCTTGTACACGTGATAGTGGCCGAGCGCGATGTAGTCCCACTCGGAGGCAAAGAAATCCTCGGCGGGAATTTCCCGCGCCGCCAGCTCCGGCGGGCGCGCAAAGTCCTCGTATTCCCCCACCGCTTCGCCATGCAGCACGAGCAGGTTGTAACGCCGCGAGCTGCTCGGCTTCATGAGCGGGCGCGGATGGTGGTTGTGCGCGATGGCGAGAACGGAGAGGTCCAGCTCGGGAAAATCCAGCGCCTTGGGCTCGGCGTCCACCACGTGGATGCCGAGTGAAGAAAACAGGCGGAGAATGCTGCCCATATCCGTGGAGCGCGGCGTATCGTGATTACCCGCGACCATCACGATCTCCGTATTCGGCAGCGCGGCGCGCATGCGGCCAAACTGGATGTACGCCTGGACGATTGCCGTGTTGGGCGGACGCACCTGGTGGAAGACGTCGCCGCCCACGAGCACGATGTCGGGCGTTCGCTCGATCACCTTGTCCACTGCACGCGCGAACGACTGCGCGACGTCGGCCTCGCGCTGGTTGATTCCACGCGGCGTCATCCGCTGGTACTGGCGGAATCCCAGGTGCAGATCGGAGAGGTGAATGAGGCGCAGAACGAATCGGGAACGGGACGCTAACCAGTTGCGATGGCGGGACTTGGCTCCCTCCAGGGCGCTCCGGAAAGTCTAGCCTCGGTTCAGCGCTTGTCCATGGTGCGAAGGCGCTGCGTTACGCGTGTCACGAAGCGCATGGGCGCAAAGCCTGTTCCCGGGGGAGGCTTGATGGCAGAGCGTATGATCACGAGAAAGTGTGAGTCGGTCATCCACCCTCTCGCGCGGTCGAGCTGCATGGAGCCGGAAATCGACCCCGTCATGTCCACGTTCTCGCCGTTTGCGTCGGGCACGATCTCTCCCAGCATCGACACGTACGCAATTGCTCGCTGGAGCGAGTCCAGGTGAAACATGGCTTTTGCCTTTGCCGACCCTCGGCTTCCCGCCGGACCGCCGGAGGGAAGCACCATTTCGCGGCTCCACGAATCGCCCACCGACACGCTGTGTCTTGGAAAGACCGCGGGCATGGCGGACATGGCTTCCACCGCTGCTCTCGGCAGGAGGGTGCCCCGCGCATCCCGGGCGTTTTCGACAGCGCCGTCGATGCCCAGCTGAAGCACGAGCTGCTGCCCCTTCAGCGAACGCTGGGTCTCCGCATTCATCGAGGCCGCACGTGCGTCGGTGCTAGTGAGCATGGCGGAATCCACGATGGTGAACACGGTGGTCGTGGCCTGCTGCACCGAGCGGACGATGCTCCGTGAATGAATGGCGACGGAAGTGGTGACTCCCCTGGCGCCCGGGTTTCCGAACATCGTGACTTCCGTTTGCTGCTCCAGCCTGATGCGCAGCGTGTCTCCAACGTGCGGACGCAGCTGCAGCAGAATCTGCTCCTGGCCCCACAATGCGCTCGGCAGCAAGGCGAGCGCGAACACCACCGCACGCATCAGCTCAGAATCCGTACGGGTCGTCGGCCGGCGCACTCGGCAATGGTGCGGTCACTTCCGTGCGTGTTGCGGACCGTGGCGCGATGGCCGCACGAAAATGCGACGCAAAGGCCTTGCGCACATCCGTTGGACGTGTGCGCACCATGTCGTTGCGCGCACGAAGAATCTCGTCGTCGCTCGCGAGTGCAGTCACGTCCTCCAGCCAGCCGATGGTAAGGCTGGGATCGGCCTGTCGGAGGGTGCGAAGGACGGCGGAGAGCAGCGTGGGCGCCTGTGCAGACGGATACTTGCTCACGCCGTCGCGGCCGCGCATGACCGCCGGACGCGGAAAGCGAACGAAGATCGGTTGCGTGAAGTGCGGATGACGAACCATGAGCTGGCCCTTTTCCAATGTTGCAAGCTTGGTCTTGATCGCGGGGCTCAAGACCGCATATCCTGGCGTTGCGAGCTCGTCGCCATCCATGCGTCCATAGATGGCCGTCCCTGAATTGCCGACGACCCGCCGGTGGACCTGTGAGCGAAACTGCTGCGCCGCAAACAACACGAGACCCAGGTAGCGGCCGCGCTCGGCGATGTCGAGCAACATCTTCCGAACATACGTATCCGGTCCGTCACCGGGCGCATACTTGTTGAGCTCGTCCACGAAGACGATGACGTGCTGTACGCCGAGGTCGCGCTTTTCGAGGTGCTCGCGAAGCTTGGTGACGACGCGAGCAAAAATGAGATCCTGCGCATCTTCTTCGAGGCCGGCGACGTCCAGCACATACACCGTGCGATCCTGAAAGCTCCCGAATGGCAGGTCGCTCGTGGCGCCGTCGTCCGCGACGAGTCCCTTGCATCGCAGCGAGATGTTCGAGAGACGATTGCGGACTTTTCGAATGGTCGCGACGTGGTGCGTGCGCCAGCTCTGGTCGTCCTTCTTTTCGAGGCCGCGGAGCACGTCCTTGAACCATGCGTCGAGATCGGCGAACGACGTGACCTGATGTTGCCGCTCGAGCAGTGGATCTGAGAAGCGCTTGTCGAGTACGTTCTCCTTGATGAAATCAATGAGCGCGTCGGCCTTCGCGTCGATGTCGTCCTTGTTGAGCAGGACCTCCGCATACTGCAGCACTTCGCGCAGACCCCACGTAAGCGGGGTGACGTTGGCGAGCAGCGCCTCGTTGCTGCGCAGTGTGTTGAGTGCGACGCCATCGGACTTGTAAGGTGCGTAATACTGGACGTGCTCGAACGGCTTTGGTGTAACGCCGCACTGCTCGTACAGCTTCTCGTCCGCTTCGCCAATTTCGCCAGGCAGGTCGAGGAAACAGAGATCCGGCCCTTTCACGTTGAAGCACAACGCGGCCACGCTGCCCTTTTCCGCCGGGAAATGCGTGAAGATCGACTGGAGCAGCCACTCCACGGCGCTCGTCTTGGTCGCGAGGCCGGATACGCCCGAGATGTTCAGGTGCGCGGCTTCGGGGCCCAGGAGGAAGTCGGAGTCGAGGTAGATCGGTGAGTCCGTTCCGCCGGCGCGATAGACACCCACCGGAATTCCCGCACTCGCCTGGTAGCCATCCATGCGCAGCGCGATGGAGATGTCATTCTCATCGGCGAGGTGCACTTCGCCCATGGGCACGGGCTGCAGCGGCTCTTCCGGAATGTGCCGCAATACCGCAGCGGTGTACAACCGGATCTCGGCCCGATTGGTGGGCGCGCCGGAGCCGCCTGGGTTCGCATCATGGCCCATCACGTCGTGCAGCGGCGACGCGAGGTCGGTCCAGCTGAAGCCTTCGGTGACGATGCCGTAGACGTGTGTGATCACGCCGTCGTTTGCGACGCTCCCGTCGACGCGCACGATGGTGCCAATTCCGACCGGCGAGACGAGCGCGGTCCAGAAATGGAATTCGTGTGGCGTGTTGGGCCGGCGCTCGGTGGCGACGACTCGTCCTAAGGGGGTGGGCATCGTTTGTTCAATCTCTCGTGAGCACACACTTCAATGCGAAGGAAGGTCTAGCCGGTCCCTTTGCGTTCCGCGCCAAAGCGACACTTCTCTTCGTCGAACCGTCCCGATGTGAACAGGATTGTTCACGTGGAAACCTTACAATCCAAGAGCGCGCAAATATTCCTCACAGTCCCGAACTCCATACACCATCTTGTCCCACCGCCCATCAGGCAGTGCCAGCGGCGACGCTTCCGCGAGGATCCAGCGCGACACGTCATCGGCGCGTCGCGACATCTTCGGGCCGGCGAGCAACGCAACCTCCACACGCACCAATCCCCACATCGGATCACGGTTCATGGCGTTACGCATGCGCAAATACCAACTGGCGACAGCTGGCCGAGTGCGCGATTCAATCCGAAACACGCTCGACCGCTCGCGAACGCCGAGCCCCATCACGGTTTCGAAGGCGCCGCCCTCGACGTACAACGTGTTGTGGCTCTTGATTACGCCGACAGCCCATGGCGACTCCGCTACGATCCTGCTGCTCCTGATACCCCCGTCAAGGAACAACGGCTGGAGCTGCGTGGTGCACCACTGTTCGGCCAACTGCCGTTCGAGCTCGTCGCGATGCTCATTCACGCGCTTGACGGTGGCGTCACGGAGGGCAAATGGATGAGCGCTCCCTGTTTTGACGTCGGCGGAGGTATCAACGAGACTGCTCCCATACAGCAGGCTCAACGCCGTCCACTCGCTGTCCTGTATGAGAATCCTCGGCGCATACACGCGCCATTCGCACACGGCCGACTTCCACGTGCACAGACGGGATTCGCAGCGCTCTCGAACGACCGCTGCCGCGACCCCCACCGACAACGTCTTGCTTCCCAGATAGCTGACGACGTGCGAACGCTGCTTGCCGTCGAGAAACGCGACGAAATGCGCCGCATCTGATTCACCGACGTGAAACGCACGCATGAGGCTGCCTTCAATGAGCGTTGCGGTCTTGATGCGCGGCTCGTCCTTGTGCTGCGAGGCAAGCTCGAGCGTGCCTTCAGCGCCAGCCGAACGGGCGTTCGGAAGAACCATCGCAATTTGTCGCTGAATGTCACGCACGCTCACGATTCCAACGCCAACCGGACTCACATGCCCCATCCGTCGCTGAAACAGTCACACAATCTACGGGCGATGTTCGGGTTCGCGCTCATGGCGAGCATCCTAGTGCTCACCACGGCATGTGACAAGCGAGGCGGTGATAAACCGCTCGTCGGCAAAACCTCACTCGCCAACAAGCCGCGCGCCCTGCTCCTCCTGTTTGGGGAGCGCAGCGATCCGCGCATGATTCCACTTGCTCTTCTCACCGATGGGAAGATCAGGCCGATCACCCTGGACGCTGCCGGATGGAAGGAGTTCGACAAGAGCTACTTTGCTCCCGGAACCCGCCTCTCGCTCTATCAGGACGGCACGGCCATTACCGACGCCGTTGTACGCCGCGGCATGTGGAACGGCACGGATGCGCCGCTTTACAAGCTGCCGGGGTGCCAGGCGCTTAGGCCCCTTGCCGCCGTGACCGTCGACAGCAGCGTCGTATCCGCCGTTTCGCTGGAATTGCTCGCAACGAGCGAGGCATTGCCCACACTTGTGCCACGCGCCGCAGCCACGCCGGCCGATCTTGACAGCGCACGCGCGCTCGCCATCCGGGTGGCCCAGCATGAAGGACTCACGAGCGCCGCGCGCTCCGAGCTGGACGAGGTAGTGCAGGCCATCAACACCGGCGCAACGCCGCATCCAACACTTGTTGGATCATTCATGGAACGCGGCAGCGGCCTGAACGGAAAGCCGCGCCACGTCTTCATGCTGGGCGACTACGTGGACTCGACGCACATGTATCTGCAGAGTTTCGTGCACGTGCCCGGCGACTCGGTCCGCGAATTTCGCCGGATGATCGACCATCTCGACGTCACCGGCGATGGCGTGGACGAGATCGCCATTGAAGGCTGGCACAACGGCGGCGATAGCTACCTGATCTTTCTGCAATACCAGAACGGCCACTGGCGCGAATTGGCGCGCGGTGCAACGAGCTGGTGTGCGGACAGGAAATAGATCCTCAATCCACCCCGATATCCCACGCCTGCTGTAGATCCTTTTTCGCATAGGCGCGGAACGCGGTGAGCGTCTGCGTGCGCTGGAGGCCGGGACAGGCAGGGAATTTCTCCGTCACCACACGCGCGATCTGGTCATACTCCGCGACCTTCACGATCGCGACGAGATCCCAGTCGCCACTCACCGAATAGACATCCGTGACGCCGTCGATCTCGGCGAGGTATTGTGCCGTGGTGGGAATGGACGCGGGCTCCGCGCGAATGAGGACGATGGTCGTGATCACGGTTCGCGTCAGGTAGGAGGAAAGGGCGGAACGTTCATGAGCCAGAGTCCTGCAATGCGACTCTGGGTATCCAGCTCGATCAGGAGGTCGGTGCCGAGGCGTACGGTCCGGACGTCGCGCTTCTGGCCCACGCGAAAGTGGATGAGCGTTTCGGCAGTGTCGGCCTCGCACATGATCGCCGTATCCACCTCGAGCGATGCGACGCCGGGCTGCGATGCGCGCGACGGAATAACGATCGTCGCGTCCTCGACGGCAGCGGGCACGGCGAGCGCCGGACGCTTGTGCACGTCGGGCCACACCGCCACTTCGACACCGCGAATGCGCCCCGCGGAAACGTCGATGATGAGCCACGACCCGTCGCTGCCCTCGAGCTCCACTGATCCGGACATCCCCGTACCGGCGTTCGCATCCGTGAGCCGTGCGAGCAGAATGTCCGTATCCGTGTCCCAGCGGTACTCCACGCCCGGACACAGGCCTGACGCGGGCTCGATGTGCACAGCGACGTTCAAGGCAATCCTCCAGTCTGGTCGCAGAGAAGATATGCGGCGTCGGTCAGTCCGTCAGTCTATTACCTTTCCAACGTACTCATTTGACAACTTGGAGAACTACGTGGAAGCAGATGCGAAAGAGCCGACGGGTGTGACCCGCGGTCAGAACGCCGTGCAGGTCATCCCTTTTGACTGGTCCGTTGCCGAGCAGTCGCTCGCCACCCTCATCGACCGGATCGATCCCGCGCGCGCCGAGACGCAGCTGCTTGTCGTTACGTCCGATGCCGAAAATGCCGTGAGTGCCGCCCAGGCCATCGTGAGCGCCATCGGCGAGCGTGCCATGACCGTTGTGGCCGCAACGGCCAGCCCGCGCGCCTCGCGCCTGCTGCGTGCCGCGCCGGCGCACATCGTCACCGGCGCTCCGAGCGAGCTGGTCGCGCTGCTCCAAAGTTCCGCGCTCAAGGCCGAAAGCGTGCGCGGCGTCATCTTCGCGTGGCTCGATCCCATCCTCGAGACGCCCGACGTCACGCCCCTCGAGACATTGCTGGGCGAGCTGCCCAAGGACGGCGCCCGCGTTGTGTTCGCATCGGCGCTGACCCCCGCGTACGAAGCGTTCATCGAGCGGTACGCACGCCGCGCACGCCGGGCTGCCGAGTCCGTGTCCGACGACGGCTCTGCGCCATTCGCCGCGGAATACGTGTCGACGTCTGCCTCCGCTCGCGCTTCGTCGCTGCGTCGTCTCCTCGACGCGCTCGATCTGCCGCGCGCCGTCCTATACGCGCGCACCGCGCCCATCCGCGCCGAGGGATCCAACGTCGCCCGTTCGCTCGGCTACGGCAGCGATGCCGTACGGTTTGCCGATGCAGCCGAGACGACGAATGACCCGATGATCCTGCTCGAGCTGCCCGCATCGCGCGAAGAGCTTCGCACCATCGTGGGTGCCGGCGCGCGCAAGATTTACGCATTGGTGCTTCCGTCGCAGCTCAGCAGCCTTCGTGCGGTGCTCGGTGGCGGGGCCGTGACGCCGGTAGCGTTGATCGAAGCCGCCGAACGTGCGCGCGGCAAGGATGCGTCGCTCCGCGCCTCGCTGCGTGATGTACTGACCACGTCCGACGTCCGCCGCGAGGTGCTTGCCCTGGAGCCGTTGCTCGAGGAATTCGACGGAATCGAGATCGCTGCTGCCGCCTTGAAGATGCTCGAGCAACAGCGTCCCTCTCGGCCCACCGCATCTGCGTCAGCGGCCGCTGGCCCGATGCAGCGCCTCTTTGTGAACCTTGGCGAAAAGGACGGCATTCGGGCGCCGGAAATCGTCACGGCCATCACCACCGAAGCGGGAATTCCGGGCTCGCAGGTTGGCCGCGTCGAAGTGCGTGACACGCATTCCATCGTCGAAATTGCCGCCGCCGTGACTGAGCTGGTGCTTGGCAAGATCAACGGCGCCACTGTTCGGGGCCGCAAGGTCCAGGCGCGTCTCGATGTGCCGAAGGAAGAGCGTCCCGAGCGCAGCGGCCCGCCCGCGCGTGGCGGCTCGTCGCGCGGAGGTCCACCGTCACGCGGTCCATCGCGTGGCAATGATCGCGACCGTCCCACACGCACGTACGACCGTGGTGACCGGCCCGAACGTCCTGCGCGCAGCTTCGATCGCGGCGACAGGCCGGCGCGCCCGTTCGACACGGGGGATCGTCCGGCACGTCCATTTGACAAGACCGATCGGCCCGCACGATCGTTCGACAAGGGCGACCGCCCCGCACGTCCGTTCGACAAGGGCGATCGCCCTGCCCGTCCCTTCACGCGCAAGCCCGACAGCGGCGCGCCTCGCAAGTTCGACCGCGATGGCGGCAGCGCCCGTCCCACCCGTCCCCGTCCACCTCGCAGCGACGCATGATCGGTGATATGTACCCACCCGGTGCGGGTGGGTGGATCGAGGTGATCTGTGGCGTGATGTTCAGCGGTAAGAGCGAGGAGCTCATTCGCCGCGTGCGTCGCGCCCTGATTGCCAGGAAGCGCGTGCAGGTCTTCAAGTCGCATCTCGACGAGCGCTACGCGGGCCTCTATCACGTGTCGAGTCACGATGGACGCACCGTCGAGGCCGAGCCCGTGGACTCACCCGAGCAGATTGCGCGCGGTCTGCGTGGCGACACGCAGGTCGTGGCGATCGACGAGGCGCAGTTTCTTCAGCCCGGCATCGTTGCGCTAGCCACGTCCCTCGCGTCGAGTGGCCGGCGCGTGATCCTCGCCGGCGCCGACACGGACTTCCGCGGCGAGCCCTTTGGCCCCATGCCACAGCTGCTCGCGGTGGCGGAGCAGGTGGACAAGCTGCACGCGATCTGCGTGCTATGCGGCAACCCCGCGAGCCGGAACCAGCGGCTGATTGCCGGCCGCCCCGCGCGCTATGATTCGCCGACGATCATGGTGGGCGGCGAGGAAAGCTACGAGGCACGTTGCCGCTCGTGTCACTCGGTGCCCCTGAAGGACGAGGATCAAGGGATGCTGATAGTTTGAGGGTCGGTCAGTCGGTCAGTCGGTCAGTCGGTCAGTCGGTCAGTCGGTCAGTCGGTCCAAAAGAAAAGCCATAAGGCATCGGCTGCCTTGTGGCTTTTCCATATAGACTGACTGACTCACAGACCGACCGACTGACTGACTCACAGACCGACCGACTGACTGACTCACAGACCGACCGACTGCCCCTTACGGATTCGGCGTCAACGACTGGAAGTACTTGGTATGGTTGAAGCCGGCCGGATCGAGCTCGAGATATCGATTGTCCTGGAAGCGGCCCGTCGTCGGAAAATACGGCGGCGGATTCACGACCGCGCAGTGATCGTAGCTGTAGCGCTTCGCAAACCCATGGCCATCGCTGAGCGCCACTGCGCCACGCGACAGCTGAATGATTCCCCCCGACAGATAGATGCAACCACGGCCGTTCACGATCGCGTCACAGGTGTTCGAGCTGGTCGATCCTAGCGTATAGTTCTCGGCGCGAAATGAGCTGCCCAACGCCATCATGACCGCGTGAATGTACAAATCCTTGGTGTCATCGAGCGATTCCCAGTTTCCGCTGCTCAGCAATTGAGGCGTATTAATGGCGTTGTCGGCAATCGTGATGTCCTTGTCGGAGATCAGGCCCAGAATGTCGCGACAAACGCCCTTGACCGGATCGTTCGCGTATCGAAGATCGTCGAGCAGGACAATAGAACCCTTGGCGTAGAGCGTGATTCGCCCGTTCAAGGTTCCACTCAGCCCCACGTTGCCCGAGGTGTAGATGACACCCTTTGACGTGGGATTGTAAAGACGATCGATCGCGTAGAGATAGCCTGCATCCCAGGGCCTGTACTTCTTCAGCGTGTCGTTAGGCGTCGCGGAGTACGACTTCCACGAGCCATTGACGCCATTTGGTGTGAACGTAGTGTCCGTTCCACCCTTCTGGATCGCAGCGGTCGGATAGGCGAGGGTTGTTTTTGGATCAATCTGACCGACGCGGTCCGTTGACGGAAGATGCGGATCGCCGGCCAGGTAGCAGCGCGCGTTCGGCATCCGCATGGTCTTCGTCAACGTGCCCGCGCTGTCCGCTTTTGATGCGCTGTCCGCCTTGGCAGCCGTCCACCCGAACTTGTCGATATACCCCTGCCGAACCTGAAGGCGGAACCACGGGAGCGCGTGAACGCTCGCAGGATAGAACTGGATGACACTGGTGCCTGCCGCCGCGTTCAGTCCGTTCGGCCCGTAGTGCCAATCGCCGCACAGGGTCACGTTGTTGATAGTTGGCGGTGTCGAAAAATCTCCGGGCCAATCGCCACGGAGCGCCGCCTCCTGCCCGGATTTCGCCGTGTAGAAGCGAAAGAATCCTTCGTTCAGATCCGTCGAGTCGTTGAGATTGTTCAGGTCGGAGGCCATGAATTCGATGCGGTCACGGACACTCGTTTCCGTATTGCTCGCCGTCGAGGCGCTTGTGAAATTCCACCCGCTCGACGTGGCCAGGGTGCCCAAGGTCGCCAGCGCGGCGTTGGTGGGCAGCGCAATGGGCTTCTGATGCTCCTTCTTGCCCTTGGAAAACGTACCGTAGCCGGCACCTTCCACCGTCCACACCGTGCCGACTTCGTCATGAAATGACGCGCCGCCGCTGCCGATGCTGATCGTGTCGTTGGACCACACCGGACCCCACAACGCATCGCCATTATTGAAGAAAATCGTCGCACCGGAGGAAAGATTTTCATTGTTCGACCAGTAGGCGAACTTCGCGAAACTCTCCTGCGTGAGCTCGAGACGGCGAATGAACCCGTTCCCTCGCTGATCACGCGCCTCGGCGACGATGCTGGAGAAGCGGCCGAACTGCCCGCTCGTCGAGCCGGTCGGCCCCACGTAGATATTGATCTTGATTCCCGCGAGCACGATGCCATCTGCACCCTGGAGCGACTGATTGGACAGGATGGTCCGGTCCGCACTGTCCGGCGAGATGGTCAGCACGAGCGGATCGGCATTCACCCGGCTCTTTCCAATGGCCAGCGCCGCCTCGGCCGCGTACTTGAGATCGCGCTCGCGATCGTACGACTTGGCGAGCAGGTTCGCGTTGGATGCCATGAAGATCGACGACATGGCCAGCGCCGCCATGGCCACGACGAAGATGAGCACGAACACAAGCGCAACCCCTTTACGCTCCCGCTGGCCCGGCCTCGCTGTGCGGCATTGGCCGGCCGACTCACTGACGGTGTTCATCACGATTCCCCTATGGTGTTATTACGAGCACGGCCGCCGAGGACGTCACCGCCGAGAGCAACGGGGTGCAGTCCTGCGCGGCGATGCCGTAGACGTAGGTCTGGCCCGCCACGACATTCTTGTCCACGAACGAGTACGTCGTTGCCGCCGACGCGGGAACGCTGGTGATGGGATCGCCGAACGTCGCCACCGCCTGTGGCCGCCGGAAGATCGCATATCGCTCGATGTCCTTTTCACCGCCCGCCTGATCCACCGACGCCGACCACGAGATCGTGACCTGCTTCACCAGCGCATTGGCCACGGACGACACGACTGTTGGCGTAGCCGTGGGATACGGCGGCTGGCCGCACGAGACACGATCGAGCAGCCCCGAGTTCATCAGACGCACCATCACTTCCACCGTGCGCAGTGCATCCTTGCCCGTACGCAGGTCGCGCGACGCGGTCAGGAAATGGATGCGCACCGCCTTGATGCTGTCGGTGAGCGCGAACTTGCCCGTGTCGTCCACCGCGCCGTGCACGATGCCGTGATACAGCGGGAGCTGCGTCTTGAGAATGGGACGCAACCGGTTGAGCGTGTCGGACTTGTAGTACGTGAAGAACGGCATCGTGTCTCGTGAATCCTTCACGATGCCACGCGCGACGAGCGACGGGGTGGTCGCATTGACACGCTTGAACAGCAGATAGCGGCCGGTGATGGACTGCGTCGAATCGGGGCGCAGGTAGTACGAGATCGTCTCGGCGCCGCTCTGCACGCCGCTGCTCGCGGTATACGTGCTGTCGGGATACATCTTGCTCGGCGACGAGTTGGGCAGCGCCATGCGCTCCGTCTTCAACATCGCGCGCGTGCCGTTCGTGTCGGCATCGCTGAATTGATAGACCGCGCGGACGTCGCCCGAATCGATTGACACCATGTTGGCGTTGAACGTGAGCGCCTCCGAGTCGAGCTGCACCAGCATGGGCTGCGCGTCCGCGGTGCCGGCGCCGGCCTCGCGCAGCGTCGATTCGACCTGCGACGCGGCAAACTGGGAGTTCTGCATCGCATCCATGCGCGACGTCTCACGCGTTACCAGACCCGTCTGCTTGCGCAGGAACTGCACGGCAGCTCCCGTGATGATCAGGAGGATGAACATCGAGATCATGACTTCGGCGAGGGTGAATCCCTTGCGCGGGCGCATCAGAACGCCGCCACGGCGGAGGTCTTCGTGATGATCTTCTTCATCTGCGGATGGGTGACGGTAACGGTGAACATCTTGTAGTCGACGGTGTCGGTCACGCCGCCGCCGTAACGCACCATCTGCGTCTTGACGTAGTAGCTGGAAAAGTCCGACTTGACCGTATCCGTCCGCACCAGGCTGTCGATGGCCGCGTAGCTCGGCTGCTGGCGGAGCGCGTCGATGCGCGTGGCCGCGAGCTCGTTCGCCACGATGATGAGGTGCGCCTGACCCGATGCCTGCGCGAACTTCGCGCTGAAGTTGCCAAGCGCGAACACCACGGCCACGAGGATGAGCATCGCGACGATCACTTCGACGAGCGTCATGCCCTTGCGGCGAAGACCATGCAGCAGCGGCCGGCCACGACGCGATGCGCGATGCGCGCGCCTCACTGGGCAACCTGCCAGACGGCGGCGGATCCGGTGCCCGCCAACCGGTAGAGCTCCGTGCGGCCCGTGGCGCGCGTCAATGTCACCGCACGATAGTCCGTCCGGTTCTTGTATGTCGCGGCAATGTAGATCTCGCCATCGCTGCTCGTGCTTCCGTCGCGATGGAAAATGATGCTCGGCAATGCGTCAACGGTCTTGAGCGAGGCACCAATCACCGATTTGGTGACCGTCGCCGTGTTGATCCCCTTGGGCGGAACCGCAAAGCGGTTTCCCTCGCCTGCGGGCCGCCAGAACTTCCACTCGGAAATCTGGATGGCGCCGTCATTGTTGACGTCTTCCGCGATGCGCAGGCCAAAGGTGTTCGTGTCCACGCTCACGATCACGTCATACTGCCGGGTGAGCGAGGTGCGCTGCGCCGTCTGGAAAACGGAACGCACCTGCTGCGCCGCGGCATCCGCGCGATAGCTCGACATGTTGATCTTCGGGATCGCCATGCCGGCAATGACGCTCAGGATGATCATCACGATGATCAATTCGATCAGCGAGAAGCCCCAGCGCGTTCTCTTGAACTGCTGTTGAATGGTCGTCATGTGCCTTGCCTCGGTGCTCCGTGCCGTCGCATCTCGGCTACCTGAAAAGGAGCGACGCATGGAGGGTACGTGTCTCGGTCGGCGGGTACTATCACATTCTCGGTCCAATCTATCACTTTGTGAGCCAAGGCGTCTGGCTGGTGACGGGGGATTGTCTCTGGCGTCCTTCCAATGAGCGCCAGGCTCTCCACTCTCGACGAATTCATGGCCGTCATCGCCACGCTTCTGCCACAACTGGTGCACGTTCAGCGGCTCCGGGCGGCCATTCGCGACCGCCACGAGCTGCACGAATGTGACGATTGGACGGCCCTGACGCGCACCTGCGACCGGGAGCCCGTTCGTGTTGCGGTGGTGGATCTCTACTGGCAGCGCGACCCGGACTTCGAGGGGGTGCGGCAGCTCAAGCAGCGCCTGCCCCGCCTCACGCTCGTCGCATATGTCACCATAGCGCCGGAGCGCGGGCACGACCTCTTCGACGCAGGCCGCGCGGGCATCGACGGGCTGGTGCTCTCCGGCCAGGACGATGCCCCCCGTCCACTGCTCGCGATCATCGAGCGGGCGGAATCCAGGAGCCTGGCCGGCCTGCTTCGCCGCTCGCTGGACGGCGTCGACCAGCTGGTGACGGACGCAGTTCTCCTCACCGTTACCCGCGCGCATGAGCGCCTGTCGCCCACTGGTCTGGCGCGCCTGCTGGCGCAGCCGAGGCGCGCCGTCACGCACCGGCTGGCCGCTGAGGGCTTTCCCCCGCCGCAGCGGCTCCTCACCTGGGGCCGTCTCGTGGTCGCGGCGCACATGCTCGAGGACTCACACCGAAGCGCCGATCGCGTTGCGGCCACACTCGACTTTCCTTCCGGCAGCGCATTCCGGAACACCTGCCAACGATACCTGCACGCCACGCCCGGCGACATTCGGACGCGTGGCGGCGCCTCCTACGTTGTGCGCGCGCTCCTTCGCCAGGTGCAGGCGCGCGTGACGAGCGCGAGTGAACCGCGGTCGCGCTCGCCGGCCCGCGCGCCTCAACTCGCCGTCTGATGTCGCGCGCGTCGGAACAGATCAACATCGGCCAGCGCTCCGAGGCCGAGGGTGATTATGTGGCAGCGGCGGCCGCGTATCGGGCCATGATCGCCGCCAGCGACCCGCGCGTGGCCGCCGAAGGGTATTTCCTGCTTGGACGTGTCTGCTGGCGGCAGGGCCGCCTCGAGGCGGCCCTGGCCGCCTACGAAAGTGCGGCCGCCTCGGCTGAACGCCTGCACGACACGGAGCTCCACGCACGAATCTCGAATGGCATGGGTGCGGCCCACTATGCACGCGGCGACCACGATGCGGCACGCACGGCTTACGCGGCGGCGGAGGCCAAAACAACAGACCTCACGCTCCAGGGCAAGGTACTCTTGAACCTCGGCGTCATCGAAAGCGCTGAGGGGAATCACGAAGAGGCGAGGGACTTTTACCATAGCGCGTACCTCCTCTTCGAGGAAAGCGGCGACAGCCAGAGTGCCACGCTCGCCCTCCACAACCGCGGCATGGTGGAGGCGGACCTCGGCCTGTGGCACGAGGCCGACGAATCCTTCCGTGCGGCACTCGGTCTCGCAGCGGCCACCGACGACCGCGAGATGCTCGCCAGGACGCTGGTGAATCGCTCCGAGACACTGGTCGAGCTGGAGTCGTTTGCGGAGGCCATCGATCACTGCGACCGCGCGCTGGCCATTTACGCCGACATCGGTGACGAAGTGGGCCGCGGCGAATCGCTGCGCTGGCGTGCGCACGCGCTGGGCCGTTCCGGCAACCTCGTGTGGGCGGAGCGGAACGCCGCGGAGGCGCTCAACATTGCCATGCGCGCCGGCGCCAGGCTGCTGGAGGCGCAGTCGGCGCGCGACCTGGGTGTCCTTCGCGGGCTGATGGGCGACCGCGCCGGCGGCGCGAAGGAATTGCGGCGGGCGTTGGCACTTTTTACGTCACTGGGGGCGCGGAAAGAAGCAACGGAGGTCGGGGCCATGATCCAGCGCCCCACCCCCAACCGGTCGTTGCGCCGGATCGAGGATCTGGAGAACCCGGACTGAGCCATGGCGGCACGCAAACGCTTGCTGTGACATGCCGCGGTCCCTACCTTGATGGCCCTATCGTCCTCCATGGAGCACGCATGCTTCTCGTCGGACTCACAGGTAACATCGGCAGCGGAAAGTCGACGGTCGCGCAGCTCCTGAGTGAGCGGGGCGTGACGATCATCGATGCCGACGTGCTCTCGCGTCGCGCTGTGGAAGTCGGCACCCCCGCCTACAGGGCCATCGCCGAGCGGTGGGGTACGTCCATCCTTGGTGCGGATGGCGGGATCGACCGCGGCGAGCTGCGGCGCATCGTCTTCAGCGATCCGGTCCAGCTCGAGCAGCTCAATTCGATCGTGCATCCGGAAGTCGAGAGCATGCGCGCCGCACTGGTGGAGCAGTCCCGCGCCCGCGGTGACCGTGTCGTCGTGTGCGACGTGCCGCTGCTGTTCGAGCGGCGCATGGCGGAAAGCTTCGATCGCATCGTCCTGGTAGATGCCCCCCGCCCCGTTCGGCTCGAGCGGCTGGTACGGGAGCGCGGCTTGCGCGAGACGGAAGCCATGGACATGATCGTCGCGCAGATGCCGGCGGAGCTGAAGCGGGCGCGCGCCGACCACGTGATCGACAACGACGGCACGCTCACGCAGCTCGATACCCGCGTCTCCGAGGTATGGGACGAGCTCACGCGCGAGGCAGAGGTTCCCGCGGGACGCTGACCGCCGCATTCACGATTTTTTTGCCCTTCTCATTCGATCTCCAGGAGCACCACAGTGTCCGATATCCCGCAGGGTTTGCTGTATACGGAAGACCACGAGTATCTCAAGGATGGCGAAGCCGGCGTGGTGTTCGTCGGCATCACGGACTACGCACAGGGCGAGCTTGGCGACATCGTGTTCGTTGAGCTGCCCAAGGTGGGCACGGTGTTCAGCAAGCACGACTCCTTCGGCACCATCGAGGCGGTGAAGGCGGTGTCGGATCTGTACGCGCCCGTGAGCGGCGAGATCGTTGCGGTGAACGATCGCCTCGATGGCGAGCCCGCGCTGGTGAACTCGAGCCCGTACGGCGACGGCTGGATGGTGCAGGTGCGCCTGACGGACGAGTCCGAGAAGGCCGGCTTGATGGATGCGGCGGCGTACAGGGAGAAGGTAGGATGAGTCTTTGAGTCAGTCAGTCAGTCAGTCAGTCAGTCAGTCGGTGAGTCGGTGAGTCGGTGAGTCTGTGAGTCTGTGAGTCTGTGAGTCTGTGAGTCTGTCAGACCGACCGACCGACCGACCGACCGACTGACCGACTGACCGACCGACCGACCTCTATTCGTACGCCTCAACCGGCAAACACGAGCACACCAGGTTCCGGTCGCCGTACGCACTCTCCACGCGGCCCACCGACGGCCAGAACTTTCGCTCACGCGTCCAATGCGTGGGGAACGCCGCCGCCTCGCGGCCATAGGCATGGTTCCAGTCGTCACTCACCACCGCACGCATCGTGTGCGGTGCGTGCTTGAGCGGGTTGTCGTCGCGGTCGCTCGTGCCGTTCTCGATGGCGCGCACTTCCTCGCGAATGGCGATGAGCGCGTCGCAGAAGCGGTCGAGCTCCGCCTTGGGCTCACTTTCCGTGGGCTCGATCATCAGCGTGCCCGCCACCGGAAAGCTCACCGTGGGCGCGTGGAAGCCGTAATCCATTAGACGCTTGGTGATGTCCTCTACTTCTATGCCGGCGCTAGCCTTAAGACCACGCGGGTCCACGATGCACTCGTGTGCGACCGTTCCGTTGCGGCCCTTGTAGAGCACGGGGTAGTGCTCGTCCAGGCGCGACGCGATGTAGTTGGCGCTCAGGATCGCGATCTTCGTGGCATACGCCAGTCCGTCGCCGCCCATCATGTCGATGTACATCATGGAGATTGGCAGGATGCTCGCACTGCCCCAGGGCGCCGCGCTGATGGCACCCGTGGCCTGCGAGCCGCCCGTCTTCACGAGCGGGTTACCGGGCAGGAATGGTGCGAGCTGCCTGGCCACGCCAATGGGACCCATGCCCGGACCGCCGCCGCCGTGTGGAATGCAGAACGTCTTGTGCAGATTGAGATGGCAGACGTCGGCACCGATGTCGCCAGGCCTGCACAGCCCCACCATCGCATTCATGTTGGCGCCATCCATGTAGACCTGGCCGCCATTCGCATGCACGATGCTGCAGATCTCGCTGATGGATTCCTCGAACACGCCATGCGTGCTGGGATAGGTCACCATCAGCGCGGCGAGCTTGTCCCTGTTCGCTTCGGCCTTCGCTTTCAGATCGGCCACGTCGATCTCGCCGCGCGCGTCGGTCCTGGTGACCACGACCGTCATCCCCGCCATTACGGCGCTCGCGGGGTTCGTGCCGTGCGCGCTCTGCGGAATGAGACACACGTTGCGATGCGTATCACCGCGCGACTTGTGATACGCCACGATGGCCAGCAGGCCGGCATACTCGCCCTGCGAGCCGGCGTTCGGCTGCAGCGACACGGCGTGGAACCCCGTGATCTCGGCGAGCGCCGCTTCGAGATTCGTGAACATTTCCTGATAACCCTGCGTCTGCGACACGGGCGCAAACGGATGCAGCTTTCCGAACTCCGGCCAGGTCACCGGGAACATCTCGGCGGTGGCATTGAGCTTCATGGTGCAGCTGCCGAGCGGGATCATGGAATGCGTGAGCGACAAGTCCTTCGACTCGAGCATCCGCATGTAGCGAAGCATCTCCGTCTCGGAGTGGTGCGTATTGAATACCGGATGCGTCAGGAAGGCACTCGTGCGCGCGAACCGCTCGTCGAAGCGGTCGTCCACCTCCAGCCCCGACGTCTCCGGTGCCGGCTTGCCGGAGGCAAAGATCGACAGCAGCAGCTGGACGTCGTCATCGGTGACCGTTTCGTCGAATGCAATGACGACGCGGTCGTCGCCGGCATTGCGCAGATTGATCTCCCGGGCAGCAGCGGCCGCAACAACGTCCGATGCCGACAGTCCCGACAGTTCCACGCATACCGTATCGAAGTAGACGTCGCTGGTGATGGAATGTCCGAGCTGCTCGAGACCGGCCGCGAGTGTCGCGGCACGACGATGGATGCGGCGCGCGATCATCGTGAGCCCCTCGGGGCCGTGCCACACCGCGTACATGCTCGCGATCACGGCAAGGAGCACCTGGGCGGTGCACACATTCGACGTCGCCTTCTCGCGCCGGATGTGCTGCTCGCGCGTCTGCAGTGCCATGCGCAGCGCGGGACGCCCGCTCGAGTCGCGGCTCACGCCAATGATGCGCCCCGGAAGCGTGCGCTTGAATTCATCCTTCGTCGCGAAGAATGCCGCATGCGGCCCGCCGTAGCCAAGTGGAACGCCAAAGCGCTGCGAGTTGCCCACGCACACGTCGGCGCCCCATTCCCCGGGCGGCGTCAGGAGCACCAGGCTCATGAGGTCAGCGGCCACGACGACCATGGCGCCGGCGGAGTGCGCCTTTGCGCACAGCTCGCGATTGTCCACCACGGAGCCGGTCGTCGTGGGGTATTGCAGCAGCACACCAAAGGTGCTCGTGCCGAAATCCACGGCGGCCGCGTCACCAACGGTGATCTCCAATCCGCGCGCATGTGCGCGCGTCGTCACCACGTCGATCGTCTGTGGATGACATCCGCTGTCTATGAAAAAAGTGCGCCTGGCATCGCCACCGCGCACCTGAAACGCCAGGAACATCGCCTCGGCCGCCGCCGTCCCTTCGTCGAGCAGCGACGCGTTCGCGATCTCGAGTCCGGTCAGGTCCATTACCATCGTCTGGAAATTCAGCAACGCCTCGAGACGACCCTGCGCGATCTCCGCCTGATAGGGTGTGTACGCTGTATACCAACCCGGATTTTCCAGGATGTTTCGCTGGATCACCGGCGGTGTGAGCGTGTCGTGATATCCGTACCCGAGAAAAGACCGGAAAATCTGATTCTTTTTCGAGATCGCCTTCAGTGACGCCAGTGCTTCGTGCTCGCTCAGTCCCGCGTGAATGGCAAGCGGCCGCTTCAGTCGAATTCCTTCAGGAATCGTCGCGTCCACGAGCGCGTCCAGCGACGCGTAGCCGAGTTGTGCGAGCATGGCTTGGACGTCCGCGTCGCTCGGTCCAACGTGGCGGGGAACGAAGGAATCAGCCGGTGTGACCGGCGCATTGCGGATAGTGGTTGTCATGTCCACAAAGTTATGTTCGGGGTCAGGCGCGGTCCTTCGCGCAGGCCTTCATAATAGCGAGTGAGCAATGCGCTGGCGGGTCATCTTATCTCTTCCGCTGGGCGGCCCGGACAACATGGCAATGGACGACGCGCTCATGGCCCGCGCTCGTCAATCGGGCGAGTCGGTGTTGCGCGTCTACAGCTGGGCGCAGCCCGTGCTCTCGCTGGGCCGCAACCAGCCCGCGCGCGACATTTACGACCTCGGCACGCTCGCAGCAAGCGGCATCGACGTCGTGCGTCGCCCAACGGGCGGCCGCGCCTTGCTCCATCATCGCGAAATCACCTACAGCGTGACGGCGCCGGTGGATCCGTCACTCGGGCTCGCGGAGACCTGTCATCAGATCAATCTGTTGCTTGTGCGCGCGCTCGGCACCCTTGGCATTGCTGCCGCCATTGCCCGGCCGACGTCGGCCGCACTGCAGCCGTCGGAACGTCCGTGCTTCGCCGAGCCTGCAGCGGGTGAGATCGTCGTCGAGGGCAGGAAGCTCGTGGGCAGCGCACAGTGGCGCGATGATGGAGCGTTGTTGCAACACGGATCGGTCATCGTGCACGACGATCAACGTCGCATTCCATCCCTCATGCGCGCTCCGTCCCAGGCATCGCCGTCACCGGCAACCATGAGCGAGCTTCTCGGGAGAGCGGTCGAGCCCGCCGAGTTCGCCGAGGTGCTGTTCAGGATGTTGCGCGACACGGTTGATTCCTCAGCAACGTCATTATCAGCCGATGAAGTCCAGTCGCTCGCCACCGATACTTACGTGGATCGCTATCGCGACCCCAGCTGGACGTGGCGCAGGTAACGGAATCATTTCACGGGCTATCCTTGACCCCGCTGCATCGTCCTCTCATCGTAGACCGCACACTCTCCGGCCAGGACCAATGCCTCGATTTTCCAGACTCACTTCGTGCCACGCACGCCTGGCGTTCGCGTGTCTCTTGCTCGCTGCCTGCAAGGGCGTGGAGGCACCAAAGTCGGAGGCCGGGCCGGCAGATATCGGCGGAACGATCGTCATCGCCACGCCGTCCGATGCGGCAACGCTGCTGCCGCCCATCATCACCACGAGCACGGACAAGCAGGTCACCGATCTCCTGTTCGACCACCTGGCAGACATTAGCCAGGATCTGAGCACCATCGGCGACAAGGGGTTCACGCCGGCGCTGGCCGAGCGGTGGGAGTGGGCGCCGGATTCGCTGTCCATCGCGTTTCATATCAATCCGCACGCAAAGTGGCACGATGGACAGCCGGTTCGTGCGAGCGACGTCCGCTACTCGGTCAACATCATGAAGGATCCGGCCCTCGGCTCCTCGGCGACACCGTTGATCACGAACATCGATTCGGTCTCGATCAGGGATTCGCTGACGGCTGTTGCGTGGTTCAAGCGTCACGTGCCCGAACAGTTCTACGACCTCGTGTATCAGGTCGCCATTCTCCCCGAGCACGTGCTCTCCAACACTCCTGTCGCGCAGCTCAAGACCGCCGACGTCACGCGCCGCGGCATTGGATCCGGCCGTTTCCGGCTCGTGAAGTGGGAGCCCGGTGCCAGGATCGAGATCATTGCTGACACGGCGAATTATCGGGGCCGCGCAAA
>JAQBPY010000224.1 GCA_028287285.1 Gemmatimonadota bacterium
TGGAGACGCTCGTACGGGCGCCCTGGCCGCACAACCTCCGTCAGCTCGACGCTGTTATTCAGCGTATCATGATCGAAGCGGCCGCGTCGGCGAGCAGCGAACTGAGCCTCGTGCACTGTCCGCGCGATGTGATGCTCGCAATAGGCGTCGCGGCATCCTCGAGGCAGATGCCGACGCTGGAGGTCGTGCGCGAACGCATGAAAGAGCTCAAGTCGGTGGGCAAGACCGCGGCGAGCCTGGGTATCTCTCGCTGGACGGTCAACCGCTACCTCCGCGATGACCCGCACGCGAACACGTGAACGCTTCACTGAAGGGGAGGTAGCAGTCGATGTGCTGCTACACCTTTTCATGTAGCTGCAACATGCTCACAGGCTGGCTTTACAGGAGCGCCGTGGAGTAACTCGCTCGCCGATCGCGACTTACGCGAGGCGGACAGCTTGGCTCCAGACGTGCCTCTGTCATGGGGAAACCGAACGGAGATCCGTCAGGTGTCCCTGTCGCACAGGCCCGTTACCACACAGTTGCCCGCGCTCGCTGCTCACCCAGTCGGCGTGTGGTTCATACTTGCAGCACTCGCCGCCCTGGCGTGCTACGAACCAACGACACCGGCGCACCAGCCGCTGGCGATCATCGCAACGGACACCGGCACGGCAGACGGCGCCAGTCTGACCGCCATCGCGGTCATCGTTGACTCCCTGACTCCATCGGACAAGCGCAGCGTTGCGCTCACGACGACAGCGGGCACCTTCACGTCGGGAGGCCTTGCGACGGCGACGCTTGCTCCGGATGACAATGGGACTGCCCGCGCGCTCCTCCGCGCACCGAGTGATTCAACCACCGCCATTCTTTCAGCGACGGTCAACGGCTCGTCCGTCTCGACGCTCATCGTCTTTCGGCGCGCACAGCCGCAGTCGCTGACACTCGAACCAGCGCAATACGAGGTCAAGTCCAGCAGCGCGACGGACGTCGCGGTCACGGCCACCCTCTTTCGCGCCGTTGGCACACCCAGCGCGCCGATGACGGTGACCTTCAGCGTCGTCGACACCGCTGCCGTGCCAAGCCCGCGCGGCGTGTTCCTGCCTGCCGATGTGCAGAGCAACTCCGCAGGCGTGGCGAAAACGCGCTTTACGCTCGCCGACTCCTCGTATCGAGGCCCGCTAGTGCTTCGTGCCACGGTCCTTCCATCAGGCGTGACCAGCACTGCAACCATACAGATCGTCGGCGCTCCTTCGTCCACGAGTGCGCCATGAACGGCTTCAGCGCCGCTGAGCCAATCCGGCTGGCCGGTGGCCTCTCTCGGGAATTCCTGCTCCATCACCGCTGTTGCCCCGTGGAGCTCACCGCCGATGGCGCGGTGCGCGTTGCCGTTGGACCAGACGCCGCACTGGAGGCACTCGATGACATCGCTGTCGCCTATCGGCGCGCCGTATCGCCCAGCGACGTCAGTGCCGATGAGCTCGAGCGTCTCATCGAACGCATCACGACGCGCAACGAGCGTGACGTACAAATCCAGTCGTCGCTGTATCCCGAGGACGACACGACGACCGACGTGCGCGATCTTGCCAACCAGCCACCTGTCGTCCGGTACGTGAACCTCCTTGTGCGCGACGGATACGACGCCGGTGCCTCGGACATTCACCTCGAGGCGGCACGTGGAGGATTGTCCGCTCGCTATCGCATCGATGGCGTTCTCGTGCCGGCGCTGGAGCCGCCCGGCGAACTACATCATGCGATCGTATCGCGGATCAAGCTCCTCGCGGAGCTCGATATCGCGGAGCGGCGGCGACCGCAGGACGGGCGGCTACGTGTGCGACTGGAGGCGCGCGAGCTCGACCTTCGCGTCTCCACGGTTCCCACCGTATTCGGTGAAAGTGTCGTGCTCCGCTTGCTCGACCGTGGCGGCCGACCTGTTGGCCTCGAAGACCTCGGCATGCCGCCTGACATTCTTGTTGGCGTCGAGGCACTCAGCGCGCGCCCGCATGGCATGCTGCTCGCCACGGGCCCTACCGGCAGTGGCAAGACAACGACGCTCTATGCGTGCCTGTCCAAGCGAGACCGACTCTCCGAAAAGATCGTGACGGTGGAGGACCCGATCGAGTACCAGCTCGCGGGCGTCACGCAAGTGCCGGTGCATCGACAGGCCGGCGTCACTTTCAGCGCCGCGCTCCGCTCGATCCTGCGCCAGGATCCTGACGTCCTCATGGTCGGTGAGATGCGAGATCCCGAGACCGCCGAGATTGCGGTGCAAGCCGCAATGACTGGTCACCTCGTGCTGTCGACGCTGCACACGAACGACGCGATCAGCGCCGTCGCCCGTCTCCTCGATCTTGGCGTCCAGGATTATCTCGTCGCCTCCACGGTCGAAGGCGTGATCGCACAGCGGCTCGTTCGCCGCATCTGTCCGGACTGCGCGTCGTCGTACACGCCGCCAGCCGAACTTGTGGCACAACTGGTGAGCCGACCGGTCGGACGTCTCACTCTGTCACGCGGCCTTGGCTGCGCGGCATGCCGAGGGACGGGCTATCGCGGGCGAGTCGGCCTCTTCGAGCTCGTCGTCATGTCCGACGACCTCAAGGACGCCATCGCTCGGCGCGCCGGACGCGCGGAGCTCCGTGCTCTCGCCGAGGACAACGGCATGCTGTCACTGCGGGCCGACGGCTGGCGCAAGGTGGAAGCCGGACTCACGACACTCGAGGAGGTGCTCCGTGTGGTGCAGTAGAGAGTCACGAGCACGTTCTCGCCGCGGCTTCACGCTCATCGAGCTCATGGTGGTGCTCGTCATCATTGCCACGCTCGCTGCCGTGATTGCGCCCGCCGTCTTTCGCAATGTCGGCGATTCGAAGACCACCGCCGCGCGTAGCCAGATCGAGCTGTTCGCGATGGCGCTTGGCGCTTATCGACTGGACAATGACGTTTACCCTTCGAGCGAGCAGGGCCTCGAAGCGTTGCGAAGCACTCCGACAACGGGAGATGCACCGCGCCGCTGGCGCGGCCCGTACGTCAGCAAGGTGCTCGCGCCAGACCCATGGGGGCGTGCCTGGCTTTACGTAAGTCCGGGGCGTGCCAACCCCGAATCCTTCGACCTGTATTCGCTTGGACGAGACGGCAAGTTGGGCGGTGAGGGCGAGGACGCGGACATCACGTCGTGGGGCGGCCCGGTGCAGCCGTGAGCGAGACCTCGTTTCGCTATCGCGCGGCCAGCATGGATGGACGACTCCATCGCGGCCGCCTTTCGGCATCCACTCGCGACGACGCGCTTCGCACGCTGTCGGACCGGGGACTGCATCCGATCTCGATTACGGGAGACAGTGTTGGCGGGACACATCGCGCGCGCTTGCCTGTGGGAGATCTGGCTCTCTCACTGCGCTTGCTCGCCGATCTCCTCGATGCCGGCCTTCCGCTGGCGCGTGCCCTTCAGCTCCTGGAGACGATGGCCGCGCCCTCGGTGGCAACACTCCTCCCCGCGGTGATCGCCGACATAAAGGAAGGACTCGGTCTCGCCACCGCGCTAACGAACGCGAACGCGCGCGTGCCAAACGACATACTCGGCGTCATCAGAGCCGGGGAACGCGGAAGTGGACTGCCCGCCGCAATCCGCCAGGCCGCCACACTGTGCGAGACCGCAGCCGAGACGCGCGCCGCCGTTTTGAACGCTCTCGCCTACCCCGTCGTGCTCGGATTCGCGGGAGCGCTCTCGCTCGGTCTTCTGGTGGGAGTGGTGTTGCCACGCTTCGCCTCTATCCTCGGCGACCTCGGGCAATCCCTTCCACCCACCACGCGGCTGGTGCTCCAGGCGGGCTCGATAGCTCGCGTCGCGGCGGCGCCTGTCGTGGTGGCCATCGTTCTCGTACTCGTTCTCTGGCGCGCGTGGACAGCCACCGAATCGGGACGTCGACGGTGGCACGCTGCACTTCTACGTGTGCCGATGATTGGGGCGATGCGGCTGTGTGCCGGTACTGCGCTCCTTTGCGACGCGCTTGCTGCACTGCTCGCCAGTGGCGTTTCCATCGTACCAGCGCTTGTGAGCGCATCGGCGGCCGTGAATGACGCGGAGCTCGTGAGCCGACTCGCGGGCGCACGCGGTGCCGTCGAGCATGGCAGTCGGCTCTCCGATGCACTTCTGCACAGCGGTGCGGTGACTGCGTCGGCGTATCGCCTCGTCCGCGCTGGCGAGGAAAGCGGACGCCTGCCGTCGATGCTGGCGCATGCGGGTGGATTGCATAGAGCCGAGGTTGTTCGGCGCATCAAGGGCGCTGTGC
>JAQBPY010000233.1 GCA_028287285.1 Gemmatimonadota bacterium
ATGGCCGTGCGTCTTTGCCATCACCCCTTCACGCGCCTTCCGGAACACGATGCTGCGGCCAATCGGGTTGTTCTCCAGAAGGACGTCCGCTGCCCCTCGCCCTTTGGGCGAATGCGTGCCGTCGAGCGTGCCATCGGCGAGCTTCCGTGCGCGGTCGACGGCCACGTCGAGGAGAATGGAAGGATGCACCAGCTCGTCCACGAGGCCCATCTGATACGCCTTTTTTGCGCGCACATTGCGGCTCGTCAGAATCATGTCGAGCGCACGCTGTAAGCCGACCAGGCGTGGTAACCGCTGCGTACCGCCCGCTCCCGGAATGAGGCCCAGCTGTACTTCCGGTAAAGCAAGAACTGTCTTTGCATGATCGGTCGCGATGCGATACCGGCACGCGAGTGCGGTCTCGAGACCGCCGCCCAGACACGCGCCGTGGACCGCCGCTACCACAGGGAATCGAAGCTGCTCGAGATGACGCAGCAGCTGCTGGCCGCTGCGGCTCAGCGCCTCCGCGTCGGAAGCGTCCCGCATGGTGAGGAATTCGTCGATGTCGGCACCGGCGAGCCACGTATCGCTCTTGCCCGACGCCAGAACGACGCCACGGATATCGTGATCGGCCTCGATCCTTGCGAACACCGCTGCAAACTCCGCACGAAGCTCCGCCGTGACCTTGTTGACCGGCTGGTCGACGAGATCGATGGTGATGATGGCGATATCGCCGACGTTCGTCTGTGTGAGTGCCTGCATCAGCTCCTCTCGATGACCATGGCGTGACCCATGCCCCCCGCTGCGCAGACAGTCATGAGCCCGAACTGTCCCCCGCGGCGGGCGAGCTCGTTGCAGAGTGTCGTAAGAATGCGTCCACCCGTGGCGCCAAATGGATGGCCAATGGAAATCGAGCCACCCATGACATTGAGCTTCGCGCGATCCACTTCGCCAACAGGCGTGCTGAAGCCGGCACGCTCGGCCCATTCCTGCGAAACAAAGCCTTTCAGGTTGCAGAGTACCTGCGCCGCGAACGCCTCGTGCATCTCCACGAGATCCATGTCGGCGAGCGTCAACCCCGCGCGCTGCAATGCGACCGGAGCCGCAAGCACAGGCCCCATGAGCAATTGTTCACCCGGGTCGAGCGCGGCGTAACTGTAGCTGCGGATGTAGGCGAGCGGCTCGAACCCTTCGGAACGGGCGCGCTCTTCACTCATGAGCACCACGGCGCTTGCACCATCGGTGAGTGGCGATGCATTGCCCGCCGTGACCGAGCCGTACTTGCGATCAAACACGGGCTTCAGGGCAGCCAACGCCTCGATTGTGCTGTCGGACCGGACTCCATTGTCGGCAGACATCGCGTCGAACGACGGCGGTACAAAAAGCGGAGCAATTTCGGCGGTAAGGCGTCCGTCCGCAGTGCCGGCGGCAGCGAGACGATGGGAGCGCAGCGCGAACTGATCCTGTTCATCGCGCGCGATGTGATTGATCTTCGCCATCTTCTCGGCCGATTCGCCCATGGACTCGCCGGTGGACGGTTCGGCGATGGCGGGGGTGATTGGCACGAGATCGCGCGGACGAACCTTGGCTAACGCCCGCACCCGGCCGCCAAACGTCCTGGCTTTGGACGCAGCCACCAGCGCGTCGCTCATGCCACGCGAATGGAGAATCAGGACATTCGATAATGACTCGGCCCCGCCTGCAATGATCACGTGGGCATGGCCCAGTGCGATTTGATCGGCGGCGTCGGTGATGGCCTGGTTCGCGGACGCACACGCGCGGCTCACCGTAAAGGCTTGCACTCCTTTGGGCAGCATGGGCAGGAGCGATACTTCACGCGCAATGTTCGGCGCGATCACCGATGGGACCACGGTGCCGTAGATGATTGCCTCGACCATGGCGGGATCGATTTCCGTGCGCTGGATGAGCTCGGCGACGATACGTTTTCCAAGGTCCGTGGCACTCAGGCTCCTGAGCGTCGTGCCGGATTTTGCGAAGGGCGTGCGCAGGCCGGCGACGATGGCGACGCGGCGGCCGGAAGTGCCGAATGTAGGCATGGTCTCAAGCTACTCCGTATTCCCGGGTGACGCGAAGAAGCGCGGCTCTGCATGGCGCAAAAGCAGGTCCGGCGCTACGCTCAACCGAATATGCTTCGCGACGAGTCCATCACGCGTCTTTCGACGTCTGCATTCGACCTCCTGGTCATTGGTGGGGGCATCAACGGCGCTGGTATTGCGCGCGACGCGGCGTTGCGCGGATTGCGCGTTGCACTGGTGGAACAAGCCGACTTCGCGAGCGGCACGTCGAGCCGGTCGTCGCGGCTGATCCACGGCGGCGTGCGGTATCTCGAGCATGGACAGTTTCATCTCGTGTTCGAATCGAGCCGTGAGCGGCGGACGTTGATGCGGATTGCGCCGCATCTGGTGCGGCCGCTGGCATTTCTATGGCCGGTCTATCGGGGTGCGCGGGTCAACCGGGTCATGCTCGCGGCGGCACTGACGACGTATGATGCGCTGGCGTTGTTTCGGAATGTGCAGCCGCACACGCGGTTGTCGGCGCGGGAGGCGTTGACGATCGAGCCTGGACTGTTGGGTGGAGAAAAGCAGATCCTTCGCACTGCTCAGGACGACAAAGGGCTGCTGGGGGCGGCACGGTATTACGACGCCGCCACGGACGACTCGCGGCTGACGCTCGCGAACATCATCGCCGCGGAGCGCGCGGGAGCTGTCGTGGTGAATCACGCACGCGTGGAGTCGCTGGTGCGCGACGGAGCGCGCGTGGCCGGCGCCACGATCCGAGACGGCGAGTCTGGCGTGCTGCTCACGGCGCGTGCGCGGGTGGTGGTGAACGCGACTGGCCCGTGGAGCGATGCGATCGAGAGCATGGTGCGGACGACGACCGCGGCCGGCGTGCATGGAAGCAAAGGGGTCCACATCAATGTTCCGCGCGAGCGGGTAGGCAACCACGCCGCCCTGACGCTGCTTGCGCCGCAGGACGGGCGTGTGATGTTCATCCTGCCGGCAGAACGATTCACGATCATCGGCACAACGGATACGTTCGACGATGTGGCGCCGGAGCATGTGCGCGCAACACACGCCGACGTCCGCTACCTGCTCGACTCAGCGAACTACTTTTTCCCCGGGGCGCGCCTCACGGAGGCGGACGTCGTCAGTGCATGGGCCGGCATTCGGCCCCTGGCGGCAATGGCCGGCACGGCGAGCGGTCCGGGAAGCGCATCAAGGGAGCATGCGATTTCGGAAACCGCGCCGGGTCTCGTCCGCGTGACCGGTGGAAAGTTGACCACCTATCGATCAATGTCGGCCCAGGTTGTTGACACCGTACAGAAAATACTTGGCGCGCCAATCATTCACTCACGAACGGCTAACGTTCCCCTGCCTGGCGGCGACGTTGCCGACGTCGCCGGTCTGATTGCAGAGGCTGCACTCGCAGTGGGCGCCCGGGATGTGGCGCACCGATTGGTGTTTGCACACGGATCTGAATGGCGGCAGGTATGGGCGCTGGTGGAGCACGACGCGAATCTCGGCGCACGTGTCGCGGCCGGCGCCCCATACATCATGGCAGAGGCCCGATACGCCGTGGAGCACGAGCTCGCGCGTACACTTGGCGACCTGCTGATCCGGCGCATGCCCGTGGCGTTCGAAACGCGCGATCATGGGCGCGATGCCGCGAGGCGCATTGTCCCCCTGGTTTCCCGCTGGCTGGGCTGGGACGACGCCGGGGGCACTCGTGCACTTGGCCATTATGACGCTGAAGTCGAACAGATGTTTACGATCGACTGAAGAATCGGGCCGCTCCGGCCGACACTGATGTCTGATGACACGTCACTCGATTGCACCGATCATGAAGCGCCTACGTACTCACACTGCGGCGGTGCTCGCATCAACGCTCCTGATGGGCGGCTGCCCGCTGCTCCCCACGGATGTAACCGCGACGGGGGGCGCTCCTGCGACCGTGACGATCGTGCAGGGCGACAACCAGATCGCGCAGGCGGGACGCGCGCTGTCCGCGCCCATCGTGCTTCGCGTCGTCGATGCCAGTGGCAAGGGCGTGGCAAGACAGACGGCCACAGTGGTCGTGGTCTCTGGCGGCGGCACCGTGACACCGGCTACCGCGGTTTCCGACAGCAGCGGAGAGCTCAAGCTGAGTTGGACGCTGGGCAGCGCATCCATCACGCAGCAGCTTCTTGCCACGGTAAAGGAGGGCGTGGCGGCCAGCCTGCTCGCCACCGCGGTGTATCCCACCACCGTCGTGCTCGCGCAGGGCACGTCGCAAACCGGCAAGGTTGCAACGGCGCTCAAGAACGACGTCGTGGTCCGGGTCGTTGGCCCGTCCAATCAACCGATGATCGGCGTTCCGGTTTCGTTTGCCGTTGTGGTTGGTGGAGGCGCCATCACGCCGCAGTCCGGCGTCACCAATTCCCTTGGCGAGATCTCCGCCAAATGGACGCTTGGCGGAGTGGCCGGACCGAACCTCGTTGTGGCGACGTCGGGAACACTGCCGCCCGTGCCGATCCCGGCGACCGCGACGCCCTGAGGCATCGCCCGGCATTCGTCAGACTTCGTCTTCCTTCATGTCGTGAATGGTACGAATCGCGGTGACTTTCAGCTTCCGCATCATCGTGGGCAGCTTGAGCAGCGCGACGTCGCCCACCTTCTTGCCAAGGAGCGACCGGCCAATGGGAGATGACATGGTGACTTGGCCGTCCTCGTACTCCAGCGCGTCGCCAAAAACGAGCGCGTAGCTCTCCTCGAGCCCCGTTTTTTCGTCCACCACGACGACCTTGGAGCCCAGGCCCACTTCGTCCGTGGCGATCTGCGCAATATCGATGGATGAGAGCTTGCTGAGGCGCTCACGCAGCTGGCTCAACCGTGCCCGGACGAACTGCTGGCGCTCGAGCGCCGCCTTGTATTCGCTGTTCTCGCGGAGATCGCCCATTTCCACGGCCCGGCGGATTTCTCCGGGGAGGGTGACATTGAGCTCGAACTGGAGCTTTTCGACTTCTTCCCCGAGCGTTGCCTTGAGTGCTTCGATCATATGATTTCGGGCTCACCACTACATAAAAAAAAGTTGACGCCCGACCTGGGGTCGGGCGCCGCATAGTTTCATTCTATCCTGTCCCCGCCTTCGAGGCAAATCCCGGGTGCCCGCGTGACGCTGTCCATCGAGCAGGTTGAAGCCGACGTCGTCCGGCTGTCCATGAGTGGATGGCGCGGGCGTGCGGTGGGTTACACGGTCAGCGCGTATGTGCTGCGCGGCGTGCTGGTGGACACCGGATTTCCGGGTATCCGGAGCGAGCTGATGCAGGCTGTTACCACGCTCGCGCCGCGCGGCGGCATCGTAACGCACTGGCACGAGGACCATGCCGGCAATGTGCCGGAGCTGGCAGCATCAGGACTTCCGCTGGTGATGCACGCCGAGTGCGAGCGCCTGCTTCGCGAGCGGCCGTCCATTCGCGCCTATCGGCAAATCGTGTGGGATCGGCCCAACGCGCTCGTTGCTCCTGTGCGCGCGTTCGATCCCGCTCCACTGCAGATCATGGCCACACCGGGGCATACGGACGATCACATCGTGGCGTGGGATCCCGAGCGCCGCATCGTGGTGAGCGGCGACCTGTTTCTCGGCGTGAAGGTTCGTGTCGCACACTCGCACGAGTCCTTCGCCGCGCTGCTCCACAGCCTTCGCGCGGTTGCGGCGCTCGAGCCACGAATGTTGCTGGATGCACATCGCGGCCCCGTATTGAATGCCACGACGCTGCTGCACGCGAAGATCGGCTGGCTCGATGACACGATCGGTACAATTCGCGCGCTGCACGACAAAGGCGCCGGAGAACGCGAGATTCAACATCGCGTCCTCGGCGCCGAGCCGTTCGTGGGATGGGTGAGCTTTGGTGAGTACTCGAAGCGGTCGTTCGTGCGGGCCGCTATTGCGTCTGGCTCGCCGGCGGCTTCCCCTCATCAGCGGTAGGTCCGTACATCTGCGGGACTTTTTCGTCGATGAGACGGAGATAGAGGCCGAGTTGCGCGCGGTGATGCACGAGGTGGTTGAGCACTGACCACCGGAGCGCCTGGTACTTGGGCTGGGTAAAGAGCGTTTCTCCGGCGCGCTTGAAGTGCCATGGCTCGTCGAACTTTGCGTCGGTGGTGTTTGCGATCGCGTCGCGCCCGGCACTGGCGTTCTTGTCGAATTCAGCAAGGAGCGTGGCGGTCTTCTCTATCGAGTACGGTGGTGCCTGAGGTCCGTCCTTTGGCGCAATATCCAGCTCGTCGCGATCGGTGACCATGCTTACCCATCCCGGCATCCGCGCGACGAGCTGCGCGAGGTGTGCCATGGGGAATGACTTTTCGTGGGGCTTCCAGTCGCCCTTGTCATCGGGCACGCGCTCGAGAATGGTGCGCGTGACGCGGATTTCGTTGTCGTATTCAGGAAGTAACAGTTCGGCGATTGTCATTTTCTCTCCTGGTGAAAAACGGGTCCTTCACTGTATTCAGGGACGACGGCTAGCGGTGCATCGGCAACTTCGAGTCCGTGTCGGCAGGCTCGGCAGGAGCACCGTTGGCGGCGGCAAACTCGTCGCGCAGCCGCTTCATGTTTGCCGCGCGCTTGTCGAGTAGTCGCTTGAGCTTGCGTGGCTTGTGACGCGCATGCGCGTATGCGGTGAGCAGGGGCAATGCGACCGTGTTGTCGAGATAACAGACCACTGCGTCGGGGAGGCGCTCCGGGTCGATCTTTCCCCAACTGACGGCTTCCGCGGGGGTTGCACCGGATAGTCCGCCGGTATCGGGCCGCGCGTCGGTCATCTGGAGAAAATAGTCGTGGCCCTTTTCGTCGATGCCGAGCACTTCCTGGATCTGCGGCTCGGTCTGCAGCGCAAAGTTTTTCGGGCTGCCACCACCGCAAATGAGAATGGCGCTCTTGCCGCCACCGCGCTTTGCCCCGAGGACGATGGATGCTGTTTCGTTGACGTCGGCGTTCGGGTCGATGACGCACTTGTTTCCGGAGAGAGCAAGTGCCGCGACGTTCATGCCGATGGACGAATCGCCCGGTGAGGAGGTGTAGATGGGAACGCCGCACTCGTATGCAACGCCGAGCAGCGACTTGTTGCCGATGCCGAGTGCCTTCTCGCGCTCGCGAATGTACTTGCCGCAGAGCGCATGGAATTCCGCGCTGCTCATGGAGCGCTGGAATTCGGGGCCCTGCACGATCTTCCGGAAGAACGCGTCGGTGCTCAGGAGGACGTCGTAGTCGAAGAAGATGTCGTAGATGCGAACGATGCCTTCCTCGCGCAGCACCGTGTCGCTCGCTTGCGGATTACCGCGGTGCATGGAGAGGCCAAGTCCAAAGTGCGCATCATGGTAGAGGTTTGCGCCGGTGGAAATGATCCAATCGACGAAGCCCGATTCGATGAGCGGAATGAGCGCGGCCATGCCGAGACCGGCAGGCGTCAATGCGCCGGTGAGTGTCATGCCCACCGTGACGTCCTTGGCCAGCATCTTCTTGGTGAACAGCTGGCAAGCCTCGCGCAGGCGTGCGCCGTTATACGCGAGGAACGTTCCGTCAATGAGGTCTGCGGCGGATTCGGTGCCGTCGATGCGACGCGGCATGATGCGTCCACCCTGCAGGAATTTCGACGTCTCGTGCGACGTGTGCTTCCTGCCTTTGCTCTCGCGCTCCTCGGCCGCGCGTTTCTGCTCGCTCTTGTTACCCGCCGCCGAGGCACGTTTTCCGTCGCCGTGGCGGCTGGACTTGAAGCCGCCGCGCGTGCGCTCGGTCTCCGTGATCTTTTTCTTCTTGCTGGCCATGAGTTGGTCGGATTACCTGGCAGTGGTGGCGTTGTATGCTTCGATGACGGCGTGTGCGGCTTCGGCGGGATCGTCGGTGAGCAACATCAGATCCATGTCACCGGCAGAGATCTTCCTCTCGGCGAGGACGCGCGACTGGAGCCAGCGGAGCAAGCCGGCCCAGTAGTGCCGGCCAAAGAGAATAACGGGAAACTGGTAGATCTTTCCCGTCTGGATGAGCGTGAGCGCCTCGAAGGCCTCGTCCAGTGTACCAAAGCCGCCCGGAAAAATGATGAAGGCGCTCGAGTACTTGATGAACATCGTCTTGCGGACGAAGAAGTACCGGAAGTTGACGAGCGTGTCCACGTAGGGGTTGGCGCCCTGCTCGAACGGCAACTCGATGTTGCAGCCGATGGAGTGGCCGCCGCCCTCCTTTGCGCCCTTGTTGGCCGCTTCCATGATACCCGGGCCGGCACCTGTGATGATGGAAAAGCCTGCTTCCGCGAGCAGCCGGGCCGTCTGCTGGGCGGCGAGGTACTGCGGATCATCGGGGGCGGTGCGCGCCGAGCCGAAAATGGAGACGCCTTTTTCGACCTTGGCGAGGTTGTCGAAGCCTTCGATGAATTCGCCCATGATGCGCATCACGCGCCAGGTGTCCGTGCGGCGAAAGTCGGGGAGACTATCAGATTGGCCAGGTGCCTGGAGAAGCTTTTCGTCTTCGGTGACGGGGCCGACAAAATCGCGCAGGTCATCGTCGATCGTTCGTGCGGCACCAGTGCTCCGCTTGTTCGACTTCTGCGACGGCGGGGTGCGGCCCGCTGCGCGATGGCCTTCTTCAGTGCGCTCGCGGAGTCCTTCCTGCGCATCGGCCTGCGCGGCGGCGAGCTGCGCCGGATTGCTGCGCTTGCCCGTTGCTGTGCGCGGCGGCTTCGTGAGCTTCGCGGCTTTCGCTGTTTTTTTCGGTTTGCGGGTTGCCATGCGGGAAACCTAGTAGTTTTCCGCGTGCCCGTAATCGTCCTTCTGGCTGATGGTGCGCGCTTCGATGCGTTCAGCGGCGATCTCAGCGACCTGCCGTCGCTGCGCCGCCTGCGCGACGAGGGCGGTCTCCATGCGGTGACGACCGTTTTTCCATCCGTGACCGGGCCGGCGTATACGCCATTCCTGCTCGGTCGCTTTCCTGGCGCCCTTGGAATGCCAGGGTTGCGATGGTACGATCGGTCACGCACGGTATGTGGCTGGCCAGATCATGCGCGCAGCTATGTCGGGCACCAGTTCCGCCACGTGGACAACGACATCGCTGATGACGCACCTACCATTTTCGAACTTGCGCCCCGGAGTATTGGAGCGTTGAGTGTGGTGACACGAGGCCTGGCGCCCCCGAACCGTATTGGAACATTGACGGTTCGCTCGGCGGCGCGTGCCGCCCTGACGCATTTTCGGGGACGGGTGGATACCTGGCTCGACGTGGACAGAGAAGTCGCCGCTATCATTCCGCGACGCGTTCGTGATGAACGGCCCGACTACGTGTTTGCCGCGTTCACGGGTGTGGACAAGGCCTCGCATGCGCGTGGCCATAATAGCGCGCTCGTGCGTGAGGCATTGACGATCATCGACGGCGCAACGGGACAGCTTCGTGCGGATGCGGAGCGCGGCGGGTGGTGGGATGACACACATCTCTGGATCGTAAGCGACCACGGTCACGGGGCAGTCCACTCGCATGAAGATCTGGCTCGGATCGTGGGCGCCATTGCAGGCCGCACCGTGTCACACCCATGGTCGGCAGGCATTGCCGCAAAGGCTGCGGTCATGGTGAGTGGCAATGCGATGGCGCACGTCTACCTCGATGTTGCTAATCGCGCGCGGCGCTGGTGGCCGGCGTTGTCCGGTGAAGGAAAGCACCTGCTGGAAGCGCTTCTGGCGCGTGACTCCGTCGACGTGATGCTGCTCCCGCACTCGGAACATCTCTGCGAGATCCGCAACCGGGATCGTGGTACTTCATTCGTCTCGTGCCATGATGGCGTGATGCGTTATGAGCGCTCCGCCGGCGATGCGTTAGGCTACGGCGCCGACCTTGCCGGCCGTTCGGATGAGCTCCATGACGCAACGCGTGACACGGAATATCCGGACGCCATCGCGCAGATCCTCGCGCTCGCGTGCTCCTCGCGCGCGGGCGACATCATCCTTTCTGCCACACCGGGCTGGGATTTTCGGGCGCGGTATGAGCCCATTCCACACTTGTCGGCGCATGGTGCGCTCCATCGCGATCACATGCGTGTGCCGCTGCTCACCAATCGAGCTCCTGCTCGCGCGCCGCGGCGCACGACGGATGTCTTCGCAAGTACGCTCGCGGCACTGGGAATCGTGGCGCCCGTTCTGCTCGACGGCGCATCGTTCATCTAGTGGCAATGCTGTTCAATTAGCTGTCATCCCGCACGAAGTGAAAGAATGAGTGTCGGGATATACTTTCCGCACCCGACCTCCCCAGGACGGGACAGCAGCTCCCGACAGTCGCTTCGTTCCTGCGGGATGACAGTCTGGTATTCTTGCAGCATGACAGTCTACAATGCTCCTGCGGGATGACAGTCTAAAGCGCTGTTGTACTGACAGTCTAAAGCGCTGTACTGACAGTCTAAAGCGTCCCTGCGTGACGACAGCTCAAAGTGAACAGTATTGCATCTAGTGGCAATACTGTTCAGTTAACTGTCATCCCGCACGAAGCGAGCAAAGCGAACGAAGTGTCGGGATATACTTTCCGCACCCGACCTCCCCAGGACGGGATAGCAGCTCCCGACAGTCGCTTCGCTCCTGCGGGATGACAGTTCTAAAGTATTCTTGTATCCTTGCGGGATGACAGTCTACAAACGCTCCTGCGGGGTGACTGCCTCCAATGCTCCTGCAGGATGACAGCCTAAGCGCTGTTGCACTGACAGTCTAAAGCACCCCTGCGTCACGACAGCTCAAAGTGAACAGTATTCCATTCGATGGACTGTTTCTAAATTACAGATAGCGGAAGTCGTCGTCCTGAGCGAAGCGAAGGGTCTGTTTGTGCTGGTAAAAGAGCAGGTCCTTCGCTTCGCTCGAGGACGACAACGCTTTACACCTTGCGTAACAGCCCAGTAGTGGTACGCGTCAGAAGGCGAATCGTAATCCCACACCATCGCCCCTGACCTCGATGCTCGAGGTGGAATGCAGCATGAGGTCGAGCGAATCCCACTTCTCGCCACGCACGAGCATGCCGATGCCGGCGCCCAGAACGCCAAAGATCAAGGTGGTCTCGACCGCAGATCCGAAGTGGCCATGCGTGCATGAAAAGGCGTCGCACTCGCGTTGCGCGACGCCATAATACGCGACGCCCAGGCCCACTGGGAGGCCAAAGCCCGCACCCTTAATGGCCCCCACCATCCTGCTCGGCCGGCCCACCTCGAGCTCGCGAATGCGCGCCATCCAGATGCGAATGGGTGGACGGTCATCGAGCTGCACGGCGAGTGTATCCTCCATTCGGGCCACAACCCTGGCCTCGAACGGACGGTTGGCCACCGTGGGCGCATGAATCCTGACGTGCGCTCCGGGTTGGGGCTCGCCAATCTGCGCACCTGCGGCAGGTGCCAGGCCGATCAGGGCGCAGACGATGAAGATCTTGCGGTCCATGTGGGTGTCCGCGGCTATGGTAGGGTGCGTGGACAACAACGTTCACCGGCGGCAGCGGTCTGTAAAGACCGCAGTGCCGGCCTTATGTGGACCGCGTGCGCGCCAACGCGCCAGGGATGGACGCGAGTACCCAAGCGCCCTCCATAATGATGAAGCCAATCCGGCGATCCACCACTGCGACGTAGGTCAGCAGCGCAGAACCAATGAGATTCATCAGGCTGTACGTTCGCGAGCTCTGGGCGAGCCAGCCCCGCTGGAGCCCGATGTAGGCACCGAGGCATCCTGCGGCACCAATGACGGAAATGAGTTGATCGATCCATGGCATGTGGACAAGTTACTTCAATGTCGTGGACCGGCCTTTCTGCCCAGCTCGCCCTCAGATCGCTTCTCCGTCCCGCCACCGGTGTGGCGCTTCTGCGTGTTGCGTGGCGCTTCCGCCGCCGGCACTGGTGGCGGCGCCCTCCGTTCCTGCCGGTACCTTCCGGTGAGTACGTGCGCTGGCGCATGTACACGGCGTACGGCGACGACAACGCCATCCCGCCGGCGTCAGACGTGGAGCGGTACGCGCGATGGGCCGCGAGCAAACCATGAGCGACCCCGCCGAGCGTGCGCGCCTTGCCAAGGCACATGCATTCGCGCTCGGCTTCGACCTCGTGGGCATTGCGGCACTCGGTCCGACTGAAACGGCGGGCGCCTTCGACGAATGGATCGGTGCGGGCTACGCGGGAACCATGAGCTACCTCGAGCGTGGCGCGGAGAAGCGCCGTGACTCACGACGTCCGCTCCCGGGCACCACGCACGCAATCGTCGTGGCGCTCGACTACGGCGGGAAGGAGCCAAGCGGCCCCGTCGCCCGGTATGCGCGCGGCGAGGACTATCATGACGTGATGGACGAGCGGCTCCGCGCGCTGCATGCACGGTTGCAGGCCGACGCTGGCCGCTCGATCGCCGGAAAGCCCTACGTCGACACCGGGCCGCTGCTGGAGCGCGACCTGGCGCGCCGCGCGGGACTGGGCTGGTTCGGCAAGAATACGAACCTGATCAATCCGGCAATTGGCTCGTTCTTTTTTCTTGGCGCGCTGGTGGTCGATCTCGAGCTGGCGGTGGACGTGCCCTTCGAGTCAGACCGGTGCGGCAGCTGCACCCGCTGTCTCGACGCATGCCCTACGGATGCATTCGTCGCGCCACGAACGCTGGATGCGAGGCGTTGCATCTCGTACCTGACCATCGAGCTGAAGGGAGAAATTCCGCCGGAGTTTCATGCCCCCGTTGGCGAAATGCTCTATGGATGTGACATCTGCCAGGATGTGTGCCCATGGAACGTGAAGTTCGCGCGCCCGCTTCGCGTACCGGAGTTTGCTCCTCGCAACATGATCGCCACAAAGGATGCGCGGGCGCTTGCGACGGAATTGCTCGCGATGTCGCAAGAGGAGTTCAGCGCCGCGTTCAAGGGCTCGCCGATGAAGCGCGCAAAGCTGGAAGGTCTCAAACGCAATGCGGCTGTCGTGCTGCGCAACACGGCGGCTCTGCCGGCGTTACAACAACGCGCACCCGAATAGCCCAGCGTAAAGCCTCCGTGCATAGCGCTCCACGCAAGCTACTCCAGAAAAATGCCCTTTCTCCGCAGCAACGCTTCAACGAAATAGTAGTCGGCGTAAACGATGCCGACGTCGACTTCCGCATGCTGCGGCAGCTGCCCCGTCGAGTGCGAGAGGATGGCGCCGCTCGCCGTTGGCGATGCCATGTAGCGCAGTGCGAGAGACTCCGTAATGCGATCTGCCGCCCCACGATATCGCTCGGCTGAGGCGGCGTCACTCTTTCGCGCGAGGTCGTAAAGACCCGAGGCTGCAATGGCAGCCGCTGATGCATCACGGGGTGCATTCGGAATGGCGGGATCCTTGAAATCCCAGTACGGAACAGCGTCGGCCGGCAAATGCGCAATGAACCAGTCGGCCGCCTTTTGCGCGTCGGTGAGCAACTCGGCTTTGGGGGAATGACCATACGCGGCGGACAGGCCATGAATGGCCCACGCCTGGCCACGTGCCCACGTGGACGTGTCCGCGTACCCCTGCCACGTGACGGTGCGCTCGAGGGAACCTGTTGCGGGGTCGAACAAGGCAACGTGCGCAGTGGATCCATCGGCGCGCACGTGTGCGCGGGCAGACGTGAGCGCATGGCCGTCCGCGATGCGAGCCCACGCGCTGTCACCACCATGTGCGGACGCCCAGGACAGCATCTCGAGATTCATGAGATTGTCGATGATCACGGGATACTTCCAGCTTTTTCTTGCATCAGCGCCATGCTCGGTATCCCACGACTTGATCGCTCCGACGCGCGCATTGTAGCGCGTGGCAAGCGAACGGCTCGCGTCCATCACCACGTCGCGATAGTGGGCCTCACCGGTCAACTGGAATCCATGGCCAAAGCTGTTGAACACCAGGAAGCCGAGGTCGTGGGTGTTCGTCCTGTTCTTGCTGGGCTCAATCCCCGTGGTCCACTTCCTGGCCAGCATTTGCCACTCCGCCGCGTGATCGAGCGCATACATGTACCACAACGCGCCGGCAAAAAAGCCACTCGTCCACTGCGACACGGGCTGCTGCTCCCAATTTCCCTGCGCGTTCGTGACGCGCGGATATCCCTGTGCCGGATCGAGCGCAGTCGCACTGCGCCGCAATTGATCGCCGGCCTTTCGGAGCGCCCCGTCAGCGACGGAATCCGCCGGAAAATTGAATGCGGAAAAATCGCGGACCCTGGTGCGGGCCGGCACGAAGCCAAGTGCCGTCGTGAATGAAGCATCGCCAAGCTGCGCGGCGGCGCGGAGCAATGGTACCAGGAATTCACCGGCTCCTTCGCCACCGATTTCCGGCAGAGGAAATTTCACCGAAGGATCTGCATATGGCGCAACAAAGAGCACGGCCTTTTCAAGCGTGCCACCGGCCGGCGACGAGTAATGCCACAGATCGACGCCCACATGCCGCCCCATTTCCGCGAGCATCGTGAACGCGTCGAGGTTGAAGAGGCTGTAATGCAGGGGACGCGTGCGCTCGAGCTCCTGTTTCTGCTTCCCGTCCGCGTCGATCTGGACGGCAATACGCTGCGCCCCGCTTTCGCCAATTGTCATTTTTGCGAGTGCCGTGTCGCCCACGAACAGCGCCAGCGCCGCCACCTGCTCGTCGTAGAACGTGCCGTGATTGTTGGTTGCGGCACGCTCCTCGCCACCGTTCTTGCTGTTCGTGAGCCAGGTGAGATACGCTCGGCACCAGGCCACCATGCCGCCGGCATCCTGCGACGTCCACGCCGGCGCCTTCTCCAACAGGCGCAGCGCGTCTACCAGATCCGGCATGTCACGTGCATCAATGATGCCGATGCCGCGCCCTTCATTCACGCCGAGTACCGCCTGCGCAAAACGTAGATTCGGGTTCATGCGGGTGGCGGGATCGAGAAAGAACACCCGCAGATGCTTGGCGGCCCCCTCGGCAAACTTCACATCGCCGGTAAAATACCAGGCAAGCGCCAGCGTCCGTACGCGTGCAATGGTGTGCTGTAGACGCACGCCGTCATGATCGACCCGGCTCTCCGGGTAGATCTCACCATCCCGCCGAATGAATGGCAGTCCGCCCGGCTTGGTGGTGTCGGGCCACCAGTATGGTGCCATGCTCATGAAGTCGTGCTTGTCGCCGCTGGACGGCGTATTCTTCTTTTCCATCACCGAGATTGGCGCTACGGCCAATGCGGCGCGCGCGCTGTCGAGCAGCGCGGCGAGCGTTGCCTGGAGCGGCTTGTCGCCGTGTGCGAGCAGCTGCTTGGAGCGCGAGAGCCGCTCGCCGCGCAGGAGAATGGTTTGCGGTGTCTGCTGAGCCCCGCACATGCACGCGCCCACAAAAATGGACGCGACGAAGAACCGCCGTCTCACCACAACCCCGGCATCAGAAAGTCTTCACGCACCGGGGTGAAGACGTCAATCAGCGCACCCCGCTCGAGTGCCCGCACGCCGTGCACGACGTCGGCGGCGGCGTAAAAGCAGTCGCCGGCAACGAGCTCCGACGTCTCATCACCGACCGTGACGTCGAACCGCCCCGCGGCCACATACGTGGCCTGCCGGTGCGGATGGTGATGCAGCGCACCTTCGGCACCCGCCTGAAACTCAACGCGCACCACCATCAGCTCGGTGCCGTGACCGAGCACCTGGCGACGAACTCCTTCACCGGTAACGTCCCACGATATTTCCGTGGAGCGGACAAACCACTGGCTGGCGTTCACCGGCGTGCCTTCCTGGCCGCGGGGCGCACGCGTGTGCCGCTCGATGAGCGCACGATGAGCTCCGCCGGCAGCAGCTGCCGCACCGGGTGGCGTTCGCCACGGAGACGCGCGAGAATGCTGTCCACGGAACGTGCGCCGATCTCGTCGACGGGCTGCCTTACGGTGGTGAGCGGAACGCGGGCGCGCTTGGCCAGCTCGATGTCATCGAGCCCGACGATGGCAATGTCACCCGGCACCTTGATACCGGCGTCGAGCAGCCCATCCTCGAGACCGAGAGCACCGAGATCGTTGAAGCAGAACATCGCTTGCGGACGCGTGCGCAAGCCAGCAATGGTCTGGCCCGCGGCGTACCCGGACTTGTAGTCGCTCTCCTCGTACGCGAACGAATGTTCAAAAATGAACGCCGGATTGATCTCGAAGCCCGCTTCTTCAATGGCGCTGCGATACCGGCTCATGCGCAGCTCGCCGTTGAGACTTCCCACACGGTCGATGAGATAGCCAAAACGGGTATGCCCGAGCGACAGCAGATGCTCGGCGGCAAGGAACCCTGCCTCTGCGAGATCGAGGCCGACGAAGGGCACGTCGTCGCCAGCCGTCCACGAAACCATCGTGTACGGAAAATCCTCGTCGTGCAACGCCTGAATGGCCTCGCTGATCCTGAATGTGCGGCTCATGGACACGATGATGAGTCCGTGAACGCCAAGCAGGCGGAGACGCCGGATCTGTTCTTCTTCGCGGTCAAGGCGGTTGGAGCTCGATGCGAACAGGATGCCCACACCGAGGTCATCTGCACGCTGCTGCGCGGCATGCGCCACGAGTGAGAAGAACGGACTGCTCAGGTCGCGAAGCACGAAACCGATGGTCGTTGGCGCGGCAATCCCCGACGTGGATGCGGGGCGCACCATCACGAACGTTCCACGGCCAACGTGGCTGTGCAGCAGCCCCTCGCTCACCAAACCCGAGAGTGCCTTGTTGATCGTGATGACGGAGACACCGTACTGTACGGCGAGCTCCTTGTGCGGTGGAATCTGGATCCCGACGGGCATGTTGCCCGAAACGATCCGGCGCCGGATGTCTGCGGCGACTTGCTGGTAGAGCGGGACTGGAGCGCTGGCGTCGAGTCGCAAAGGCCTTCTGGTGGGATTGATTCAGGCGCGGGACAATCGCGTCGTGAATTGATATTGTCAATAGCATGTCAGGGACGCACAGGTTCCACGTGCACCGCCAGCGGCGAGTCGATACGCTGTGCCATCTCGTCGAGATAGTGCCACCATGACTGCGGTGTGGGGAAGTCGCCACTGTCGGTCCAACCTGCCCCGATGTAGTGCACCACCGGTACGCCTGATGTCGCGACGCTCACCGCCAGGTAGTGGTCGAACTTTTCCTCCCACTTCAATACCGGCGAGTCCTTCAGCAACACCGCAGTCCCCATCTCGCCATGGCCGCCTGTCTTTGCAACTACAACGCCCCACCCGGTGAGCCACGCCCACGAATTGTTGCGGCTGAACGTGCCCACCATGCCTGGCCTCTTTACCGTTCCGATGGCGTACGCAATGGCCCCGCCCCTGGGTGTGGTGAAGATACTCGTGGCCTTGTAGACATTGGCGCCTGCGTCGATGGAGATGCGCTTGATCTCGGATACCGGTGTCCCCGCCGCGTCCCATGGGTCGTACTTCAACTCGACAATGGCGCGAACTGGTCCGGACGCAATCACGCGCCACGCCTTGAAGTTGTCGGCGCGCCAGATCGTGTCCCTGGCCCACGCCGCAGTCCCGCCGTTGCCGAGCGTGGCGCCCACGTCGTAGAAGTCCGCTCCTTCGCCGGTATCGATGTGATACGAGGCCACGTGATCCTTCTCGTACCATTTGTCGAGGATCAATGCGCGGGTCTTCTTGTTCCACACGTCGATGCCGCTGCTCGACATGGCCTGCGGTGTCTTCTTCAGCCCTTCGCCGTAGATGCGATACGCCGTGCGATCATTTTCCCAGGCGATGTCGTCGCGCGGCACATCATGCCTGACGGCAACCTGCGCCTCGTACTTGCGGCCCGGTGCCGCGGCGTCGACAGTGAAGTGCCGCGTCTCCCTCGCGGCGAACGTGCCCTGAAAGATGAGCGCGTCGATGGTGCCGTCGCCGTCATCATCCACGGCCTGCGACGGAATTTCACGGCGCTCCACGTCGAAGACCCGCACCACGCCGGCCGTGAGCGTAGGAATCAGACGTTGAAGCTCCGCCCACGAAACCGAGACCGTTTCGTTCGCCCGTGAGATCGCGAGCGTATTGTCCACACGAATGATTGCGCTCTGTGCGTGCAGTGCCGCCGACGCAAACATGAGGCAGGCTGCAGAGAGGTACTTCATCGCAGTGCCTGCATGTCGACGACTTGCATGTCGGCGTAGTCCTGGTTCTCGCCGCCCATCGCCCAGCAGAACGCGTAGCTGGCCGTTCCGCATCCCGCGTGGATCGACCAGGCCGGGGAGAGTGCGACCTCACCGTCGCGCACTATGATGTGGCGGGTCTCGAATGGCTCGCCAAGCTGATGAAAGACAACCGCATTCTCGGGGATGTCGAAGTAGAGATACACCTCGGTGCGCAGCGCATGCGTGTGCGCGGGCATCGTGTTCCACACGCTGCCTGGCTCGAGCGCGGTCATGCCCATCACGAGCTGCGCGCTCTGGATTCCGCCGGCATGGACATACCGCGCGATGCGCCGGCGGTTGGCCTGCTCCATTGAGCCGATCTCGCCCGACTGCACCGCGCTCGCGGCCACGTGCGTGGTGGGGTGGTGGGCATGTGCGGGATAACTCACGATGTAGAAGCGCGCCGGCCGCGTCGCGTCCGCGCTCGCGAACGTGACGTCGCGACTGCCTCGTCCCACATAGACCAGGTCGCGGTTGCCGAGCGCGAAGTCGCTGCCGTCTACGGTGACGGTACCGGTGGCGCCGATGTTCAGGACGCCCAGCTCACGTCGTGCGCAGAAGAATTCCGTCTTGAGGCCGGGGGGTGTGGGCAGGTGCAGCGGCTCGTGCAACGGGACTGCGCCGCCGAGCACGACCCGATCGAGGTCGATGTGCCGGACGGTGACGGCACCGGGCTGGAAGAGGCCCTGGACGAGAAAGTGCGTGCGCAGCTCGTCCGTCAACATTGTCCTACAGCGGGTCGAATCCGGGAGGCTCTGCATGGCAGGAATGATAATATCGATATTGACAATATCAATATCATCGCCCTATTGTCTCCGCACTGGACAAACGCTCTGGACCACACTGCGGCCGTTCAGCACGACCTTCTCTGGAGTATCCGGATGACAATGACGAGACGATGTGCCGTCGTACTAGCGGTTCTCATGGCGTGCTCCCGCGCCCTGGCCGCACAGGGGACTACCGGTTCGATACAGGGAGTGGTGCGCTCGCAGACCGGCGGCATCGAAGGAGTAACGGTGAGCATTCCCGGCACCACGATGGGCGCACTCACCCGCGCCGACGGCCGCTACCTCCTCCCGAACGTCCCGGCAGGCCCCCGCACCGTTCGCGCCTCACGGATCGGCTATGCCCAGCGCGACCAGCAGGTCACGGTGGTCGCCGGCCAGGCAACACAGCTCGACGTCGAGCTCAAGGACGCGGCGGTGTCCCTGGAGCAGGTGGTCGTCACGGGATACGGATCGACCGCGCGCCGAGACGTGACCGGATCGATTTCATCCGTTTCGAGCAGCGACATCGCCACGATGCCCGTGGCTCGCGTCGATCAGGCGATCTCGGGGCTCGTCTCGGGGGTGCAGGTGCAGACGACGAATGCCCAACCCGGCGCGGAAATGCGCATCCGCATTCGCGGTGGCAACTCATTGAATGGAAGCAACGAGCCGCTCATCGTCGTGGACGGAGTCATTGGCGCCGATCTCAACCAGATCAGTCCAAACGACGTCGAATCCGTGGACATCCTCAAGGATGCATCGGCCACGGCCATCTACGGCGCGCGCGGCGCGAACGGTGTTGTGCTCGTCACCACCAAGCGCGGTACGCCGGGCGCGATGCGCTTCGACTACGCGGCGTATGGCGGTTCGCAGAGTGCGTCCAGGCGCATCGACCTCCTCAGCGCGGACGAGTTCGCGAAGCTGTTCATGAAGAATCCGGGTCACGACAAGACCGTTACGCTCGATACGACCGTTGCGCATGCGACGACGGACTGGCAGAGCACCGTGTACCAGGCGGCGCCGCTACAGAGCCACGATATCCGCGTGAGTGGATCGAACGGCGGCACGAGCCTCATGGCCGGCGCGTCGCTCTTTCAGCAGGAAGGCGTGGTGCTCAATTCGACGTTCAATCGCGGCGCCATCCGGTTCAATCTCGACCAACAGCTTGGCAGCAAGATCCAGGCAGGGACTCGTCTCGCGTACAGCCGCTCCACGAGCCACGCGATTCGCGTGAACGATGGATACGGCACGGCGGGTGGACCGGTCACCCAGGAGGCATTGCGGTGGTCGCCTACCATTCCGATCTACAATGCCGACGGCACGTTCAGTGCGCCGCTGTTGTCGTCGCAGACGATGGACAATCCGCTCGCCATCGTGAGCCTGCTGAACAACAAGGCGACGGTCGATTATCTGCTCGGCAATATCTTTGCGAACGTCGAGCTCCTTCCACAACTCAACTTTCGATCGGCCGTCTCCTATACGGCAAACGACGGAAAGGCGCAGATCTACACGTCGCGCCTCTTGCGCGCCGCACTCGGGTCCGGCCAGGCGAACATCAACACGCTGGCGCTCACCACGTTTCTCGCGGAGAACACCCTCACGCTGCACAAGAGCCGCGGCAAGAACGAGCTCACCCTCCTTGGTGGCTTCACGGCGCAGAGCAGCAACCGCGACAGCACCACGGCGCAGGGCGTTGGCTTCACGAGCGACCTGCTCGGCTATAATCGCCTGAACCTTGCCCAGACCGTAACGGCAGGCTCGAGCTCCGCGAGCGAGAGAATCCTGTCCGGCCTTACGCGGCTGAACTACGGCTACGACGGCAAGTACCTGATCACCATCTCGTACCGCGCGGACGGCGCTTCCAAGTTCGCGGAGAACAACAAGTGGGCGACGTTTCCCAGTGCCGCACTGGCATGGCGCGTGAGCGACGAGGATTTTTTCCGCCGCAGGTTCTCGGCAATCAGTGAGCTCAAGGTGCGCGCCACGGCCGGCCGCACGGGCAGCGACGCCGTTGCGCCGTACCAGTCGCTCGCCGCCTACAGTGTTGGCTCACCGTACGACCTTGGCACCACCACGCTCAACAACGGCGCGAAGCCCAGCCGCAACGCGAACCCCAACCTCAAGTGGGAGACCACGACGCAGACCGACGGCGGCTTCGATCTCGGCTTATTCGACAACACGCTCAGCTTCACTGCCGACGCATACAAGAAGACCACGCGCGATCTGCTCTATGCGAAGCTCGTCCCGTATTATACCGGCTTCGCGAGCTACATCACGAACATCGGCTCGGTGGAAAACCACGGCATGGAGTTCACCGTCGACACGCGGCACAGCGTGCGGGCCGTGGACATGCGGCTGGGCGGCAACATCTCGTTCAACCGCAGCAAGGTGCTCGACCTGGGTGGTGACAAGGAGTTCTTCGTCAACGGCGCCAACACCTCACTGCCCACGTTTGTCCCCGCCGGCATCGTTCGCATTGGCGAGCCGCTCGGAAACTTCTTCGGCTATCAGTGGGACGGCATCTTTCAGACGGCGGCCGAGGCGGCGGCGAGCGGCCAGTCGGGCGCGGTGGCCGGTGGCATGAAGCTGCGCGACGTGAATGGCGATGGAAAAATCTCGACCGACGATCGCGTCATCCTGGGCAACGCGCAACCGAAGTACACGTTCGGACAGAACGGATATTTCGGCTATCACTCGCTCTCGCTGAACTACCTCATCCGCGGCGTCCAGGGGCTGAAGGTGGCCAACCTGAACCGGCAAGGCATGGAGACGCCGGGCGACAACGTGAACCAGCTGCGCAATGTGTTGAACTACTGGACGCCGGGCAGCGGCATCAACGACATGACGGGCATTGGCATCGGGCCGTTCAATGCGATGACGTCACGCTGGGTGGAAGACGGCTCGTTCGTGCGCCTGCAGAACGTGACGGTAACCTGGGAAGTGCCACAGCGGCTTGCCGCGAAGGTGAGAGCATCGAACCTCCGCCTGTACGTGAGCGGGCAGAACCTGAAGACCTGGACCAAGTATTCGTGGTATGATCCCGAGGCGAGCTCGCGTGGAACGAGCGACCTCCAGCTTGGATGGGATGACTCGAGCTACCCCGGTGTGAGAACATTCACGCTCGGACTCAACCTGGGCTACTAGGAGACATGACAATGCGTACGAAGCATCTCTGCGTGGCTGCGCTCCTGATCGCGATGCCACTCGCGTCCTGCAAGGACTACCTGACGGAAACGCCAAAGGACTTCCTCACGCCGGCCAACTTTCCCTCGACTGAAGCGGACCTCAAGATCGCCCTGGGCGGTATCGACGACTGGTATACCGGCGGCGCGAACCAGGCCTACTACATTCGCGGCTGGCCGATGATCTCGGAGGTCCCGAACGAGCAGACCATCCTCATCAACAACGCGACGGACTCGAAGTACGAGCAGGACACGTACACGTACAACTCGAACAACGAGTGGCTGTTCCGGGTGTGGGCGCAGATCTACGGTGCCATTGGCCAGTCGAATCTGCTCATTGCGACGATTCCGCAAATGACGGGCGTGGCGCAGGACGTGAAGGACCGTTACCTCGGCGCAGCGAAGTTCCATCGTGCGCTCAATCACTTCAACGCGGTGCGTGTATGGGGCGACGTGCCCTTGATGACGGCGCCGGTGACGGATTTCTCCACGGCGAACAGCGTGGTCCGCACGCCTGCGGCTGACGTCTACACCGCGATTGCCGCAGACCTCGTGGACGCGGTGAAGCTGCTGCCGGTGAAGTGGCCGGATTCGGTGACGCCGGACGATGGACGCCCGACGCGTGGCGCCGCGGGTACCATGCTCGCAGACGTATATGCGAACATGTCCGGCGTGGTCATCAACAAGAACCACTGGGCGGATGCGGCGGCGGCGGCGAAAGCCGTGATCGACAGCAAGGCGTACTCGCTCGTGGCCGACTACTCGCAGCTCTGGCTCGTCAAGAACAAGAATGGCCCCGAGCACATCTATTCCATCCAGTTCGAGGGGCTCATCCGGAATCTGTTCACCACGCAGTCGCGTCCGAGCGGCATTGGCGCAGAATCCGGCAGCAACTACTGGTGCACCACGCCGGAGTTCATGGACACATTCCTGGACACCGATCTGCGCAAGAAGCCGACGTTCCTGACCTCGGTAACGGTGGGCGCGACGACGTTCAATTACGCGACCGTGGGAACGGTAAAGGGGTATGGCGACAAGAGCCCGCGCTTCCCAAAGCCGCTGCCCTACTACGGAAAGTTCTACGACAACGGCGGGCAGTCCATCGCCCTGAACAGTGGCCGCTCGAATCTTAACTGGCCTGTTTACCGTTATGCCGAGACACTGCTGCTGCACGCCGAAGCGGAGAATGAAGCCAACGGACCTGCCAACGCTTATGCGTCCATTAACGCAGTTCGTGCCCGGGCCGGGCTTCCGGCACTGGCCGGCCTGACCCAGGCGACGTTCCGTGACGCCGTGCGCCAGGAGCGGAGTTGGGAGCTGGCGTTTGAATCCAAGCGGTTGTTCGACCTGAAGCGGTGGGGGCTGTATACCGCGGTCATTGGCGCGGACCCGGTGTCCAAGACTGGCTGGAAGGCCACGAACATCTGGGCGGCCATTCCGCAGCACGAGATCGACATCAATGCAGGAATGAAACAAAACCCGGGCTACTAGGCTGTCTGTCGCCCTGAACAAGCGAAGGACCTGCTCGTGGTTGAAGAGCAGGTCCTTCACTTCGTTCAGATTGACCAATCGGAGCAGTCATAAAGCAACTGATCCTGGTTTCGCACTCGTTGCGCAGTCGGCTTTTCTGACGCGAGCCTCACCTTGTCCGCCGCGGCGACCCTGGGCGCGTCGAGCCAGGATGCGCCAATCTGCTCGAATGGACGGTCCGTACCCCTGCCCTCCGTGGCATTGGTGCCCCGGCGCTTTCGCGCACGCGGCGAGAATCATCAACGCGGGGAACAGGGCTTCCATGGTTTTCTTTCCGGTGGTGAGTCTGGCTCAACAGTACTGACCGGTCGTCGTCCGTTGCGCTGCTCCGAACAACGATCAGTACGCGACGCCGAACCGCTGCCTGATGTGCTTCGGATTCTCGAGCTCGTCCACCACGGCCACTGCGTAGTCCTCGAACGTGATGCTGCTCTTGCCCAGGAGTTGGCTGTCCGACGTGCGATACGCGCCGGAACGACGGCCCGGATGAATCTCCGCTGCCGGACTGAGATATGTCCAGTCAAGTCCACCCGTTTCTGCTCGATAGACGTCGAGCGAATCACGCGATGCAAGCGCTTCGGGCTTGTAGACGTCGGGGAAATCCGGCTGGTCGACGAGCGCCTTGCCGGGTGCGACCTCGAGACTGCCAGCACCTCCCACGACAAGCAGGCGCTTCACCCCCGCTTGCGTGAGGCCGGTGATCAGCGCGCGCGCTGCTTCACTCAATGACGGCGCGGCCATTCCACGCGCGTTCGCGCGCGGCGAGATCGCGCTCACCACCGCATCCGCGCCGTGCGTGACGTTCGCTACGCTGCCTGCATCCGTTGCATCACCCTGCACGAGCGTGACACGTGCGTCCGGCGACGTAGTCGTGGATGGATCGCGCACCACGCCCACGACCTCGTGTCCACGTGAGAGTGCCTCGGCAAGGACACGCTGGCCGACATTTCCTGTCGCGCCGAATAGTACGATTTTCATGATCTGCTCCCTTGGAGTGGCGGCTCGCGACGAGCCACGCTGGTTATGTATGTAAAATTGTTACACACATGAGCCTGAAAATCAGGCCTTCGCCATTCGGTGTACCCGCCGGCCTTCTTCCCGACGCATGTTGCGCACCACGTCAGCCATCGTTGTCTGCTCCAGCTTCTGCTCCAACGCCCGCTCGCATTGGCGAAATACCCAGTCAACGCAGCCTGGATGTTACGTCCCACCGGACAATTGGGGTTCGGCTGCTCACGATGCATGCCCCAGAACCTCATGCTCACCCACAGCCTTGTACAGGTCGAGCAAGGTGATCGACAACGACGGCTTGGCGACAGACGTCAACTCGTGGCCGCACTCCGATGCCCGACGGCGTCAGGCGAGGTGCATTTCTAGTCCCGGGGGATTCCGCATCGTACATTTGCGCGATGCGCACACTCCATGTTTCCGCCGTCGTGCTACTCTCCCTCGCCACCGCATGTGCGTCGCCGGGCAGCGTGGCATCATCCCCGAATGATCCGTCGACATTTGGCAAGCGTGTCGAGTCTCGGCGGGGGGTGATCGTCACGAGCGCGACGGATGCCTCCGCCGCCGGCATTGCGATGCTCGAACAGGGTGGCAACGCCATCGACGCGGCTGTCGCCGCGTCCTTCGCGCTGGGTGTCGTGGACCCGTCGCAGACTGGGCTGGGCGGCTATGCCGTGGGCGTCGCCTGGATGGCCAGGGATCACCGCGCCGAGGTGATGGAGGCGATGGGCCAGGTGGGCGCGGACCCCGCGTGGGGACAGCCTGACCCGCCGCGGACGGGCATCGTGCTCTCGGGTCAGGCCGCGACGAATGAAGGCGGTGATGGGCGCGACCCTCGTGCGGCCATCGTGCCGGGATTTGTCGCCGGTCTGCTCGAGTGGCAGGCAGTGCGCGGCAAGCTCACACGTGCACAGGTTCTTGCGCCGGCAATTCGTCTCGCGCGAGAAGGCTTCATCGTCGGGCCGCTGAATCACCGGTTGTTCACCGCGTCGATTCCCAAGCTCAAGGTGGATTCTGAAGCCGCTGCCCTGTTCATGCCTGGCGGACAGGTGCTCAAGGTGGGTGACCGGCTGGTCCAGACCCGTCTTGCGGGTTTGCTCGAGGCCATCGCGCGCGATGGTCCGTCGGCGTTTTACGCTGGTGACGTACCGCGCGTGATTGCAGCCAAGTCGCGCAGCGTGGGCGGATTGCTCGACGCCGCGGATTTTGCGGTTTACAAGCCTGCCATGCGGCGTCCGAGCTGTAGCACGTTCCTTGGCTATACGGTGCTGGGCGGGCCGTCACCGGTATCGGGTCCGTCCATCTCCGAAGTGCTTCATCTCGCCGAGCTCAGCGGACTAACGTCCATGGGGAACCCGACGACTAACGCGAGCGCCGCCGTGAAGATGGCCGACGCAATCCGCGTGTCACTCGTCGATCGTCGCATCGTTGGCGGCCATCCCGAGTGGGCGCCAGCACCGGTGCGCGGGTTTACGTCGGCCGCATTCGCGGAGACGCGCGTTGGCGCGGTGAACGGCGGCTATCGCGATACGCTGCCGCGCGGCGACGCATGGAAGTTCGAGAACGAGACACTTCCCGCCGCGTGCGTGGCGGTTGATCCGTATCCGGCCACCCAACGCGTGTCACGCACCGATGGGCCAGGCGACGATGCCGCCGAGATGAACGGAAGCCAGACGTCGCACATGGTTGTGGTGGATGCCGACCATAACGCCGTCTCGCTGACGTCGAGCGTGGGTGAGTTGTTCGGATCCGGCGTGTACGCCAATGGAATATTTCTCAACTCGAGCGGCGGTCTCTTTGCGCGCGGCGAGCGGAAGCCGTTGAGAAAGCCGGGCAGCTCCATTGCGCCGACCTTGTTGCTCGAGGGGAACGAGGTGCGCTTTGGTGCTGGTGCGGGTGGTGCCGCATACATCCCTACGGCGGTGCCTCAGGCGATTCTCCGCATGGCGGCGTGGAAGCAGGATCCGTTCGCGGCCCTTGCGGCGCCGCGTCTGCATCCATCGGCAAACGGGCCGGCCATGGAGATCGAGCAGGGGTTTGCGCTGTCTGTTTACGGTGCGCTACGTGCGCATGGTTACGTGCCCACGAACAAGGTGGCCAATCTCCAGTTCGCCGGCGTGGCGGCGTTCTGGGTCAGGCCGGATGGAGTCATCGTCGGAGCGGCAGATCCAAGGCGGGATGGGATTGCCATGGGTGTTCGATAAGGCAGGTCCTTCGCTGCGCTCGAGGACGACACCATAAAGCAGGTCCTGCTTTGTTCAGGGACGGACGCGACGCAGGACGCCCAGCTCATCCAGCTCCAACGTCGCCACGCGTGCGCGGCTGTCCAGCGTGAATACGGCGAAGGCGCGCCCGAACCCCGTGCGGCGCCACCTCGCCGAGAAGGTGTCGTAGTTCCAGTGCTCGAGGTCGGCCGTGTAGTCGTCGGAGTAGCGCAGCACGAGGTGCCCATTCTCCACGAACACCTTCACCTCGCCATACACGTCGCTCACATAGGGGCCTGCGTACTGTTCCAGCGCGAGCGACGGTTTCGTGTTCTTCACACGTGACGAATCGAGCGCGCGCGCCTGCGTGTCGGAACGTTCGTCGCCACGCCTGGCCACAGCGAGGTACTCCGCGCTCCAGTCGCGCGCGGGCAGGCCCATCAGCGCATCCAGCACACGATACATGACCGCCTGCTGCAGGTTGCTCGTGTTGAGGTTGGCAATGACCACGACACCAATGTGCTCGCTCGGGATCATACCCACGTGCGTGCGTGTCCAGTTGATGGAACCAGAGTGGTGTACCATCTTGCGGCCATTGTAGTCCTGCAAAAACCAGCCGAATCCGTACGCTCGGAAGTTTGTGGACGGAAACATGCGGTCGGCAACGCTGTCCGATCGCATTGCCGTCTGGGGGGTGTACATCTCCTTGAGCGTGGCGGGTTGCAGGAGCCGCTTTCCGTTATAGGTGCCGCCGTTGAGGTGCATGCGCACCCACTGCGCCATGTCGTGGCCGCTCGAGAAAATCGCGCCGGCTCCTCCAATGTTGTCATAGTTGCGGCGCGGAACGGCAACCGCCTTTCCGTCCACGCGGATGTGCGACTGTGCAACGTTGGCATCCGCATTGGCGAGGGCAAAGTGCGTCGTGCTTCGTGTCATGCCCAATGGCTGAAACCACCGCTGCGCGATGAGGTCGTCCCAGTTGGAGCCGCTGGCCGCACCGGCAACTTCGCCGGCCAGAATGTACGCCAGGTTGTTGTACCCGTACTCCACGCGAAAGCCCGCGGGTGGCGCGAGATACCGCGCGTGCCTGAGGACTTCTGCGCGCGTGAACGGCGCCACGAGCCAGAGGTTGTCGCTGCGGGCAAGACCGATGCGATGCGTGAGCAGGTCGCGCACGGTGAGCTGCTGGGTCACGTACGCATCGGACAGCTGCAGGGTCGGCAAATACGCTGAGACCTTGTCGTCCCATTTCAGCCTGCCCTCGTCCACGAGTGTGCCAAGTGCGCCCACGGTGAAGGCTTTCGTGGTGGAGGCGATGGGAAACATCGTGTTCTGGTCCACCAAGCCGGGCTTTCCGAGCTCGCGAACACCGAATCCACGCTCGTAAATGACCGAGTCATTCCGGACCACGGCGATGGTCAGACCGGGCACCTGCCAATCGGCCATCGCCTTGGTGATGTATGCGTCGAGACCGGCGAGCGGCGCGCTTTGGGCGTGGAGGGTCGTTGTACTACGGAGGGCCAACATCAGGACGAGCAGAATTCGGCGCATTCTCGTTGGGGATGGGGATCTGATCGTGGAAATCGGTTCTCGTGGCGAGGTGCCGTCAAGCATGACGTTCGCTGAAGCGGACGGGACGACTGTCCAGCACCTCTTTTCGGCACGTGTCGATTTCCGGAATGGTCGTTCGTCGTGATTGTAGAGCCTGGGTCCAGCCGTTCAATTCCGGACGCACGACCGGCCACCACGACCATACGGAGACCACGATGCGGTACATGCTGATGCTCAAGGGCAACCCGGACAGCGAATCCGGCAAGATGCCGTCTGCGGAGCTCATCGCCGAAATGGGACGCTTCAATGAAGAGCTGATCAAGGCAGGCGTCCTGCTCGCCGGCGATGGCCTCACGCCCAGCTCGATGGGCGCCCGGGTGATGCTCTCGGCGCACAGGCGCACAGTCATCGACGGACCCTTCGCGGAAGCGAAGGAGCTCATTGCCGGCTACTGGATGATCCAGGCCAAGTCGAAGGAGGAAGCCATCGAGTGGGCCAAGCGCGCGCCGAACCCCGCCGGCGACGGCGACGCGGTGATCGAGGTGCGTCGCCTCTGGGACACCGAAGATTTCGCGCCCGCCGTGGAGGGCTCGGCCGAAGGACGTGCGGCGCTCGAGAAGGAAAAGGAGTTCCGAAAGACCTCGAGCACCTGACTCGCAGGAGGAATGCCGGAGGCGATCTACGCCTCCGACACCCGCTTCAGCTTTGCCAATCCCTCGTCAAACGTCTTGCCGAGGTAGCTGTCCATGTTCATGGCGAGCGACATCGCCTTTCCCATCGTCGTGTTCTTGCCCGACATCGCCCACTCCACGGTCACGCCCTCCGGGCTGGGAGTGAAGGTGAACGTGGTGAGATTCGTGGCCTTGAACGGCTTCTCGAAGAAGAGGTCGAGCACCACGCGGCCGGCGGGAATGCTTTCGGTGATCGTCATCGAGCCGGAGCCCACCTTGTTGTTGCCCTGCCAGGCGTAGCGTGCGCCCTCGCCCGCAGGACTGCCGGCGTACGTCCGCTTCAGGTTCGGATCGATGTTCTCGAACGGAGACCATTCCGTCCACCGGTGAAAGTCGTTCACGAAACCGAATGGGACGTCGGGCGCCGCTGAAATCCCGATGGATCGCGCGACGCGAAACGAATCCGGACGTGTCGCGATCATGAGCGCCAGCAGAACAACGAGTATCGCCGCGCCGATTCCGATATACGCCAGCATGCTTCCTCCTTCGAATGAGTCGTGCGACAGCCCTTGCGGGCGCCTGTGGGCGGGAACATCGTCTCCAGCGTACTTCGCGCACCCAATCGCCATGTCCGTCAAGCGACTCGGTCCGGGTGACGAGCCAATACTCGTCTCGCTGGCCACCAATGATGCAGCATTTGACCTCGATGGGCGAGGAGGGTCGCTCGTACCGCTCGATGACGATGCGGGCCGCCGCTTCCTTGCCAACCCTGCGGTGCTGTTCTGGACGGCAAGCGACGATGACAAGGTAGTGGGATTTCTCTACTGCGTCGTGGTTCCGCTCCGCTCCGGTGACGGGCGGGAAGTGCTCCTGTATGAGATCGGTGTCCGGAACGACTTCCGGCGGCACGGCGCGGGACGTGCGCTGCTCACCGAGATGGAAGCCTGGATGCGCGCGAATGACGTTGGCGAAGTCTGGGTGCTCGCGGACAACCCGGTCGCGGTGGAGTTCTATCGCGACTGCGGCTTCACCACCGATGGGCAGCAGCCCACCTACATGACGCGCGCCCTCCCCACCTGATCCGGATCAGGTGGTGGCGTCGTGGACCTGGACGTCGTATGCTCCGAGCTGTGCATCGACCGTGACGAGGGTGAGCCCTTCAACGCGGGACTGCGCGATGAGCATCCTGTCGAACGGATCACGGTGCAGCATGGGCAGGCGACGAAGCTCCTCCGTGTGGGCGAGGCCGATGGAGAGCTCCTGGAATCCGGAATGCGCAAGCTCCAGCGCGATGTTCGCATCCCTGGGCAGCACGAGCTTTCCAAGCGCCTCCTTGATGGACATCTCCCATGCGGACGCGAGGCTGAAGCGCACCTCCGACGAGCCGGCGATGAGACGCCGAGTGCGCACCCCGAGGCGCTTGTCGTTCTTCTGCCACCACAACCACACATGCGTGTCCAGCAGCACCCGCCTCGGCACCAGCTCCGTGACGGATGCTTCCGTGGACGCGGGCCGGCGCGCCGCCATCAGTCGTCGCTGCCTTCGAACGCCGCGAGGAGATCCGCCGGAAGGGGAGCGTCGAAATCCCTGGCGATGGTGACGTCCCCGGCCCAGCGGCCCGGCGTGCGCTCATGCACGGCACGCAACGGAACCAGACGGGCCATGGCCCGCCCTGCCTTGGCGATGATGATCTCCTCTCCGCTCGCCGCGCGGTCGACGAGCTCCGAGAGACGGGTCTTTGCGTCGTAGATGTTCACGGGCTTTGCCATGCGTGCCAGCCGGTAGGGGGTCGCATGGAGGGTAGCGGTATTGGTCAAGTTAGTCAAGTCAAGTTGGTCAAGTTGAGCGCTCAATCGGCTCGGCATGCCAGCAGTGTACACCGCTGCCTGGACGCATTTCGCACCAAACCACCGCACCCCGTATCTTTCCAGCCACGTGTTTCACGCAGACACTCAACGAGACGAGCTGCCGATGTCCTTTCTGCGCCGATTGTCGTTCGCGGCATTTGCCGGTGTTGCTGTTCCTGCGCTGCTCGTTGCCCAGGGCCGAGGGGGTGGTGAGCCGCCCAAGAACCTGCAGGTGCTGCCAAAGGATATGCCCCGCCAGCAGGTCACGGCGATCATGAATACCTTCACCGCGGCACTGGGCGTGCGGTGTGAGCACTGTCATGTGGAGGGCACCACTCCGGCAGGCGGAGCACCGCCGGGTGGGGGGCGCGGTGGGCCGCCGCTCGATTTTTCTGCCGATGGCAAGCCGCAAAAGGCCGTTGCGCGCGAGATGCTCAAGATGGTTGCGGACATCAACGCGAAGTATCTGCCCACGGCAACGAACCCTGCCGCGGGAGATCGTGTCACGTGCGAGACGTGTCACCATGGCCTCACCAAGCCGGCCACGCTACGTGGCGCGCTTGCGGGTGCTGTCGCTGCAAAGGGTGCCGACTCGGCCATTGCACTCTACCGCGACCTGCGCACGAAGTATTACGGCGCTGCGGCATACGACTTCAGTGAAGGCTCGCTTGCCAGTGCAGCGAATGAAGTGGCGCGCGCGAATCAACGTCCCGCGGCGCTCGCGCTCCTCAAGCTGAATCTCGAGTTCTACGACAAGTCCGCGCTCACGTACCAGACCATGGCGCAGCTCGTGTTGCAGGGTGGCGACACGGCGGCGGCAGTCGATGCCCTCAAGAAGGCGAGCGCGCTCCAACCGAACAATCCGCAAGTGCGCCAGATGCTGCAGCGATTGGGAGTGAACCCATAAACGCGGTGGTGAAGCATGCCGTGGCGCTGATGCTCTCCGGAATCGCGCCGGCTGGTGCGGTCGTTGCGCAGAGTGCAGCGTCCGCGCCGGAGGTTCCGGCGTGGGCATTTCCAAATACATCTCCGCCATTCGTCGCCGCGCGCCTGCCGTACGACTCCGTCACGCTTCTCCACGTACCGAACAGCACGCAGACGTTCACGCTTGCCCGCGTCAAGAATACCTTTGCGCCGCCGGACTGGTATCCTACGTCGCATCCCGTGATGCCGCCCATCGTCGCGACGGGTCGTCCGCGAGCCGTGTGGGCATGTGGATACTGTCATCTCCCGGACGGGCAGGGCCGCGCCGAGAATGCAACGATCGCGGGTTTGCCCGTCGAGTATTTCGTGCGTCAGGTGGCCGACTTCCGCACGCGTGCACGTCATTCAGCCGTGGACACGTGGGGTCCGAGCTCGCGGATGAACGACGTGGCCGACAGCGTGACGGATGCGGAAGTGATGGAGGCTGCAAGATATTTTGCGCGCATCCGCGTGAAGGCGCGCTACAAGGTCGTCGAGCGCGCGAAGATTCCCGTGACCATGCAGGTGGGGGGCCTTTACGCCGTCAGCCCTGCGGGTGGAACGGAACAGCTGGGTGATCGCATCATCGAGATTACCGAAGACGTGGAACGGCACGAGCTCCGCGATGCGGCCGCGAAGTTCCTGGCGTACGTGCCACCCGGAAGCATTGCGCGCGGCAAGGTGCTTTCATCGTCGCGCGCCACGTCGAAAGCGATGGCGTGCGCAACATGCCATGGCCCGTCGCTCCGCGGAGCGGGCCTGGTGCCGCCCATTGCCGGACGATCACCATCGTACATGTTTCGCCAGCTCGTCGGCTTCAAGACAGGTGCGCGCAGCTCCGCAACGAGTGGCCCGATGCAGGCCGTCGTGTCGGGTCTCGGCACCAATGACATGATCGCCGCCGTCGCGTATGCCGCATCACTGACGCCATAGCAACCATTCAGGCAAGGGCTGTGTGTTGAAACAACTAACTGCCAATTTCCCGGCGCCGGAACGATCCGAGGCAGCTCAATACTATTTCCGCTACATCGACCTGGTTCCGGCAGGCGATATTCGCGACGTGCTCTCGCACCAGCTGACGGAGACGATCGAGCTGCTCTCGGACGTGACCGCCGAAGAGTCGCTGCATCGTTACGCGAGCGACAAGTGGAGCATGCGCGAAGTGGTGAATCATCTCAGCGACACGGAGCGCTCGTTCGTGTTCCGCGCGTTCTGGTTTGCGCGGCGGCTTGGCAGTGAGCTGCCAAGCTTCGAGCAGGAGGTCGCCATGGCCGCATCCGGTGCGAACGAGCAGTCGTGGGAGAGTCTCGTGAACGAATTTCGCACCGTGCGCGAGGCGACGATGTCGCTGTTTCAACTGCTGCCGCCGTCGGCATGGGATGCGCGTGGCGTTGCAAATGGCAACGAGTTCACGGTGAGATCGCTGGCGTACCTCACGGCGGGCCACGTAACGCACCATCTCGGTATTCTTCGCGACAAGTATCTTCTGGCGTGATGGCGAGCAGGTCTTCGCGTCGCTCAGGACGACAAATCATGGCGTCTTTCCTGTGACCGTTTCCGATACCCACCGCGCGATCGATGCCGTCTGGAGGATCGAGTCGGCAAAGCTGATCGCCGGCCTCACGCGTATCGTGCGCGACGTCGGCCTCGCGGAGGACCTGGCGCAGGACGCGCTGCTCGTGGCGCTGGAAAAATGGCCGGAGTCCGGTGTACCGGACAATCCAGGTGCATGGCTCATGGCCACGGCAAAGCACCGCGCAATCGATGCCTTGCGCCGTATGTCGCGCATCGAGCGAAAGCAGGACCTTGTCGGCATCGAGCTCGAGGCGCAGCATGAACGGGCGGTCCCGGACCTCGATGCCGCGATCGACGACAATGTCGGCGACGACCTGCTTCGCCTCGTCTTCATCTCGTGCCATCCGGTGCTGTCCACCGAGGCCAGGCTCGCGCTCACCCTCAGGCTGTTGGGCGGACTGACGACAGACGAGATTGCCCGCGCATTCCTGGTTCCCGAACCCACCATTGCCCAGCGCATCGTACGTGCCAAGCGGACGCTCGCTGACGCGAAGGTGCGATTCGAGGTTCCCCGCGGGAGCGAGTTCACCGCGAGATTGTCGTCGGTCCTCCAGGTGATCTATCTCGTCTTCAACGAGGGCTATTCGGCCACGACGGGCGATGACCTGTTGCGCCCGGGTCTCTGCGAGGATGCGTTGCGGCTCGGACGCATTCTCGCCGGCCTCGTTCCCGATGAGGCGGAGGTGCATGGGCTCGTGGCGCTGATGGAAATACAGGCATCGCGTGCACCGGCACGGGTACGTCCGTCGGGCGAGCCCGTGCTGCTCCTCGAACAGAATCGCGCACGGTGGGACCAGGTGCTCATCCGCCGCGGTCTCGCAGCACTCGCTCGCGCAGAGGAATTGGGCGGCGCAGAGGGATCATACGCATTGCAGGCCGCCATCACGGCGTGTCACGCGAGAGCCGTCGTCGCGGACGATACGGACTGGAAGCGCATTGCGACGTTGTATGATGTGCTCGCGAAGAAAATGCCATCGCCCGTTGTCGAACTGAATCGTGCGGTGGCGCATGCAATGGCGTTCGGACCGGCGCGTGGCCTGCGACTCGTCGATGCCTTGATGAAGGAGCCAACACTCAAGGGATACCACCTGCTGCCGAGCGTGCGCGGTGATCTGCTGTGGAAGCTGGGAAGAATAGGGGAGGCACGCGCGGAGTTCGAGCGAGCAGCGTCACTCACGAGAAACTCGCGCGAGAAGGAATTTCTTCTCGCACGGGCGCGGACGGTTTGAGGGGAAGCAGGTCCCCGCTTTGCCTCAGGGCGACTTTCGCGCCGATGAAATCGCGGCGTCCAGGCTCCAGGCACCTGCACCGGCGGCAGACAGGTAGAGAAAGATGAAGCAGAACAGCAATGCACCTATGCCGCCGTTCACCATTGGAAAGAATCCATTCGGAAAGTGCCCCAGGAAATATGCGACGGCCATTTCTCCGGAAAGAATGAATGCCACGGGCCGAGTGAGGATACCCAGCACAATGGCCAGTCCGCCAAATACCTCGAGGATGCCGGCAATTCCCAGCTGGGACATGAGCGCAAAAGGCGGCATCGGCTGCGGGCTCGCCGGATAGCCGAAAAGCTTCATCGTTCCCGCGCTGATGAACACGGCACCGGCAACGATGCGAAGCACCGCAAGGAACTTGTCCCTCGTGGGCTGTGAGGCGGGCTCAAAAATCGACATGTGCGTGCGCTCCATTCGGTGAGAAGAATCCGGCAGATTGCCTGTCGATCCCATCCGTCAGGAATCATGTGCTAGCTTTGGTAGTTCCCACGCAAGCACCAAACCATCGTGCGCATAGTCAAAGGCAAATTCGCGGGGCGAGACCTCACGTCTCCGCAGGACAAACGAGTGCGGCCCACCGCCGAGCGGGTGCGGGCGGGGCTGCTGGACATGCTCAAGGCCGACCTGAAGGACGCGCGCGTCATCGACCTGTTTGCGGGGACGGGCGCGCTGGGCCTGGAAGCAATCTCCCGTGGAGCAGCCAGTGCGGACTTCGTCGAGACTCGCCCCGACAGCCTGCATGCGCTCAAGGCGAACATCGCCGCGCTGCGGCTGCTCAAGATGACGCGTGTGTTCAAGCGCGATGCGCTCCCGTTCGCCGAGGCGCTCGTGGAAGACAGTTATGACATTGCGTTCGCGGATCCGCCGTACGGCTCCAAGATGCTCGACCGTGTCATTGCCGCCTGGCGCGCCAACCGCTTTGCGCGCATCCTCGCCGTGGAACATGCCGTGACACATGAATTGCCGCGCGGCGCGAGCGGCCGCAATTTCGACGACACCGAAGTCACGATCTACCGGGTCTGAATCCTACCTTTCAACCACCTCCAATGCGCGCCGTGCAATTCACCGTAGTCGCAGCGCTGCTGTTCCTGAGTGCAACACGCTCCGCCGCGCAGGAAAACTACGAGATCCAGGTGTATGGCTCGGAGACGATGGCGCCCGGTGTCACGATGTTCGAGTTACACAGCAACTTCACCTTCGACGGCAGCCGCTTCAGGGCGAACGGCCTGCTGCCCACGAATCACGTCTTTCACGAAACAGTCGAGATCACGCGCGGCCTGAATGACTGGTCGGAGCTTGGCGTGTACTTCTTCAACAGTGCGAGCAGTGACCAGGGCTTTCGATACGTGGGCAGCCATCTTCGGCCGCGCGTGCGAGCGCCGGAGCGGTGGAACTGGCCGGTCGGCGCGAGCCTGAGTGCGGAATTCGGCTTTCAGAAGCGCGAATTCTCCGAGGACACATGGTCCCTGGAGCTGCGGCCCATCATCGATAAGCAGATGGGCGCGTGGTACGTGTCGCTGAATCCAACCGTGGAGCGGTCGCTCAAAAGCGATCTGCCTTCCGATGGATTCGTGTTCTCGCCAAATGTCGCGCTCACATACGACCTCACGCCGAAAGTGAATGTGGGCGCGGAATATTACGGTGCGCTCGGCCCACTGCATCAGTTCGCACCGCGAAGCGAACAGGAGCACGTGGTGTACGCGGCCGTGAACCTCGACGTGGCTCCCGAGTGGGAGGTGAATTTCGGCTACGGCTTTGGACTCACCGGTGCAGGTGACAAGCGGTTGTTCAAGCTCATCCTGGGCAGGCGTGTGGGACCTCTCCCTGCGCCGGAGAAGAAATCAGGGCAATAACAACGTCTGGCGCGTTGGCGTGGAAATTCTCATTCTAGTGGGAGATCAACGACATCCTCCCACCGCCCGACCATGAATCTTCGCTTCTCGCTCGCCGCCGTCCTCGCGCTCGCCCCGGCGTTTGCCTCGGCCCAGGGGCTTCGGCCCATGACCTGGCTGGACGTGCAGAACATGCGGCAGATTGGTTCCCCTGTGCTGAGTCCTGACGGACGCAACGTGTTGTACACGCTGAGCGTGCCCGATTGGAAGGAAGCGCGCCGCCAGACGGATATCTATGTGGTGAGCACGCAGCAGGGGATGCTGAATGCAAAGCGGCTCACCTATACGGGCGACAAGAGCGAGACGTCGCCGGCATGGACGCGCGACGGCCAGTATTTCGCGTTTCTCTCCGACCGTGATGCGGGTACGCCGGCTCCGGTGCGCGGCAGCACGCTCCCCACATCCGGGCCTGGCATGCAGTATCTACCGCCGGCGTCGGGTGGTGGAATGGGTGGACCCACGTCGCAGCTGTACATCATGCGTCCCGACGGCGGTGAGGCACGCAAGATCACGGACGCCAGGGACGGCGGTATCACGTCGTACGCCTTCTCGAAGGATGGCCAGTGGCTCGTCTATCGCTCGGGCCGCGCCATGCAGGAGCAGCTCTTCGCGCTGCCCATGCCCGCCGTGATGGCCGGCGATTCGGTGAAGCCGGTGCAGATCACGCGACATCCAACAGGTGTTGGACTATGGCGTTTTGCACCGGACTCCAAGCGCATCTACTTCATCACCGCCGACACCGTGGATGCGGATGCGCGGCTTCGGCTCGAGAACAAGTTCGACGTCCGCATTCGCAACATGGAAGTACCCGTATCGAGCCTCTGGGCGCTTGATCTCGACAGCAAGCGCACGACACGCCTGACCCACGATACGACCTACAGCGTGGGGGACCTCGTCATCTCGCCGGATGGAAAGTGGATCGCCTATCATGGCATCTCGGCCAACCGCTACGAGCGCAACATTCTCGAGCAGAATGACTACGCCGACATCTACCTGCTGGACGTTGCGTCAGGCCAGATCGAGCGGCTGACGAAGAATGCGGAGATCTCGGAGGGAACGCCAAGCTTTTCGCCGGACAGCAGGACGATCGCGTTCTCCGCACCAGATGATTTCATCATGCGGCATAACACCCGTGTTTACACGCGAGATGTTTCCGCCAGGGGTACGCCGCTGAAGAAGCTCGGTGGTGGATTTGACGGACACGCGACCGTCGGCTTCTGGTCGAAGGACGGGGCGACGATCTACTTTAACGAAGGCATCAAGGCGACCGAGCAGGTCATGGCGCTCGATATCGCCGCGAATACCGTGCGGCAGGTCACGAACGACCGGGGCAGCCTGCGCGCAACACAGGACGACGAGAGCGAGCGCGTTTTCGTGACGCGCAGCGATCCGCACGTCCCATCAACGCTTTACACGGTCGCTAACGCAAACGGCCTCGGAAACCGGAACTCGTGGGTGCAGCTGACTGACGCGAACGGCTGGACGCGCGACCTCGCGCTTGGCGACGTCGAAGAGATCACGTGGAAAGGTACGGACGGCACGGCTGTCGGTGGTGTCCTTGTAAAGCCGGTGGGATATCAGGCGGGCAGGAAATATCCGCTCATCGTGGCCATTCACGGCGGACCGCAGGCCGCGGATGTGCTGAGCTTCAACGGTGGGTATGGCTCGCAGGTCTACGCCGGCGCAGGCTATGTGGTGCTGATGCCGAACTATCGCAACTCCACCAACTACGGCCAGAAGTTCGAGATCGAAAGCCAGGGTGACTATTTCACGAAAGGCTACAACGACATCATGGCCGGCGTGGACCACCTGATCGCGTCCGGGTTGGTGGACAGTGCGCAGATGGGCGTGCTTGGCTGGAGCGCTGGCGGCCACTGGTCCAACTGGATTCTTACGCACACCAACCGCTTCAAGGCCATTTCAACGGGCGCGGGTGTTTACAACTGGGTGTCGATGTACGGTGAGAGCGACACCCAGCGCGGCCGCCAGTGGTACCTCGGCGACAAGATGTACTGGGATGATTATGAGCACTGGTGGAAGCAGTCGCCGGCGGCGTACATCAGGAATGCAAAGACGCCAACGATGATCCACGTGGTGGACGGGGATCCGCGTGTGCCGCGTCCGGAGAGTGAAGGATTGCACATGGCGCTCAAGCGCCTTGGGGTGCCGACGGAGTTCTACGTGTATCCGGGCGGTACGCATGGTATTCCGGATCCGCGGAATTCGCTGCTCAAGTCGACTGCGGAGATGGCGTGGATGGACTACTGGGTGCGGCATTCGGGGCACAAGTTCGCGTGGCGCGATGTGCTCAAGACGGTGGAGGAGCCGAAGGGTTTGACGCCGTAGTGTTGTCATCCTGCGGCGCACCGCAGCACGGTTGTCAGCACATAGCAGCAGGGTTGTCAGCCCGAAGCACAGTTGTCATCCCGCAGCGCGCAAGCGCTGTCGGGAGATGCTGTCGGCGCGCTTTGCAACGTGTATTTGCCCTGGTCGTTGGTTGTCTTGCGGCGCGTGACCTCGGTCTCGACGGAGGTGACCTCGACCATAGCACCCGCGATGGCCTTGCCGTCGGGACCTGCCATTGAGTACGCCGGGCGAGCTCGGAGTATTTGCGCCGTGTCATGGTACCGGGCGGCCTCCCCAGGCCTTGCCCATGCCAGCCAGCAACGCGGAGTAGAGCTCGATTCCGTCCCAGAGATTCTGGATGCGAAGATTCTCGTCGGCGGCGTGCTGATTGTCGTCGTAGTTCGCGATGGGAAGCGAGATCATCGGAATGCCGAGTATCTGCTCGAACAGGTAGGTGGGGCCGGTTCCGCCCGAGGTGGGAATGGCAAGTGGCACCTCACGTGCCCCGTCGGACAGCGCAGCGAAAACAGCCTTGCCAAAGGGCCCATCGAGTGGCGCCCGCGAAGCTGGATATCCTTCAAGCCACTCGACGCGAGCGATTTTTGCGTGGGCAAGGCGCATGTCCGCGGTCGCGGTGTCGTGCGTGACGAAGTAGCCCTGTTTCCTGAGATGCGCCTCGACGAGCTTCTGTATCTTCGCCGGATCCTGCTTTGGAACGAGGCGTAAATCGAACGACGCGTACGCAGCAGTCGAAATGGTATTGGAACCCATTTCGCGAACACCGCCCACACGAATGCCGCGCAGGTTGAACGCCGGAAGCATGATGCGCTCCGTGAGCAGCGCGTCGTTGGCTTCCGTACGCGCCATGCCGAGCGCCTTGCGCAGCGTGGGATCGAAGGGCGGCAGCGCGGCAATCGCCTTGTGCTCGGCCGCTGAGATCGGCTTTACGTCATCGTAATAGCCGGCAATCTTGATCCTGCCGTCATCGTCGCGCATGCTGGCGATGAGGTTCGCGATCATGACGCCCGGGTTCGGTGCCCAATTGCCATAGTGACCACTGTGGAGCGCGCGATTTGGCCCGTACACGGTGAGCTCGAAGGTGGTGATGCCCCGGTTGCCGAAGACGAGCTGCTGACGTCCGCTCTGGTGCACGGGCCCATCGCAGAAGAGCCAGGCGTCGCCGGTAAGCACGGATTTGTACGTCTCCAGGATCTGACGCAGATGCGCGGAGCCTGCCTCTTCTTCTCCCTCGAAGAACACCTTGAGGTTCACGGACTGCACGATCCTGTTTGCACGCATCGCATCGACGGCAGCGAGAATTGCCATGATCGAGCCTTTGTCGTCGCCGGCCGAGCGGCCGTAGATGCGTGACTCGGGGTCGACGTGGCCGCTTGGTGCGGGCATCGGAATGACCTTGCCTCCTGTGACGATCTCCCTGTCGCGGAGCACGGGTGACCATGGTGGCGTGGTCCACTGCTTCGGGTCGAGCGGCTGTCCGTCGTAGTGCGCGTAAAGCACGAGCGTGCGTGTTGCGCCGGGTGCCGCGAGCTCGCCATACACAGCGGGCGGACCACCAGGCACGGTGAGAAGACGGGTGTTCGTAAAGCCGCGTTTGCCGAGCATTCCCATGAGGTGATCGGCGTTTCGGCGGATGCCGACGGAGTCGCTCGCGAGATTGGGCAGGGACAGAAGGTCGGTGAACTCCTTCAGGATCTCGGCTTCGTGGCCTTGCCGGTAGTCCCGGGCTTTCGTGCGCGCATCCGCGCCGGTGGATTGTCCGTGTGCGATGGATGTGGCGAGCACAAGCGCTGCAAAGATCTTTTTCAGCATGGTGGGCGGTGAGAGAGTCTTGCCAGAACAAGATGCAATTGATGGCAGCGTGTCACGCAGCGCGGGGAACGGTCCGGCCGATGATCAGACTGATGTTGTCCGTGCCGCCGGCATCGAGCGCTTCCTGAAGCAACTGCTCACACGCCTGCTTCGACGACGTGAGTGATCCAAGCACTTGGGCGATGCGCTCATCGGACACATGCCTGGTGAGGCCGTCCGTGCAGAGCAGGTGGATGCACTGCCAATCGGACTTCATGCGTGTGACGACCGGCTCCGCCGCCTCGCCACCGATGGCACTCGAGAGCACATTGGAGAAGTGCGAGCGAGCCGCCATGGTGCGCGTGAACACCCCCTGATCGAGCAGATCCTGGGCGATGGTCTGGTCGCGGGTGACCTGCGTGAGCGTTCCGTCGCGAAACATGTAGTAGCGCGAATCACCCACCTGCACGAGATAGTACCAGGGCCACACCCCCATGAAGAGGGTGAGCGTGGTGGCCATCGTGCGACCCTCGGACACCACGCCCCTGGCGCGCTCGCGTACGGCGGCATGGCTGCGAAGTGCGGCTTCCTCGAGAATGTGAATGAACTGCTCGTCGCTGCCGTCGCCGCGGTAATAGCAATCCGTGCTGTGCGCCATGTAATCCATGGCCGTCTCGAGCGCGACGGCGCTGGCCTCCTCTCCGCCGTCGCCACCGCCCACTCCATCAGCGACCATCGCGAGCATTGCGAGGCGCTCGTCGTCGAGCGGAATGCGCTGTTCAGGCGGAACATTGGACATGTGCACCTTCACATGCTTGTGAATCGATGCAATGAGGAAATGATCCTGGTTCTCGGCGCGTACGTGCCCACGGTGCGATACGCCAAAGACGTCAATTTCATCATCCTTTGGCTTTAGAGTGGTTTTACCCTGTTCATCCACGCGACTCATGGAGTTGCGTCCTTGGCATTTACATAGTAATTACGGTCCACGGTGACATCCGCCTTGCCCGCACCCGGGATGCTTGCCGTCTGCCAGGCTTCCGTGGGATGGAGCACCAACATCGGCGCTCCTGCGATGGACACGGGAAGCTGCATGTCGAAGCCAGGCACGACAGTGGCCCAGCGATACTCCAGCGCCCTGCCCGTGACCCTGTACTCGAACGTGGGAATCATGGTCGTGCGCAGATATTGGTCGAACACCCTGGTGAGATCCGTTCCCACCTGTGCGCTGATGTAGCCCTCGATCTGCTTGCCCATGACCGTCTGGTGCCAGAACGTCTTGTTGAGGCCGCGCAGGATGCCGCGCCACTTCTCGTCGTCGTTCACGATCTGGCGAATGGTGTGCAGCATCTCGCCACCCTTCGGGTACATGTCGCCCGACCCCTGATCATTCACATCGTACGGAGGAATGATGGGCTTGTCGTTTCTGATGCCCCGGCGATTCCCGATGATGTAGTCGGCGCCGGCATCCTTGCCAAAGAGACACTCGGTGTAGATGCCCTCCGCGTAGTTCGCGAAGCTCTCGTGCACCCACATGTCGGCGTTGTCCTTGGACGTGATATTGTTGCCCCACCACTCGTGCGCACTCTCGTGCACGATGATGAAATCCCACTTCATGCCGAGCCCGGTGCCGGAGGCGTCTCGGCCACGGTAGCCATTTGCATATTGATTACCGTACGACACGGCGGTCTGGTGCTCCATTCCCGTATTCGGCACCTCGAGCAGCTTGTAGCCGTCTTCGTACCATGGGTACGGCCCGAACCAGTGCTCGAAGCACTTCATCATGGACAGGGCCTGCGGAAATGTCCTGTGCGCCGCATCGAGGTGATAGTCGAGGGGCCAGAAATCCATTGTCAGCGTGCCCTTCTCGCCGGAATAGAGCTCACCGTAGTGTGCATAGCTGCCCGACGCGACGGCAATCGCATAGTTGTTGATGGGGTTCGAGGCGAACCACTCGTAGGTCGTGGTGCCGTTGCCGTTGTTTTTCGTGCTGCGGAGCCGGCCATTGGACACGTTGATCGCAGGGTCGGGCACGGTGAGCGCGACACGCTGGCTGTCCGGTTCATCGGCCTGCGTATCCTTGTTCGGCCACCAGACGGACGCCCCCATTCCCTGATCCGTCGTCACCACCCACGGCCTGCCGAGGCTGTCCGTTGCCCAGCTGAATCCCCCCTGCCATGGTGGATTCCTGGCGACCTGGGGCCGGCCGTGGTAGTAAACCACGATCTTCTTGGTACTGCCGGCGGGCTGTACCGACGTCAGCTTCGCAAAGAAGGCATTGCCCTCCCGGCGAAATGAAACCGTGCGTCCATCCTGTACCATGCTGTCGACCACGAGCGGCTCCATCAGGTCGATTTGCATCTCGCTTGCAGCTTTCAACACGCGATAGCTGATGCCGTTGTAGCCCCTGATGCTGCTGTCTTTCGGGCTGATGTCGACGTGCAGATCGTAGAAGCTCACGTCCCACCAGGCACGCGCCGGGGTCGTGAACGAGCCACGCAGCGTATCGGCGCGCGTATAGCTTTTTCGCGCCTGCGCGGACAGCGGTGCATGAGCCGTGAGCGCAAGGGCGCTGACAACGAGCAGACGTCGCACGAGCATCGTCTCCGGAATCAGGGTAAAGGCTATCACTAACATATCGCGCTTTCCCGAGCGTGGGCGGGAGATGCGCTGCCCCCAACGATCTGACACCCGATTCCGCCCAGACGTTTCGTCCGGATATCGAGGGCCTGCGCGCCCTTGCGGTGGTCAGGTATCACGCGCACCTGGTTTGCGGACCGTATTCCACGCCCGTGCATCGGCGGGCCACGGTGTCAACTACAAGTGTAGTTCTACGGGGTCGTACACGGAATGTTCCGAGTGGCGTGACCGCTCGCTGGCGGTCATCCTGGCGCTGCATCCGCGCCCTTGCGATCTACGGCCGCAGCGTGGCCGTAACGTCGACGCGCATGATGTCGCGCAACGGGCCGTTGTGGACGAGCGCGGCGCTGTATCCGTCATCAACGGCGAGCTCGCGCATGGACCACCGGCTGGGCGCGTGCTCATCCAGGCGGTCCGCGATGAGGCGTGCATCGCTGCCCGTTGCAAGTTCGACGTCGAAGTGATGCAGCCCACGCGCGATGCCGTCGCCCCGGGCCTTGAGGTACGCCTCCTTGCGTGTCCACGCGGCATAGAAGCCGGTCATGACGTCCCCGGTGCGGGACGCCTGCTCGCGAAGGCTTGCCCGCTCATGATCCGAAAAAAACCGCTCGGCCACGCGGACGTGCTCCATTTTGGGCTTCCATCGCTCGACGTCCACCCCGACCGCTGATCCCGCTGCGACGGCAACCAGCGCCACGTCGCCGGAATGCGAGAGATTGAACTCCACGCGCTCCGCGTGCTCCAGCGCCAGATGGGGCTTGCCCCCTGGAGCAATATCGAATTGCAGCGAGTGCGCCGGCACGGAAACGTATGATGCCAATATCCGACGGAGCCATCCGTGTGCCAGCGCAAACTGGGCCCGCAAGTCATCGGAAAACAGACGGGCGGCACGGGCCCGCTCGTCGCTGGACAGGAGGGGTTGCAGGGCGCTCGCGGGTGCCTGGTCGTCAAGCGGAATGCGCCATACATGAACGACACCAGGACCAAGGCTCGCTCGCAGCGTGTCATCCATGTCGCGGGACTTCCTGGACACCGGTCATTCCATCCATGATATACTGCGAAACCGGCGTTGTCAGCATGTTCGAACTGCTGCGAGGAGCCGATATTATCAGGATGCCAGTAAAATCAGCCTGTGACTGACGCGACCCGCCCATTCAGCGGCGCCATGGTGCGCGACCCGAAGATCGAGCTGCCGCCCGAAGTCAGGCACACGCTGCTCGGCGATCTCCGGGAGATCGTTCGCGAGCTGCGCTCGAGCCGTGACCTCATCTATCAGATCACGCGGCGCGACATCAAGATTCGGTATACGCAGGCGATCTTCGGTTTTGCGTGGGCGCTGCTGCTTCCTGTTTCCGTGGTGCTCGCGGGGCTCGCGGTTCGCGTCGCGTTCGTCCACATGTCGAACAACGGCGTGCTGCCCCCCAACCAGGTGGCCGGTGTCTCGGTAAAGGCGGTACCGTGGGCGTTCTTCGTGGCCTGCCTCAATACGGCCACGCCAAGTCTCGTGTCGAATATCTCGCTCGTGACGAAAACGTATTTCCCGCGTGAAGTGCTGCCCTTGAGTGCGGTGCTCGCACAGAGCGTGGATACGTTGATCGCCACGGTGCTCATTGCGCTCACACTGCCATTTTTCCACGTGACAGCGTCCCTGCAGCTCCTCTGGGTACCGGTGCTGCTTGCGATGTTGTGGGTGTTCACACTTGCCGTCGCGCTCTTTCTCAGCTGCGCGAATATTTTTTTCCGCGATGTGAAGTACCTGGTGCAGGTGTTCCTCACCTTTGGCATCTTCGTCACGCCGGTGGTGCTGGATGCGTCGATGTACGGAAAGACCGGCGCCATGCTGATGATGCTCAATCCCATCGCGCCGGTGCTCGAAGGGCTGCGGCTGAGCATCGTGCAGCACCACAATCTGCTCGAACCGATGGCGTCGCCGGCGGGCTTCATTTTCTGGCATCCGTGGTATCTGGCCTATACGGCGGTGTGGGCCGTGCTCGGGCTCCTTTTCAGCGCGATTCTCTTCCATCGGTGCGAGCGCAGATTCGCCGAGCTCGTATGACGGGCGCCATGTGCGGCGCCGAGCCTCGCCTGCTCTTCGATCGCGTCTGGAAGAAATTCCATCGCGGCTCGCTCCATGACAGCCTGCGCGATTTCATTCCCGCCGTCGCGAGGCGGCTCGTTACGCGTACCTCGGATCGCGAGCTGAGCTCGGGCGACTTCTGGGCGATTCGCGATCTTTCGTTCGAAGTACGCTCCGGCCAGACACTCGGCATCATCGGCTCGAACGGTTCGGGCAAGTCGACGACACTCAAGATGCTCACGCGTATCCTATCGCCGTCGCGCGGCTATTGCGAGGCAACGGGCCGGGTGGGAACGCTGATCGAGGTCTCGGCCGGCTTTCATGGCGACCTCACGGGGCGCGAGAACGTATTCCTTCAGGGCGCCATCATGGGCATGGCGCGCGTCGACATCGCGCGGAAGTTCGATGAGATCGTGGAATTTTCCGGTGTCTCGGATTCGATCGACACACCCGTGAAACGATACTCGAGTGGCATGAATGCGCGCCTGGGCTTTTCCATTGCCGCGCATCTGGAGCCGGACATCCTGATCATCGACGAAGTGCTTTCGGTGGGAGACATGTCCTTCCAGGAGCGGGCCTTTGGACGTATTCGAGACCTCGCGCGCAGCGGCATCCCGGTCATCATGGTGTCGCACCAGCTCGATCGCGTGGCGGAGTTGTGCAGCGATGCGATCCTGCTCAACAAGGGCGAAGTGACGAAGCGCGGCACGGCGGCGGAGGTCATCGCGGCATATGTCCAGCAGAACGAGGCCGCGCGCCTGGTGGCAAATACGGGACTCGTGCTGCTCGACTCCGTTCGCTTGTCGACGGATGCAATTGCATCGGGCGCACACTTTACGGTACGGGTGGAGGGGCAGGTGCTGCAGCCGCTGTGTCCAGACATCGAACCGCTCGTGGTTCGCGTGCGCTCGTTGCGCACGGGCGCGATCATCTTCGTCACGAGCTCGCGCCGTCTCAGCGTGGACATGACGCGAACCGGACCATTCGTCGCAAAGCTGGAGCTGCAGGCCAACCTGCCGCCGGGCAGTTACATGGTGGAAGTCGCGTCGGTCGACACCGCGGCGAGCAAGGATGTCGCGTCCGGCACACCGGTGATGATTCGCGTCAACGAGACGGCCACATTTTCCGGAAGTGTCCAGCTGAACCCGACGCTCAGCCTGTCGCCCTGAATAGCGCTCAGCCCGACGTCGCCCTTCTTACCGCGGGGGCGACGACCGTTCCGAGCAGCTCGATGGCGCGCATGACACCGGCGTGCGGCATGGCGCCAAGTGCCATCTGCGCGAGGTACCGGTCGTGGTGAAAGAGCTCATACTGTGCGAGAATCTTGTCGATCATCTCCTGCGGGCTTCCGATGGCCAGCGCACCACGCGGTGAGCGCAGTGCATCGAAATGCTGGCGGGTGGTAGGAGGCCATCCGCGTTCCGCTCCAATTCGGCTCATGACTTCGGCGTAGGGCGGAAAGAATTCGTCAGCAGCCTGTTGGGATGTTGCCGCCACGTAGGCGTGTGAGTTGATGCTCACCTTGAGCGTGGCCGGATCATGGCCGGCGCGACGCCCGCTTTCGCGATAGAGCTCGACGAGCGGCACGAAGTGCTGTGGCGAGCCTCCAATGATCGCCACTGCGAGCGGCAGGCCAAGCGTACCAGCGCGTGCCGCCGATTGGGCTGTTCCGCCCACGGCGATCCACACCGGCAGTTTTTCCTGCACCGGGCGAGGGTACACACCCAGCCCATTCACCGGCGCGCGATGCGTGCCGGACCACGTCACCCGTTCCGCGTTACGCAGCTCGAGCAGCAGGCCGAGCTTTTCCGTGAAGAGCTCGTCGTAGTCATCGAGGTCGTAGCCAAAGAGTGGATATGACTCGATGAAGGAGCCGCGGCCTGCCATGATCTCCGCACGTCCGTGCGAGAGCAGGTCAACCGCCGCGAATTCCTGGAACACGCGAACAGGGTCGTCGGAGCTCAGAACGGTGACGGCGCTGGTGAGGCGGATGTTCTTCGTTCGCACGGCTGCCGCCGCGAGGACGACAGCCGGCGTGGACACCGCGTAGTCCTTGCGATGGTGCTCACCAATGCCGAAAACCTCGAGGCCCACCTGATCGGCCAACTCGACTTCTTCCATGAGATTGGCCATCCGCTGTTCGGCGGGGATGGCCGGAGAAATATCTGCAAATGTATAGATACCGAGTTCCATGGAGTGCCCTGGATGTGTGCGCGCATTGCTGACGCTGCTGACGTAATCCATCTTCTGTGGCGAGAGTTCACAAGTGCCGCCCCCGACCGCCGAGACTGTCCGTGCGCCTGCCCCCGATTGTCGCTGTTGCAATCTTCGCTGCCACGAGTGCCCTGAGTGCACAACGCGCACCCACCATGGCAGGCCGGTCGGTCGTCTACGCGCCGCATGGCATTGTGTCGGCCAGCCAGCCGCTTGCGAGCTCGGCGGGCCTGGCCGTACTCCAGCACGGAGGCAACGCCGTTGATGCCGCCGTGACAGCGGCAGCCGTCCTTTCGGTGACAGAGCCCATGATGACTGGCATCGGCGGCGACATGTTCGCGCTCGTATGGGTCGCCAGGGAACACAGGCTCGTGGCGATCAATTCGAGTGGCCGCGCCGGCGCCCTGATGACACGCGAAGAGCTGCTCAGGCGCGGCCGCACACGAATGCCTACATCGGGTGTTGAGACCGTCACTGTTCCGGGCGCACTTGATGGCTGGAATGCGATTCTCGAGAAGTACGGAACCATCACGCTCGCGCAGGCGCTTGCTCCAGCCATTCGATATGCAGAGGAAGGATTTCCGGTAACGCCGATCATCGCGTCGGACTGGAAGAGCGAAGAGACCAAGTTGTCCCATGATTCGGCGGCAAGGGCGGTGTTCATGCCGCTGCATCACACCCCCGTAGCTGGGGAGTGGTTCAGGAACCCCGACTACGCGCGCACGTTGCGAGACATCGCGGCGAACGGTCCCGGATATTTCTACACGGGCGCGCTTGGCGATCGCATCGTGAAACACGTCCAATCGCTCGGCGGCTTTCTCACTGCGGCCGACATGCGCGCCACGAAGCCCACATGGGTCACTCCCATTTCCGTGATGTTCAAGGGGTACCGTGTGTGGGAGTTACCGCCCAACAATGCCGGTGTCGCCACGCTGGAGATGCTCAGGATTCTCGAGCCGTATGATCTCAAGGCGATGGGCCACAACTCCGCACCATACCTTCATCATCTCATCGAGGCCAAGAAGCTCGCGTATGCCGCCTCGCGAAATATGTGGGCGATCCAGACCATCTCACCATGCCGGTGGACAAGATGTTGTCCGACGCGTTCATCGCGGAGCGACGGAGTCACATCGATCCGAACAAGGCAGCGGTACGCACGGAGCCAGGACCGGCGTTGACGTCGAGCGAAACGGTGTACCTTACCGCCGCCGACAGCGCGGGCAACATGGTGTCGTTCATCAACAGCAACTATGACCTGTTCGGATCAGGCGTCGTGGTGCCTGGCACGGGCTTCGTGCTGCATGATCGGGGCGCGGGATTCACCATGGATCCGGGCGTGCCGAACACCGTTGCGCCAGGCAAGCGTCCTTTCCACACGCTCATTCCAGGCTTCGTCACCAGGCCCGGGTCAAATCCGGCGGCTGACGGCTCCACGGATACGCCGTACATGAGCTTCGGTCTCATGGGCGGCTCCATGCAGGCGCAGGGGCATGCCGAAATGCTGATCAATCACATCGTGTTCGGCATGAACATCCAGGATGCGATCGATGCTCCGCGCTTCCGGCATGAAACCGGTGTGCGTGTGTCGCTGGAATCAGCGTTTCCCGACAGCGTTCGCGCGCAACTCACGTCGATGGGTCACATTCTTGGGCCCGGCGGCCATGGTGCGTTTGGCGGAGCGCAGGCGATCATCCGGTTACTGCAAGGATATGCGGCCGGGTCGGACCCGAGAAAGGACGGTTATGCGGCGGGCTGGTAACCCCGATTGGTACAATGGAAAGCTGGTGTGCCCTATGTGAGCTGCGCCTTCTGCACCGGATCCGCCACGAGCCCACCACCTCGTACCGATGCGCCGAGCACGATGGCGGCACTGATGAGCACCGCGTTCTTGATGATGTATTGCCCCTCGAGCGTGGGCGCGTAGGGAATTCGCGTAAAGACCTCCGCCGGAAAGAATACCAGCGGCAGGAGCGTCCCGAGCATCTGGAATGCGAGCAGAAAAAGCGTGGCTCGCATGAAGATGCCCGTGAGCAGACCGAGTCCAATGAGACACTCCCAGGTCGCGAGCACGGGAATGGAGAGCGACGGGCCGACCATCCCGAATGAGAGCACGCTGATCGTCCGCGCCGCGAGGTCCTGAGCGGGGCTCAAACCGGGGAAAAACTTCAGCACCCCGAACCACAAGAAAATCACGCCGAGGCTGAGGCGCAGGAGCGTGAGGCCACTGCGCGCCATCCAGTTCGTGACGGCGGTATCGATTCGGTGGAATAATGACGATATCATGTATCGACGTTACGGCGTCTCGATCGCTTTCTCAAGGCTGGGCCGTATGGCGCTCGACTGCCAGGTCAGCCACTTTCGTGCGTTCGCCACTTTGCCCCTTTCCCGCGAGATCATGCGCCTGCGTCTCGAGTTCCTCCCTGCTCTCCTGTTGCCAGTGGTCGTGTTCGCCCAAACGCCTGCGCGTCCCGCTGAAGTCCAGCAGTTCGTCAGCGTCGAGGCATCCGTTACGGCACTGACCCATGTTCGAGTGATTGACGGTACCGGCGCGCCGGCGCGCGATGGGCAAACCGTCGTGCTCGACCATGGAATCATCAAGGCTGTGGGTGATTCTGCGCACGTTGCCATCCCTGCGGACGCAAAGGTACTGGACCTTGCCGGACGCACCGTCATGCCGGGCATGGTCATGGTGCACGAGCACATGTTCTATCCGTCCGGCGGCGGCAGCGTCTATAACGAGCAGGCGTTCAGCTTTCCGCGTCTGTACCTCGCCGGTGGTGTAACCACCGCGCGAACAGCGGGCAACATGGCTGGTTATGCCGACCTCGAGCTCAAGCGCGCCATCGACAGCGGCCTTACGGTTGGCCCGTCGCTCGACGTGACGGCGCCCTATCTCAATGGTCCGGGCCTACCCATTTATCAGGTGCACGCCCTCTCCGGACCTGCTGACGCAACGCAGATGGTGAACCATTGGGCCGATCGCGGCGCGACGTCGTTCAAGGCGTACATGCACATCACACGTGACGAGCTCCGCGCGGCCGTCGTTGCTGCGCACAAGCGAAAGCTCAAGATCACCGGTCATCTGTGCTCGGTCTCTTTTCGCGAAGCGGCAACGCTTGGCATCGACAACCTCGAGCATGGCCTCGTCGTCGCAAGTGATTTCGTCAAGGACAAGAAGGCTGATACCTGCCCGCCCGGCGGTGTGATTCCGTCAATCGCCGCAGTCGACGTCACAGGCCCGGACGTGCAGTCACTCATCAAGTTTCTCATCGCGAAGAAGGTCGCATTGACGTCCACGCTCACGGTGTTCGAAACATTTACGCCCGGCCGCCCGCAGGCAGCCAAGGGTGCCGTTGATGCAATGCTTCCCGAAGCGCGCGACCAGTACATCCGGCGCTGGACGCAGATCTCGGCACAGACGACGTCGCCATATGCGTCGGTGTTCCCGAAGGAAATGCAGTTTGAGCTGGCGTTCTATCGCGCCGGCGGCCAACTCCTCGCGGGCACGGATCCTACCGGCTACGGCGGCGTGGTGGCGGGCTACGCAAATCAGCGCGAGCTCGAGCTGCTCGTGGAAGCCGGCCTTACGCCGCTGGAAGCCATCAAGGTGGTCACTCTCGACGGCGCGCGATATTTGGGCCGCGCGAATCGCGTGGGCAGCATTGCCGTTGGCAAACGGGCCGACCTCATCGTCATAAAGGGCGATCCGTCCTCACGCATTGCCGATATCGAAAATATCGAAACGGTCTTCAAGGACGGACTTGGCTACGACTCGGTGAAGCTGTTCGCGTCGGTGAAAGGTCAGGTCGGCCTGCACTAACCGGTCATGATGAGCGAAGTGCCGCCGGACCGATCAATGCCCTGACGCCTACCCCTTCAGCGCGTGCCAGTCGGCAAGCGCTTTGGCTTCCTTTTCCGGCGTGATCTCGAACTTGGGTGCGTTTCGACGTGCCTCGGGAACAGTCTGCCACCACGCGAGTGTATCGCGCACGGTCGTCGCAAGTGGACGGAACGTGAGCCCCGCCGCCACGGCCTTGTCATTCCGTATGGACATCATGCCGTCGTCATTGCCCTTGAGCATGGCCCAGGGAATCGATTCCTCGATCTTGTGCTCGCTCAGGAATGCGTAGTCATCGATCCAGGTAAACGTTGCCTTCGTGTTCAGCGCGGCCTGCGCCTGTGAGAGAAACTCGCGAAAAAGAATGGGGGTTTTCGGGCCGGCTGCATTGTAGACGCCGCCCTTCCCATCCTCGAGCAGCTTGATCATGAACTCGGAGAGATCGCGCACGTCGATGAACTGCGCGGGATCATCGCGCCTGCCTGGCGCAAGCACTTCGCCGCCCTTGACCAGCCGCTGTGGCCAGTAGGGGAAGCGGTCGCTCGTATCTCCAGGCCCAACGATGTAGGTGGGCCGCACGATGACGCTGCGATCCCCGAACGCCGACATCACCTCACGCTCGCACCTCGCCTTGGCCACTCCATAACTGGCAGAGGGATCCTTGGGATCCGCCGCCTCGAGCGGCGCCGGACCATTCTCATCCAGCCCGCGCTTCAGGTACGGATACAGCACACCGGTGGAGGAGGTGAACAGATACTGCCCGACATTTCCTTTCAGCAGCGCCGTCGACTGCTTCACCCAATCGGGATTCACGGCCGAATCATCCACGACGACATCCCACTGCTTGCCGACGAGTGACTCGAGATGGCCATTCCGGTCGCCCTGAAGACGAATGATGTCATCCGGCAGCTCGGCGTCACGCCGCCCGCGTGTGAAGATGGTAACCTGATGTCCCCGCGCCCTGGCGTGGCGTACCAGGTGCGGTCCGATGAATCCCGTACCGCCAAGAACAAGGACATTCATCTTTGCGCGGGCCTTTGGAGCCGCCATGCGGTCGATGGCGGCCTGGGCGCGAAGAGTATCTGCGCCGGCCAGCAAGACACCGCCAATGGTAGCGGTCGTCTTCAGGAAATCTCGGCGGGTTGTCATCGGCTGCTGCGTTGAGGTTTGTTGAAACGAAGGTTGCCACGTTCGGCAATTCTTGAACGAAATTGTCTGAACTGCATTTGATCCGCGCTTCTCCTGTCCTGTTTCATCGTCCTGCAGGTCAGGCTGTTTTCAGCGCAGCCGCTTGCGGTTCAGCTTCCTGCGTGGCCAGCTTCGCCTGCGTTCGCCCGAGCCAGAGGGCCAACACGAACCAGCCCACCGACACCGGCACCGCCGTGAAGGCTATACCCGCCAACCCCAGTCCAAGTGCCGCGAGCCCGGCGTACGCCAGTGACGCAATCTGATCCCCGCCGCGGTACACGAACGTCTCGATGAAGCTCTTCGCCTTGTACTTGTCCTCGCGCGAGACGACGGTGAACAACACTTCCATGGCCGGATTGGTCAGCGAAAAATTCGTCGCGCGCCGCAACACGGTAAACACCGCCAGCGTCATGAACACCGGCATCACGCCGAGCGCTGCGAAACCGAACATCGATGCCACCGGAAGCACGGCAAGCGCGGCCGCCAGGCCAATCCAGCGGATGATGCGCCCGGTGAAAAAGATCTGCGTTATGACCGTAAGGACCTGCGCCGCGAGCTCCAGCTGCGCAAGCACCGTCGTCCGTGCGGCGCGATCGGCATAGAACCGCCCCACGATGTCGGCCTGCTGGAAATACAGGAACGTGGAGCCAATGGAATACAGGATCAGGAACAACGCGATGCCGAGCAGGTACGGTGATTTGAGCACGCTCGTCACGCCGCTCATGATGCCGCCGCCAATGATCGCGTCTTCCTTTGGATCCACGTCGGCGCGCGCGAGCCGCGGCAACGCGGGAAAGAACATCACGGTCAGTGCCGCACCTTCGAGCAACGCCGCCGATACCAGCAGCAGATTCACGGAGCCGATGTGCGGCGTCAACGTGGCGGTAAGGCTGGATCCGACGATCGACCCAATCGTCCCGCCGACACCGATGAATCCGAACAACCGCTTTGCCTGCTCGCTCCTGAAGACGTCGGCCATGAAGCACCAGAAAATGGACGTCCCGAAAAAGCTGAGCACACTCGTCCAGACAAAAAATGCGCGGCCGGTCCACACGTCCACATTCGAGTTCTCCCCGGGCGATGCATACCGCATCAACGCATAGAACACGAGCAGGTTCGCAATGAAGAACTGATAGCTCACCGGCACGAACCTGCGCGCGGGAAACTTCACCACGAGCGCCGAGAAGAGCGGATTGAACGCGAGCGTCGCGGTGAGTGTTCCCGCAAACAGCCAGGGCAGCTTCTGCACGCCGGACGCCGCTGCGACGGCATCGCGAATGGGACGCAACACGAAGTAGCCGCTCAGCACGAAGAAAAAGAATGCAAACGACATCAGCATGGCATTCACTTCTTCCGGCTTCACGTCAACGGCGCGTCGCAGCAGTCTGTGCAGCGGCGACGCGTCCGTGGTTTCACCTGCCGTCATTCGTCACCCGTTCGCGGCCTGGCCTTCCATGCGTCGAGCACCTCTCGCTCGTGTGCCGCGGACACCCCGCTGGTCTTCCCTTCGGCGAGGGCTGCAAGCTCGGCCTCGGACCGCGTCTTGTTCCAGTCAATCGTTTCCTTCGCCGTGACGGCCAGTGGCCGGAACGTCAGTCCGGCCGCAACTGCCCTTTTGTTGCTCCACGACGAAAACCCGGCCGACGGACCCACCGGATTCACCCAGACGGGCATGTTGCTCCAGCCTCTGATCTTCTGCGCCGCGAGGAAATCCGCCGGCACCCACGTGAACTGCGCACCAGCGGTAGTAACGGCCTTGATGCCGTACAACATCTCCGAGATCGTGGTGGGCTTTACCGGCCCAAGCGCATTGAACGTTCCCAGCGTCCGATTCTCGGCGACACGAATGGTCCACTCCGCGAGATCGCGCGAGTCGATGTACTGGACGGGATCATTGGGATTGCCGGGCGCCAGCACCTCGCCGCCCTTGTCGATGCGATAGGGCCAGTAGGTGAATCGATCCGTCTTGTCCAGCGGACCCACGATCAACGTTGGACGAATGATCGTGTTCATGCCCGGATAGTGCTTCTCGACCTCCTTTTCCGAGTACGACTTGAGCGCTCCGTAATACGAGCCACGCTTTGCGGGGTCGAGGTTAGTCGAGTATGGATCGAGGCCTTCCGGCAACGGCGTCGTCGCAGCGGTTTCGTCGTTGCCCGGCTTGCTGTTGTCGGGATATACCGAAAGCGTCGAGATGAAGATGTAGTGCTTCGTATTTCCCTTCAGGTACTGCGCGGCATTGCGGACCCACGCGGGCGCCGTTGTGGGATTGTCGATCACGACGTCGAACTTCTTGCCCTTGAGGGCGCTCACGTCATCGTTCAGGTCGCCAATCAGCTGCTCCACGCGACCCTTGAAGAAATCAGGGCGCGTCCGGTTGCGATTCAGCAGCGTCACGCGATGCCCGCGCGCGGTCGCATACTCCACCTGCTCGGGGCCTGTAAAGCCGGTGCCACCGAGGATGAGAATATCGAGTGGCGCCGGCGCGCGCCGCGTGGGCGCGCGCTCCGGCACCCGTTCGATTGGTGCAGCGGCACCGAGCGTCGGCTTGATGCCGATGCCCAGTGCGCCGCCGGCGAGCGC
>JAQBPY010000305.1 GCA_028287285.1 Gemmatimonadota bacterium
GTGCAGTTCGCCTGTGTCTGCCTGCGCGCGTCGATCAGCTATGCGATCGAGGCCGCCTTCTGGTGCATGAAGGCGAGGCGATGATGTTCAAGCATTCGTCCTCGCCTTACCCGAAGCCGTACAACGGGCACCGCAGAGTCGCCCCGGTAGAGCCATTGTCGGCGCGCATCCGCCGTCTTCGCATCGCTCGCGGCTACAGCGTCTACGAGTTGGCGACGACGGCCGGTGTCTTTGCAGGCACGATCCAGCGCCTCGAATCGGGCAAGCCCGCCGACAAGCGTGTGTTGCCGGCGCTTGCGATCTCGCTCGGCGTGCCTTTTTGCGAACTCGTCTGCGGGAATCACAGCTGTGCCGAACGAGCCTGCGTGCGGGCGCGGTCGGCATGCACTCCGCAGGAGCGGTAGTGCTGATCGTCCTCCAACCCTCCGTCGCTGAACAAATCGGGAGCGTACTAAGGCGGATGCCTGAGCGCCCGCATTGGTTCGACTCTAGCCCTCGTTCGCGGGCGTGGTTCCGGGCGTGCCACGATGATACGCCGGTGCAGATCGACTCTCGCACGGCTGCATGGAGACCATCGTCACCAACATCCACCCATCAACGGACGATACCGGAGTCGGCTCCGGCTTCATCCAATTCCGGGACGGCATCGCGCCCGCATGGCGCCCGCGACCACAAACATCATGGGCATCATGCTGCCTTAGACCATGGTCACCGAGCATGAGCATCGGCGACCACGTCCGCGCAGGCGTGCCGACATCGCCCGAATCGGGCCTTCCGAGCCGAGGGCGCGCGGTGCTACGATTGGATTAGGAGGCGACGGCGCGCGTCGGCTGCGCGGGCTAGTCCTGCTTCGCGGCGACGCCACACCCGGCGTCGTCGCCTCCCCAAAGGCCAGGCTGAATATCCAGAGCTCCAGCGGGCACCGCATTCGGCATGCACGACTTCGACCTTGATGCGGTGCTGGCCGAGACCGCGAGCGACGAGGCCACAAAGACTTCGGCCCTCCGGTCATCCCTGTGTCTCTGGCCTGCGGGAAATTGTGGCGCTTGCTCTACGCGACCCTAACTAGCGAAGCGCAGGTGTTAACGATCGCCCGCAAGGCACCGATCATCAGCAACACTCTCTCTACGGCATTCTCGAAGAGAAACTGCGCCGTCGAAACGCAGTTGCGCATACCGCGGGATCAAAGTCAACGACGCGACGGCCGAGAAGTGATTCCGCGACCTCGTTGACAAGGTCATTCTTGAATTGAAGTAGCGAAACCAGCCCGTGCTCGGGTTGTATCTAGGGCTATGTCCCTTTCCCGCAGAAGAAGGTACAGTGGTCCCACATGGCTGAGCGAGTATTTATCCGTAAGAACGACAAGCCGTGGCGTCAGGGATGGGAGCTCACAGACGACGAGCGCGACGTATTTCGTCAGCGCTCCCGTCAGTCGAACGCGGCTAAGGTCGCGGCGGTCCGGGGCCACGGACCCGAACCCGTGCACGATATAAACGTCCCGTCGCTCGATCCCGATGACCTCATGGCTCAGCTGCCAACCAACGGTGTTCGATCGCTGTCGCTGTTCTCCGGATGCGGTGGCCTGGACCACGGGTATGAGCGTGCCGGGTACGAGCATGTGGCGTCGTACGACCATTACGCGCCCGCCGGCGAGACAATGCGCGCTATTCGTCCATCTTGGGAAGTCTATTCCGGTGAAGCCGGCGACGTAACGAAAGTCAATTGGCGACCATATCGCGGCAGGGTTGATGTAGTTCACGGTGGACCGCCATGCCAACCATTCTCGATGGCCGGGAGACAGCTCGGTAAGAACGACACGCGGGACATGTTCCCGGAGTTCGTGCGGGCCGTGCTGGAGATAAAGCCGCAAGCCTTCATGGCGGAGAACGTCGCAGCGCTCGGTTCGGACAAGTTCTCGGCATACGTCAAGAACACGATCATCAAGCCGCTCTCGGCAGAGTACCAAGTGGTTCGATTCCAGCTCACCGCAGCAAGCTTTGGCGTTCCTCAGCGGCGGCAGCGATTGTTCTTCGTGGGCTTCCGCAGTAAGCGCGCCGCAATGCGATTCAAGGCCCCCGCGGTAACACACAGTTTCGCGCACCTTGAACCACGGCGAGCAGCGATGCTTTCATTCCACGACTTGGAGGCCCCGCTCGAACGCTGCATGGGAGCGCGCGAAGCGCTTGGCCTGCCGGATATCGGGTTCGACGCTCTCGCCCCGACGTTACGCAGTTCGCTCACCGGTCCTCGTCACACGACTTCGGTTGTCAGCAGCGTCACCGCGCACAAGCTTTGGACGCAGCTTGGCATTTGGCCGAATGGTGTAGCGCCGACGCGCGAAGCGGCTCGTCAGTTCGTCGCTGCGAACGGAGACTTTCGCTTGTCTGTGCCCGACTGCGCGATACTCCAGGGGTTCCCCGAGAGCTGGCCGGTGCTCGGCAGCGTTTACGTTGCGCTGGGGCAGATCGGAAATGCGGTTCCTCCTCCGCTCGCGTACCATATCGCGAAGCAGATCGCAGCTACGCTCTAGGGATCTTCCTCGCCCGACTCCAAGGAGAGACTCAGCTCCTCTGCCTCGCGTTCCGCTCTAGCGATTTGGGCTTTGCTCGGTGGCTCGAGCGCCTTGCGAACTTCGTCGCGCAAGTGCTCTATTGGCTGCCTAAGGTCGAGCGTCACCCAGGAACCGGGGCCTCGATCCGTACCGGGTCCTCCATTTTTCCCTGAGAAATACTCGGCGTTAATGT
>JAQBPY010000329.1 GCA_028287285.1 Gemmatimonadota bacterium
CGACGCCCCTGCCTCGCCCGCCGAGGCACCGCAGCCCCGGCTCACCGAGTCGCATGTCGAGCGAAATCCAGGTACCGAGCTCGACCTCGACGTCATCCGCAGCCTGCGCGTCAACCGGTCGGCCGTCGAACGACGAGCGGCAACGATCCCCACGCGCCGGACGGTAAAGAAGGAGTGGCAGGCGGGTTGGCTGCTGCGCGCCGTCACGATGATCGACCTCACCACCCTCGCCGGCGACGATACCGCCGGCAACGTGCGCCGCTTGGCCGCGAAGGCCTCGCACCCGGTGCGAAGCGACCTTATGGCGTCACTCGGCGTCGAGGACCTCGGGATCACCGTCGGCGCCGTCTGCGTCTATCACGCGATGGTGGCAACGGCGGTCGAAGCGCTCGAGGGGACGAACATTCCCGTCGCCGCGGTGAGCACGGGATTTCCGGCCGGCCTCAGCCCGCTCGAGGAGCGTGTCCGCGAGATTCGCGCGTCCGTCGCCGCGGGAGCGAAGGAGATCGACATCGTCATCACGCGCGGCCACGTGCTCACCGGCAACTGGCAGGCCCTCTACGACGAGGTGAAGCTCTTTCGTGAAGCATGTGGCGATGCCCACATGAAGAGCATCCTCGCCACCGGCGAGCTCGCGACACTCGGCAACGTCGCGCGCGCGAGCATGGTCGCCATGATGGCTGGCTCGGATTTCATCAAGACGAGCACGGGAAAGGAAGGCGTGAATGCAACGCTGCCCTTTTCGCTCGTGATGGTGCGGATGATCCGTGAGTACCAGGAGCGCACGGGTTACGCCGTTGGCTACAAGCCCGCCGGCGGCATCCGCACGGCCAAGCAGGCGCTCGAGTACCTCTTCCTCATGAAGGAGGAGCTCGGCGACCGCTGGCTCAGGCCGGACCTGTTCCGATTCGGTGCCAGCTCGCTGCTCACCGACATCGAGCGGCAGCTCGAGCACTTCGTCACCGGGCGCTACTCCGCGGCCCACCGTCATCCCATGGTGTGACATGACGACAGTCAGGGACGCATTCGAGACGATGGCATACGGGCCGGCGCCCGAGTCGGACAAGACAGCGCTGGAGTGGCTGGCGAAGCATGACGAGAAGTTCGGCCACTATATCGGCGGAGCGTGGACGAAAAGTGCAAGCCCCTTCGACGTCTCTAATCCCGCCACGAACAAGCGGATTGCCAGCGTTTCACAGGCGTCGAAGAAGGACGTCGACGCCGCCGTAAAGGCCGCTCGCAAGGCACTTCCCGCGTGGCAGGCACTCGGCGGACATGGCCGCGCGCGCTACCTGTACGCGCTCGCGCGTGCGGTGCAGCGCAACGCACGCCTGCTCGCCGTGCTCGAGACGATGGACAACGGGAAGTCCATTCGGGAAACGCGCGACATCGACGTCCCGCTCGTGGCGCGCCACTTCTATCACCACGCGGGCTGGGCGCAGTTGCTCGACACCGAGTTCGCCGGCTATCACGGCGCCGGTGTCGTCGGTCAGATCATTCCGTGGAACTTCCCGCTGTTGATGATGGCGTGGAAGATTGCGCCCGCACTCGCCGCCGGTTGCACCATCGTGATCAAGCCCGCCGAGTTCACGCCGCTCACGGCGCTCGCGTTTGCGGAGCTGGCGGATGCGGTCGGACTACCGGCAGGAGTGCTCATCGTGATCACCGGCGACGGCGACACGGGAGCAGCCATCGTGTCTCACGACGGTATCGACAAGATCGCCTTTACGGGTTCCACTGAAGTCGGGCGCATCATTCGCAAGGCGACCGCTGGATCGGGCAAGAAGCTCTCGCTGGAGCTGGGTGGGAAGTCGCCCTTCATCGTCTTCGAGGACGCCGATCTCGACTCGGTGGTGGAGGGTGTCGTCGACGCCATCTGGTTCAACCAGGGTCAGGTCTGCTGCGCCGGTTCCCGCTTGCTCGTGCAGGAAGGCATCGCCGAGCGACTTTACACGAAGCTGCGTGCGCGCATGGAGACGCTGCGGCTCGGCTCACCGCTCGACAAGTCGGTCGACATGGGCGCCATCGTGGCACCCGTGCAACTCGAGCGGATTCGCTCACTCGTCGATGCGGGCAAGACCGAAGGCGCCGACTTCTGGCAGCCGTCGTGGGCGTGCCCCACCGAGGGATGCTTCTATCCGCCGACACTGTTCACGAACGTGCAGCCGTCGTCGTCCATCGCCCAGGTCGAGATTTTTGGACCTGTGCTCGTGGCGATGACCTTTCGCACGCCCAGTGAAGCGGTGGCACTCGCGAACAACACCCAGTACGGCCTGGCCGCATCGGTGTGGAGCGAAAGCATCAACCTTGCGCTCGACATCGCGCCGAAGATCAAGGCCGGTGTGGTGTGGATCAATTCGACGAACCTGTTCGATGCGGCGGCCGGCTTCGGCGGCTATCGCGAGTCCGGCTTCGGGCGCGAAGGCGGAAAGGAAGGAATGTACGAATACCTGAAGCGTGATCGCCTCTCGGCGACGGACGACCTCGCCGCGGGTCGTGCGGCGCGCATGTCAGCGCGGGCAGCGACGAAGAACAGCGGCTCCGTCCGCCCGATCAAGCGGGCGGCCGAGCTGGATGATGCGGATCGTGGTGGCCCCCTGGTGGATCGTACGGCAAAGCTCTTCATCGCCGGCAAGCAGGCGCGCCCCGATTCTGGCTACTCCATCCGCATCGCGGGCGCTGACGGCCACGCGCTCGGTGAAGTGGGCGAAGGCAATCGCAAGGACATTCGCAATGCGGTGGAAGCAGCGCACGCGGCACTCGGTGGGTGGTCGAAAGCCACGGGGCACAACCGCGCGCAGATTCTCTACTACATCGCCGAGAATCTTGCGGCGCGGTCGGAGGAGTTTGCGAGCCGCCTGTCCAGCCTCACGGGCGACGATGGCGCCGCCGAAGTGGAGTCGTGCGTCGAGCGGTTGTTCACGTACGGCGCG
>JAQBPY010000342.1 GCA_028287285.1 Gemmatimonadota bacterium
TGTTCATGGCAGCGAGCTGCTCGTCGAGATCACCGAGGAATGCTTCGCGCAGTCGCGCCGCGAGGCCGGGCTTCATCCCAGCCGTCGCCCGCCGCCGACAAGCGCCACCAAGCTGTTCCCGATGCCGGTGAGGTCCTTCGCCGCGCGCTCCGTCTGCTGCGTGGCCACGAGGTTCTGCTGCGTGACTTCACGAATATTGCGCATCGCCTGGCGGATCTGCGCCATGCCGGTGGCCTGCTGTCCCGCGCTGGCCGCGATCTGCGCGGCCGCCTGTGACGACTCTCCCATCGTTTCGCCGAGAAGGCGGATGGTCTCACCTGCTTCGGTCACGGCGCGCTGGCTCTCACTCGCCTGACGCGAGCCCTCTTCCGCAACGGACGCAGCGGATGCCGCAGCCCGCTGGATGTCGCCAAGGATGCCGCGAACCTCCACGGTTGCGCGCTTGGACTGCTCGGCGAGACTCCGGATCTCGGCGGCAACCACGGCGAAGCCACGGCCTTCCTCACCGGCTCGCGCAGCCTCGATGGCGGCGTTCAGCGCCAGGAGATTCGAGCGTTCGGCAATGTCGTCGACGGTGCTGGTGATGCCGCGAATCAGCTCCGCCTGCTCCGAAAGGGCACGAATTCCCGAACGCATGGACTCCACCTGGTCCACCACGCGGCCCATCACGGTGATCGACGCATCCACGGCCGCGCGGCCCTTGCGGCCAATCTCGGACGCCCGCTGCGCACCTTCTGCCACGGATCGCGCGCGCTGGGCAGCCTGCTCCGTGGTTTGCGCGACTTCGTCGACCGTGGCCGCCGTCTGTGCGACGGCCGCCATGGACTCATTGGCGCCGCTCGCCTGCTCCGACGTGGCGGCAAGAATTTCTGCCGAGCTGGTGGCGAGCACGCCGGTTGCTTCGCGAAGTGGTTGTGTAATGGACTTGATCACGAGCCAGGAAAAGAAAATTCCGGCGATCACCATCAGGATCGACGCGATCCAGAGGAAACGCATCGCCGAGTTGATGTTCGCCTGCGAGGTATCGATGGACAGCTTGGTCTCGCGCACTTCGATCGCCACGCCCCCCGTCAGCTCCGTCTCGATGCGCTCGCCGAGTGGAACGAGCTCCCTGGTTCTCATGACGATGGCTTCGTCGCGCTTTCCAGACGCAGCACTCGTGCTCACACGTTGCGAGGCGGCGTCCCACACATGGAGCAGCGAGTCGATACCAGCCCATATCTGCTTTGCGTTCGGCGTGTCCACCGAATCGCGCAGCGTGGCCACGTCGGCGAGTGCGAGCCGGATCTCGAGGTCGCGCGCAGACCGCCAGCGCGGTTCGGCAGGATCGAGCAGCGCCTTGAGCAGGCTCTGGTCTGCACGGATGAAGTGGGTATCCACGTCGCGCGACTTCACGTCGTCGAACAGGACCTGAAGACTGACGTCGATATTGCCCGCGCGTGCGGTGCCCAGCGCTCTGAGGCCGACGACCGCGATGATGATCGCGAGCGCGAGCACGACACCGAATCCGATGATGATGCGACGAATGATCGAGCCGCCCACAGGAGATTTCCTCAGTCGAAGAGTTGCAGCAGTCGCCTGCCATCCAGCACGAGACCGGCGCCGGCGGTCATGCCCAGCAGATATTCGCGAGCGAGTGAGCCGGCTGGTGCCGGAAGAATGTCCTGGGCGGACATGCCGACACAGTCGCCAACGGTATCGACGAGCAATCCGAATCGCGCACGTCGCTCGCCGAGCACGAGCACGCGTGTCATGTCGCTCAGCGCCGCGGTGGAAATGCCGAGCACCGTGCGAATATCGAGCACCGTGAGCAGGTCGCCACGCCAGACCGTCACTCCGCGGATGGGCGGCTCGGCGCCCGGGAGCGATGACAGGCTCACGAGCTTGGAGACGCCGAGCAGCCAGCGCGCTCCAATGATGAGCTGCTCGCCGCCAAGGGTAAAATGCACGACGAGGTCTCCCGCGACGCGCGTCGTTTCAACGAGCGGCTGCGCAAGGGCGCGGGTGCGCCGCTCCATGAGCTCCATGTCAGCCGACACGTGACGTGCGCTCGTCGAGGAGTGCGCGGTGCGCGCGCGTTGCCGTCAGCAGATCGCGGACCGATGCGCCGTCGCTTGCTGGAACGACGTCCATGGGCGACCGTTCGGCAAGCAGCCGCTCCGCGGCGCGGAGTGCGCGATCTGCCGCGGTATTATCTCCAACGCGCAGCAGTGCGGTACCCAATGCGAGTTGTGCCACGGCGAGCGTCCGATCCAGGTATACGGCACGTCGGGCGGCCTGTGCGGCGGCGCCGAACCGCTCGCGCTGCGACTCGATCGCGGATTCAATGACGTACAGCTCCGCCGCCTCCGGAAAGCGAGCGGCTCCCAGCGCGCAGCTTTGCGCCGCCGCGTCGATTGCGCCGCGATTCGCGTGTGCACGAACAAGGAGAACCCACGTTCCTGCGTCGTCCCGTCCGCTGTCGACGACAGCCTGCGCGAGCGCGGCGGCGCGATCGTAGTCGGACAGCCGATAGGCGCGCGTGGCGAGCTCCGAGCTCGACTCGGCGACGACTACTTTTTTCTCAACGACAGCGTTTTGGACAAAAGCAGATCCTTCGCTTTGTTCATGGCAAACGTCGCTTCGCTCGGGACGGCGAACGGTGTGTGCACCTCGCTTGCGAAAAAGAAGGCCGGCGTCCGTCACGACAACGTCGAGGGGAAGATCGGACGATGGCTGCGGATCGGACGCCGCAATCATCAACCAACCGCCCACGCGTAGTGCACCAACGAGCCGCGCAAAAATGAGGGCGATCTGCTCTGTCTCGATGTAGATGAGTACATTGCGACAGAGGATGACATCGAGCTCCGAGAGCTCCTGGCCCGGCTCGCCGTACGCGTCCTCGATCAGATTGAGCGCGCGGAAGCGGACGTCGCGCAGCTCGGGCAGCAAGTGGAAATGCTGCCCATTCTGGCGAAAATACCGGCGCTGCGCCGCCGCATCGAGACCGCGCATGGACCACTTGGAATAGACAGCACGCGCAGCGCGCGCCAGCCGGTGCTCGCTCAAGTCCGTGCCCACGATGGTGGGCGCAATGCAGCCCGCGTCCCGCAGCACGATGCCCAGCGTATACGCCTCCTCTCCGCTGGCGCACCCTGCACTCCAGGCGCGTATGCCCAAACCACCAGGGTGATGCGCGAGGAGCTCCGGCACGATCTCACGGCGCACGAGGTCCCATTGGGCAGGGTCGCGAAAAAAATACGTCTCGCCAATGGTCAGCTCGGCAAGTGCAGTGTCGAGCGCCGCCGGGTCCGAGACCACGTGATCAGCAAACGCATCCGCATTCTTGAAGCCCGCATGCGTCATCGCGCGACGTACCGCCGCTTCGGTGATCTCGCGACGATTTTCGGGAAAAGTGAGGCCGGCGTGCGCTGCGGCAAACTGCACGATTCTGCCGATGCCGGTGCTGCTCCACCTAATTGCGTGGAGCGGAACGACGGGTGTCGTGGTCATGCGGAGGGTTGCAACGCCGACAGCGCCGACGTCAATGCCCCGAGCTCGTCGGCGTCGATGAACTCGTCCATATCGTGAAAGAACACCAGACCGTCCGCCATCGGCAGAACGCCCGAGAGAGCGTGATCCACGCCCTCGTCTCCCTGATTCGAAACGTCCGGAAGCGAAACGATCACGGGAGTCGTATCACTGCGCAGTATGGCCCGCCGCGCTCTGGCATTGACGAGAATGAAGTATTCCGTTGCGCGTACCGCGCGCGCTGGATGGCCAAGTCGTGCACGCAGCGACAGGACGGGAAGAATCTCGCCACGGACGTTCACCGCTCCTTCCACGATGGACGGCGCGCCGCTGAGCGGCTGCACATTGACTGCCGGCAGCACCTCCGCCACGTGTGCCAACCGGATGGCATATCGCCTCGCCTCGATGGTGAAGAGCAGCGACTCCACCTAACTCACGGTGGAGAGAGCCACACGCAACGGCAGTTCGACGGTGAACACACTTCCTTTGCCCGGCACTCCCTCCGACGCGGCATGCACCACGCCGCCGTGGGCTTCGACAATTTCCTTGATGATCAGAAGACCGAGCCCCGTACCCTGGATCTGGGATGTCTGCTGGCCCGGGATACGATGATACTTGGAGAACAGATGGCCCAACTGATCAGGGGCGATACCACTTCCCGTATCGGCAACGTTGATCACGACGCGGGCATCCTGCACAGAGGCACTCACGGAGATGGCGCCATCCTCCGGTGTGTACTTGATGGCGTTCGAGATGAGGTTATCCATCACCTGTTCTATCTTCGTCGCGTCCATGAACGTCGCGATCTCGTGGGGTGCGTCGAGGGAAATCGTCTGTCGCTTGAGCTCCGCCTGCACCAACGCCTGCTCTACGGAATTGCGGAGCACTTGCGCGAGATTCGCCTCGGCCGGATCGAGCCGCAAATAGCCGGCGTCGATCTTGGCGTAGTCGAGATAGTCGTTGATGAGGGTGACGAATTTCTCGGCGGATCGCATCGCGAGCTGGGCAAGACTCGTCTGCCTGGGCTCGAGCGGACCTGCCTTTCCACTCAACAGCATCTTCAGGGCGACGAGCACGTTTCCGGCGGGATTCCGCAGGTCGTGCGTCACCATCGAATAGAAATCGGCCTTCATCGATTCGAGACGCCGTGAGGCAACGACACCGGCACGATGCTCAACCGCCTGCGCCAAGGCGTAAAAGAACTGCGCGTTTTCGCCGGCGGTGGTGAGATGCTGCTTTTCGATGTACCCGTCGGCGCCCTCGAGCACCGCGGCGGTAGCGGAATGCACCCCGCCCGCGCCGGTGATCATGACGATGGCACAATCCGCGTCGATCGCCCTGAGCTCGCGGAGCAGGTCCATGCCGTCCGCATCCGGCAGTATGAGGTCCAGCAGGACGAGGTCGAAGATTCCTCCCTTGCCGAACATCGCACGCGTTTCCGCGCCGTCGGCCGCAACCATGACGGCCTGCACGTGTGGTTCGAGAAGCTCCTGCAAGAATGCCCGAATTGCCCGCGAGTCATCCACGGTCAACACACGCTGTCCTGCGAGGCGATCAACCACGTCCATGGCTCAGATCACGCGAGAGAAGAATAGCCCGGCGTCAACCTACATCGGTGGCGCGCCTTTCACGAAGTTACCGGTACGGACCGCCACTGGATGGTGGTGCGCCACCCGGCCGTCCGCCACCCCCGCGCTTGCGCCCAGCTCCACGCCGGCTTGCACCCGCACCGGATCCACCTGATGCCGCCGGACGGGCTGGACCTCCCGGAGCGGCGGGACGAGCGCCCGCGGCGGGTGCGGACCGAGGCGCCGAGCCGCGATGACCGCCGCTGGCACCCGCACCGTGCGCAGCACGACGCTCGGTTTTTTCCTTGGCGCGCTTGCGCTCGTCCGCCTTGCGGGCACGGATTTCAGCAATGCGCTCGGCGATCGGCACCTCGAAGCGCTGCTTGGGTTTGGTGGTGTAATCGAATCCTGCGACGACCACGCGTGGCAACCGCTTGCTGATGGAGCGCTCGATTGCCGACAGGTCTGTCTCTTCTTCCGGTGAGACGAAGGTGAATGCGTCTCCTGTTGCGTCGGCACGCGCTGTACGACCAACGCGGTGGATGTAATCTTCGGGCAAATGCGGGACGTCGAAATTCACGACGTGCTCGAGCTGCTCCACGTCGATGCCGCGCGCGACAATGTCCGTGGCCACGAGACAGCGGTAACGGCCGGACTTGAAGCCTTCGAGCGCCTCGGTGCGTTGTGCCTGCGAACGGTTGCCGTGGATCTTGGCATTCGGCACGCCTTCGCTGGTGAGATAGTCCGCCAGCCGGTTCGCGCGGTGCTTGGTGCGCGTGAACACGATGACGTTTCCGATGTCGCCGCGGCGCATGAGCTCGACGAACAGCGCGGGCTTGAGCTCTTCGCGCACGGGATACACGGCCTGCCGAATACCGATGGCCGGCGCGGACTTCCGTTCGAGGTTGATCGTTGCCGGGTTGTGAAGCAGCTCCCTGGTGAGCGCGACGATGGGAGCCGGCATGGTGGCCGAGAAGAACAGCGTCTGTCGTTTGGCCGGGAGGTGCTTGAGGACGCGCTTGATGTCCGGCAAGAAGCCCATGTCGAGCATACGGTCTGCTTCGTCCAGCACGAGTACTTCCAGGCCGGCGAGCTTGGCGTATGGCTGCTTGAAGTGATCGAGCAGGCGGCCCGGCGTGGCGATGATGACATCCACCCCGCTGCGAAATGCGTGCTCCTGCGGACCCATGCCGACGCCACCAAACACAGCCGCACCCGACAGAGGCGTATGCACCGCGAGCTGCTTCAGGTGTTCCTCGATCTGCGCCGCAAGCTCACGCGTGGGCGTGAGCACCAGCGCGCGAGTCGTTCCCCGCGGCTTCTCGATGAGCCTGTTCAGGATGGGAAGGAGAAATGCAGCCGTCTTGCCGCTTCCCGTCATCGCGCAGGCGAGCAGATCCCTGCCCTCGAGGGCCGGCGGGATGGCCTGCTCCTGGATGGGAGTCGCGCGGGTGAAGCCGAGCTCCTTGGTTCCACGGAGCAAGGCGGGGTGCAGCTTGAAGGACGCGAACGGCATTGAGGACTTGGCTATAGCGGAGTTCAGAGCAGAACCCTTAAGCTAGCCAGCGCCGCAGGGCCATGGCACCTGAGGCGCAAACCCAACCCTTCCAGCGCATTCCGTGTCTATCCACACGCAATGCCCGCAGTCCACCAGATGGCATCGGCGAGATCAGACGACGTCGTGACAGATCAACAGCTCGTGGCTCGTTGTCTCGCCGGAGACCATGCGGCAGAACGTGCGTTATATGACGCGCACGTGGAGCGCGTCTATCGGCTCGCGTTTCGACTCGCAGGAGATGCGGATCTCGCACAGGATTTCACGCAGGAGACATTCATTCGTGCCTTCGACCGGCTGTCGCAGTATCGCGGAGATGCATCGCTCGCCACGTGGCTGCATACCATTGCCACGAGTGTCTCGCTCAACGGGATGCGGTCGGTCACGCGGCTCAGGAACCGGTCGGCCAGCATCGACGACGTTCCCGAGCTGCCCGCGGCGGCTCCGCGCGAATCGCCACACGACCTCCGGGAAAAGCTGCATGCGTCCATCGATGCGCTCTCCGTCAAGCTGCGGCCGGTGTTCGTGATGCACGACGTGGAAGGATACACGCACGAAGAGATCGGATTGGCACTGGGCATTCCGACCGGAACCTCGAAGGCACGGTTGTTCGACGCCCGCGCGAAGCTGCGCGCCGCGCTCGCAATCTTTGCAGGAGATAGAACGGCATGAACAACGACGAACTCGACGAGATGCTCCGCGACGCGGCGCAGACGTACAACCTGCCGCCGGCGCCTCCGCGCGAGGCCATGTGGGAAGCAATTGCCCGTGCGCGGGAGGCGTCCACCATCGTTCCCATCATGAGCGTCCGGCGCGCTCCGCGGTGGCTCGTGCGCGCCGCAGGCGTTGCGGCGGTGCTGATGGTCGGCATTGCCATTGGCCGCGGTATGCGCGACACCCCCGTGGTGGTGGGACCTGTGGCGTCGGCACTGCTTGCAGTGCCTGCGGTACAGCCGGCTCTTCCGGCCCCCATCGTGAGCAAGGCACAGGACGAACCAGCTCCCACGCTGCGCACGGGACGACAGGTGGCCGCGGTCCATCCGCGCACCACGCGTGAGAGTGCCGCGGCGGGCGACCTCGCGAGCGACCAGACCGCCTATCGTCTCGCTGTCGTGGAGCATCTCACGCGCACGGAAGTCCTGCTCACGAGCTTCCGGGCGCGGGAACGGTCTGGAAGCGAGGCCAAGATGGACGCGCAATTCTCCGCGCTGTCGCGCGATCTGCTGAGCACCACGCGTCTCCTCCTCGCGGTGCACCGCGCGGACGATCCCACCATGACGCGGCTCCTCCAGGATCTCGAGTATGTCCTCATGCAGATCTCGCAGTACGCGGCAGACGGCCGCCGTGTGGACCTGGATGCAATCAACCAGTCGCTCGACCGCCGCAACGTATTGCCCAAGCTTCGTTCAACCATTCCTGCCGGCGTCTCCACGTCAACGAGCACCGAGTCATAGATCATGCGCACACTCCTTCTCTGCACCCTGATTCTTGCGGCCGGCACTCATGCCGATGCGCAGACACCCATGAACGCCATGGCGCCCATCGTCCTACTGGACCCGTCCGCAGTGCCGTTGGGCCTTGGCACGGCGTACGGGTTGCCCCCAGACGCCCGCGCACCACTGCCTGCCTCCATGCGCTTCGATCCCCCCGATTCGCTGTATCGAATCGCGCGCGGTGCACTCACGGACGGCGACTTCAAGAAGGCCGCGACGCTCTTCGCCACCGTGGCCGAGCGGTATCCCGATTCCGAGTTCGCTCCCGATGCGTTGTACTATCGCGCGTACGCCCTCTACAAGAGCGGCAGCTCGCGCGAGCTGACCGATGCCATCGTCGCACTGGACAGGCAGGCCACGCGGTATCCAAAGGCCGGCACGCTGAGCGACGCGAAGCAGCTGCGCGGCAGCATCCGCTCCGAGCAGGCGAAGCGCGGCGACGGCAATGCCGGACTCGAGATCGCCAGTGGTGGACAGAGCCTCGGCAACCAGAATCGTTGCCCCACCGATGACGACGACATGCGCCTCACCGCGCTCGCGGGCATTGTGCAGCTCGATCCGGACCAGGTGCTTCCGGTGCTGCAGAAGCTGCTGTCACGTCGAGACGAGTGCTCCGTGGCGCTGCGCAAGCGTGCGGTCTACATGGTGGCGCAGACCAAGGAGGAAGAGCGCGCGGAAATTCTCCTCAACGTCGCGCGCACCGATCCCAGTGTGGACGTTCGGCGGGATGCCGTACAATGGCTGTCGTCGGTAAATACGGATCGCGCCGCAAAGGCACTCGACTCCATTCTCTTCAGTCCGGGCAGCGCCGAGATGCGCGAGCGGGCGCTGTCGGCACTGTCGCAGCATAAAAGTCCGTCGGCGCGTGAGTCGCTGCGTCGCTTTGCGGAGCTGAGCACCGTGTCAACGGACCTGCGGGTGCGTGCCATCAATGCCATGTCGTCAGGCCGCAAGACTGGTGACGAGGGCGAGTACCTGCGCGCCCTCTTCACCAGGACGGCGAGCCCTGAAATTCGTGAGGCCATCATCCAGACCGTCGCCAACCAGAAGACGCCCGATCGCAGCACCTGGCTCCTGGGTGTTGCCCGCGACAGGAATCACGAGATCGAGGTCCGCAAGAAAGCGTTGTATCACGCCGCCCAATCCGGTGTGGAGATCAAGGACATCCTGTCGCTGTACGACGAATTCTCCGGCCAGAAGGAGATGCAGGATCAGATGCTCTACGTCTACGGCCAACGTCGGGAAACGGAAGCCACCGACAAACTCCTCCAGATTGCGAGGACTGAAAAGGATCCGGATCTTCGCCGCAAGGCGGTATCGTGGCTGGGCCAGCGCAAGAACGATCCGCGCGTGACGAAGTTCCTGCTCGACCTGCTCGACCAGCCTGCGGGAAAGCCATGAAACGTCTCCTGATCGCACTCGCGCTCACGCCGGCGCTGCTCCGTGCGCAGCAGTCACTCGGCACTCGCGTCCGCTCCGCGGGCACACGTACCATTGCATTCGAGGTCCGCCCGCGCGCGGAAACGTGCGGCGACGGCACGCAATCGTACTCCGATGGGCTGAGCGGCCCGCGCACGCGAGTCTTTGATGGAATGCTGTTGACGTATGCGCCCTGGGACACGCACATCGCACCGTGCGAGAAGGGCCCCATGCGCGTGACGGTTCGTGTCGTGGAAGGTGTGCCAAGCTGGCTCCGGACCGCCGTGGGACCAGTGCCGGTACTCGGTGACACCGTGCAGGACTTCGGAACGGTGTCGACGTCGGAGGCTGGAGAATTCCTGCGCACCCTCGCGCTGACCAGTCTCTCCCGCACCGCCACGCAGGCCCTCACGCCGCTCGTGCTGCTCGATTCGTTCCCGCGCTGGGATGTGCTGGCCGTGGCGGCGCGGGATTCCACGCGGCAGGTCGGATACCGTCGTCGTGCGGCGGATTTCCTCGCGCGAGCGGCGGCCGGGACCTTGGGCACGGCGCAATCGGATGACGACGACGCCTCCGGCACGCGGCGCGAAGCAGTGTATGCGCTCGCTCGGCAGCGGGAGAAGAGTCAGGACCCGGTCCCCCAGCTGCTGGAGATCGCCACGAAGAACGCTCATCGCGATGCGCGGGTGGCCGCGCTGTATCAGCTCGGCCAGCTCGGGGATCCACGCGCGGTCGCGCTCTTCACGTCGATGCTGTTGGGCAGGTAAGGCATTCAGTTACCAGACGGGGAAGGGCCACGAACGCTCAAGCGTTCGTGGCCCTTTCTGTCCAAAGCCGGCCCGTGGCGATGCCTCGAACCGGATCCCGCTTGGTCAGCGAGCGTCGTTCAGGCGACCGCTTGCCCAGGACGGGCCGGCGTTGGGACTGGAACTAGACAATTGATCACCTCCTTCATTTCGAGTGAGACATAAGGGCGGACAGAATCTCCTACACATTTTGCCACGTAGTGTTTCACAGCGCAAGTGTTAAAGTGCGCGTTTCTCCAGCACGCATCTCGTGAAAACACTCGCAGGCACAAACGGGCTCCATTCCTACTGGGCGACGAGCAAATCGCATCGGTACAGCCTGCTGTTCGCGCTCCCCCTGTTGCTCCTGTACGAGCTGCTCGAAGCGATTTCACCCATTCGCTCGCAGGGCGGCGTCATCCGCAACGGCGCCGACGTCATCCTCACAGGACTTTTCTCGTGGCTGCTCGGCCCGCGCGGACCGCTCGTGTTCATGGCAATGGTCATCGGCGTGTCGCTCTTCCTGATCTGGCGCGACACGTCCAGCGGCCCGCTTCGCCTGGCCACCTTCGCCAAAATGGCGGCGGAGTCACTGGCGTGGGCAGCGGTATTCGGGTTCGTGGTCGGCGCGGTGACGATGAAGGTGTTGTCCATGTCGGCCGCCGGCCCGGGCGACACGCAGGTCGCGAAGCTTACCCTGTCACTTGGCGCAGGGCTCTATGAGGAGTTGCTGTTCCGCGTGGTGCTCGTTGCGCTGCTCGCGCGCGGGTTTGGCGTGCTCTTTGGGCGAACGTTGGGCGGCGTCATTGCGACGGTCCTTGGTGCGTTGATCTTTTCCGCGTTCCACTACATGGGGTCGCTGGGAGAGACGTTCCAGGTGCAGTCGTTCGTGTTCCGCGCCATCGCGGGGCTCGCATTCAGCGCACTGTATCTCACGCGCGGGTTCGGCATCACCGCGTGGACGCATGCGCTGTACGACATCTTCGTTCTCCTCTAGCTCGGTACAAGAGCAGGTCCTTCACTGCGTTCAGGACGACAACTTTCGCTATCCCGCAGGAGCGTTGTAGACTGTCATCTCGCAAGAATACAAGAATACTTTCGACTGTCATCTCGCAAGAATACAAGAATACTTT
>JAQBPY010000364.1 GCA_028287285.1 Gemmatimonadota bacterium
TATCGAGCCGCATTCAAGCGCATGACGCGAAGTGCGGCCATTACTCCCAATGCCCTTCGAGCCACCCTGGCCGCGTACGTGCGGTCGCTTGTCGTGCTCGATTCCCGCTTCGATGCAGCCGTGCGTGGCGACGTTCGAGCGCTGACTGCAAAGGAGCGTAACGGATTCACCGTGTTCATGGGCAAGGGAAGGTGCGGTACGTGCCATTTTGCGCCGCTGTTTGGAGGCGCTTTGCCCCCTGCATTCGTCACGAGCGAACCGGAAATCATTGGCGTGCCGACGCGCCCGGATACATCGCATGCCGTGCTGGATGAGGATCAGGGCCGCGCAGGGGTGGACGGCATTCCCGAGCATCAGCATGCGTTCACCGTACCATCGCTGCGTAATGTTGAGCGAACCGCGCCGTACATGCACAACGGTGCATTCGCAACACTCGAGCAAGTCGTCGATTTCTACAACCGCGGCGGCGGTGCAGGGGTTGGTGCGCACGTTCCTCGCCAGACACTCTCTACCACGCCTCTGCACCTCACCGTCGGCGAACAGCGCGATCTCGTTGCATTCCTGAAAGCACTCACAGATCATCCACGGTCCGTCGATTCAGTCTCACACCTGCACCAGTCGCTTCATGACCAGGACCAATAGCTCACGTCTCGCTGTCGTGCTCGGCGCTCTCCTTGCCGCTGCTGCCTTCACCGCCTGCTCGCTATCGCAGCGGGGGCCGAGTGCGCCGGACGGAATCACGAAGATCAACCACGTGGTCGTGATTTACCTGGAGAACCGCAGCTTCGACAACATGTATGGTGAATTTCCTGGTGCTGATGGCCAGGCGCAGGCGGCCAGCGCGCCGCGGCAAATCAGCTCCACGGGTGAGGAATACGCCACGTTGCCGCAGCTCGCCGGCCAACCATATCCCACCAACCTGCCAAACAGGCCGTTCGACATCACGCAGTTCGTGCCCGCCACGGTTGTCACACACGACCTGGTGCACAAGTTCTACCAGGAGCAGGCACAGATCAACGGCGGCAAGATGAACCGTTTCGCGGCGATCAGCGACGCGCAGGGGCAGTCCATGGGCTACTACCATACCATGACGCTCCCGGTCGCGGCGGAAGCAGCGAAGTACACGCTGTGCGACCGCTTCTTTCACAGTGCGTTTGGCAGCTCGTTCCTCAACCACCAATTCCTGATTTCGGCGGTGGCGCCGTCCTTCACGGATGCACCGGCCGCGCTCCGCGCAGTCATCGACCCGAACGGAATGCTGATCAATGACGCGCCCGTCACGCCCGACGGCTTTGCGGTGAACACCATGTACTCGGTGAACAATCCGCATCCAAAGACCACGCCGCCCGCGAACCTCGTCCCGAGTCAGACGAATCCTACCATCGGCGACCGCCTGTCCGAAAAGAACATCAGCTGGGCCTGGTACGCCGGCGGGTGGAACGAGGCCCTTGCTGGTATACCAGATCGGTACTTTCAGTATCACCACCAGCCATTCGTCTACTTCGCGAACTATGCAGACGGCACATCCGCGAAGGCCGAGCACCTGAAAGACGAGAAGGATTTCGTGAAGGCGGCGGCGGAGGGAACGTTGCCCGCCGTCTCATTCGTGAAGCCGATCGGCCTCAACAACGAACATGCCGGCTACGCCGACATCATGACCGGGGAGCGTCACACAATTGAGCTGATCAACGCCGTGCGCAACGGTCCCAACTGGAACGACACCGCGATCATCATTACCTACGATGAGAACGGCGGGTGGTGGGACCACGTGGCGCCGCCAAAAGTGGACCGGTGGGGTCCGGGTACGCGCGTGCCCACCATCGTGATCTCGCCCTACGCCAAAAAGGGCTTCATCGACCATACACCGCTCGAGACCACGTCCATTCTCGCATTCATCGAAGCGCGCTGGGGGTTGAAGCCACTTTCGACGCATGATGCCAAGGCGGCCAACCTCACCAGCGCGTTCGATTTCTCCACCCCATGATCAGGGAATCGCCGTTGCTCCGGGCCGCAAGAATCTCATTGCCCGTGCGGCCCGCGCACGCCAGAACCGGCAGCGATTGCATGCAAAGATGCATGTAGAGCATTCTTGTAGCAGCGCGGACGCGTCAATAGCTTGCCATGCGCACGACCACCCGTCGTATCGGAGCGATCCCGCATGGCTGTCGGCAACGTCATTTTCCTGTTCATCCTCGTCATCGCCACGGGCTTTTTCGCCCTGAACGTACAGCGCCTCGTGAGTTACCTCGAGCTCGGCTACGCCGAGGGGCGCACCGATCATCCGTTCACGCGGCTGCGCAACGTGTTCGAGATCGGCATCGCGCAAAAAAAGATCTTTCGCGATCCCATCGCCGGCCCCATGCATGCGCTCATCTTCTGGGGCTTCATGGTGCTCACCGCGGGCACGGTCGAGATCATCATTGCCGGCGTCTATCCCGGTTTCTCGTACGTGTTGCTGCTTCCCCCTGCCATCTACTCGGCGTACTCAGCCTCGCAGGACGTCTTTGCCGTGCTCGTGCTCGCGTCCGTGAGCTTCGCATTGTTCCGGAGAACCTTCCTGCATCCCAGGCGGCTCGAAGGCGACAACCTCGAGCATACCGATGCGCTGATCATTCTCAGCATGATTGCGGGCCTCATGCTCACGCTGCTGCTCAGCAATGGATTTCTGCTCGCGGCAAATCCCCTGGCATTCGGCGCGGACAAGATCATCTCGCGTCCCATCGGCGTCGCGCTCTCGCATGTGATGTCGCCGCAGGCCGCGTTCGCGCGCTTCGAGATCTTCTGGTGGGCGCACGCGCTGCTGATCCTCACCTTCCTCAACTACCTGCCCTACTCCAAGCACCTGCACGTCATCACGTCGCTCATCAACGTGTACTTCTCGAATACGAGCGGCCCGGGTGCAAAGGGCGCCATGCGGTACATGGACCTCGAGGCCGACGTCGAATCATTCGGCGCCAGCGACGTGGAGCAGCTGTCGTGGAAGAATCTCCTAGACGGCTACTCGTGCACCGAATGCGGCCGCTGCACCGCGGCGTGTCCCGCCAACATCACCGGGAAACCGCTGAGCCCGCGCAAGATCATCGTCAATACACGTCAGCGGCTCATGGAGAAGGCTCCGCTCGTGACCGGCGACCGCATGGACTTCATGAAATCGGCGCTGCTGCATGGGCATGAAGAAGACGGCGGTACCGTCACGGCCGTGGACATCATGGAGCACAGGCTCCTGGACGGATTCATCACGGAAGAAGAGCTCTGGGCGTGCACGAGCTGCCGAGCGTGCGTCACGGAATGTCCCGTCTCCATCGATCAGCTCGACGTCATCAACCAGATGCGTCGCAACCTCGTGCTCACGGAATCACGTTTCCCGGAAGAGCTGCAACCTGTCTTCGAGTCACTCGAGCGCAACGCATCGCCATGGGCCTTCAACGCCGGCGATCGTGCGGATTGGACAGAAGGGATGCACATCCCCACCATGGCCGAGATGACCGAGCGCGGCGAGCGGCCGGACATTCTCTTCTGGGTTGGCTGCATGGGGTCCTTCGACGACCGCGCCAAGAAGATCACGGTCGCCTTTGCGCGCATCATGCAGGCGTGCCACATCAACTTCGCGATACTTGGCCAGGAAGAAAGCTGCCATGGTGATCCCGCGCGCCGCATGGGGAACGAATATCTCTACCAGATGCTCGCCAAGAACACCATCGAGACGCTCGACCGCTACAACGTGACCACGATTGTCACCCATTGCCCGCATTGTTTTCATCA
>JAQBPY010000377.1 GCA_028287285.1 Gemmatimonadota bacterium
CCCTCCGGCACGCCACGCGCCGCGGCTCCCTGGGCAAGCACCGCAATCGTGGTGATCGGCGTGCGAAGGTCGTGCGAGACGGCGGCAAAGATCTCGTCCTTTGCTCGCTGCGCATTCTCGAGGGCGATGGATCGCTCAGCCCCGCGCTTGAGCTGCATGCGCTCGACGCCGAGTGCGGCATAGTACCCGAGAGCAGCAAGCAGCCGCCGGCGCGGTGCGTCGATCGCGAGGGCTGGCGCGCCGCGAACGAGCAACACACCGATGATGCGCGTTTCGGCTCGCAGCGGAATCGCGAGGACGTGCGCGTGGAGCATGGCCGCGTCGGGAGAGTCGAGCGTCGCGATATGCTCGACGCGCACGGCGCCGTTCGTATCGGCGACGGCCATCGTGCCCGTCGCAATCGCTTCGCGCGCCGCCGATCGCTCCGCGATGGTCATCCCTTCTCCTCCCACCACTTCCACGACACCAGCGTCATCGCCCACCCATGGCATCACCGTGCAGGCAGCCGCATCGACCGCCTCACGCACGAGTCGCGTGATCGCATCCAGTGCGCCTTCCGGCTCGGCGTGACGCAGCGTTTCGGCGCCCATCGTGGCTAGTGTGCTCACTTCGCTCGCACGCGCTTCTGCCAGCGCCTTCTCGTGCCGCGCCCGCGCGAGCAGCTCCGTGGTGACGAACGCGGTCGCAATGAACGCGATCAGGACGATCACGTCGAGCGGCTTGCTCACCGCGAGTTGATCGTATGGCGGCTGGAAGAAGTAGTCGAGCAGGCCAAATCCAAGGCCGGCGAGCGTTAGGCCGAGTGCGCGGCCACCCGCTGTACTGCCGCCGAGTACGATGAGAAGGAGGATGAGCGCGGCGTGCGACTGTTCGATGCCGGTACGAAACGCGACAAGGAACGCGGTTGCGGCGATCATGATCCCGAGCCAGATCACCCAACCCGCCTTGTCGTGCGACGTCACTCCTCCGGCACCTCGAACCTGTACCCTACGCCGGGATCGGTGACGATGAGGCGCGGCGTGGCGGGCATGCGCTCGACTTTCCGGCGGAGGTTCGTCACGTGCACGCGGAGATATTGCTGCGGATTGCCGTAGGCTCGTGCCCACACCGCGTCGAAGAGCTGCTGGTGCGTGAGCGTGCGGCCTGCGCTCTGGACAAGGGCGTGTAGGAGCAGCCACTCGATGCGCGTGAGGCGGACGATCTCGCCGTCGCGGCGGACTTCGCGATGCGTGATGTCGATGGTGAGCCCGTCCGCGAAGACCTGTGCGACCGAATGCGGACCTTGCAACGCCGCGCGGCGCAGTTGCGCCTGCACTCGCGCCACCAACTCAGCGAGCGAGAACGGCTTGGTGACGTAATCGTCTGCCCCCGCGGTGAGCAGGTCGATCTTCTCGCGTTCCGCATGTCGCGCGGAGAGTACGACGATGGGCACGGTGGACCATCGACGCACCTCTTCACAGACGGCAATGCCAGCCATGTCCGGAAGGCCGAGGTCGAGCACGATGAGTCCGGGATGCATCGCGGCGGCGATGTCGATGCCTTCCGCGCCGCTCGACGCCTCGAGCACGGTGTTGCAGAGTGGCTGTAGTGCCGTGCCGACCGCTCGCCTTATCTGAAGCTCGTCGTCGATGACGAGAATGGCCGTCGTGAGCACGGGTGCAGATGCGGCGAGCGGTGCGGTCATGCCGAGGCTGGAGAGTGAGGCGGTCAGAACCAGGAGCCGACACCGCCATGTCCGGTGCATGCACCCTGGCGATTCTTCGTTTCGGTGTACGTACCGTCCTTGCATTTGCCGGTGGCCTTGGCGGGACGCTTCTCCGCTTTCGCCGCCATTTTCTGGTCGGCCTTCGCCTCCTTCATCGCCGCCTTGTCCTCCTTCTTCTCCTCTTTCTTCTCGGCCTTCAGTTCCTTCTGGGCCGCGGTCTTCGCCTTGCCGATCCCGCCATGACCGGAGCAGGCCCCACGCCCGCCCGCGCTCATGGCACCGTCCGTACACATCACCGTCTTGCCGGACGCCAGGAAGTCCTTCGTCGCCTTATCGTCCACTCCGCCGTGACCGGAGCAGGTTCCACCGCCGGCGGACGCGGATTTCGTCCCATCCTTGCAGACCGATTGCATGGCCTGCGCATGGGCGACGAGTGGTACGAACGCCAGCGCGAGAACGAGCGTGGCGGACTTGAAGAGGCGGTTCGTCATGGGACCTCGCAATGGATTGGGGGGCGGCGCAATAGCGTCGATTCGTGAATAGCATGGGGCATTGTGCACGCTCTGCACCAGCACGCCCGCCCTCCGTAATGCTGTTGTCAGAACCATAGGGGATCTTTGTCGGCGCGTAGGCGTTTCCCGCTGCTGCCGCGAACCTTTGTGCATTCTTTGCGCGTCTCCGGCCTTCGATGGCGACCCGCGTGTGTAGATCAGGTTTGGACTTTCTACCCGGCGGCGATGCGAGACCTGAAGGAGCTTGGCGCATGGATCGGTGGCCAGGACACCGGCCACGCGATGCTCACGACAGAAACCCTGCCCGACCCGTGCTTCATCGTTGATGGCCGCGAGTGCGTGTCGTTCAGCACCAACAACTACCTCGGACTCGCCACCAGTCCGCGCCTGAAGGCACGCGCGCGCGACGCCATCACGCGCTACGGTGTCGGCAACTGTGAATCGCGTCTCCTCGGCGGCAACCTTCGCCTCTACGAGGAACTCGAGGCAAGGCTTGCCCTGCGGAAGGGGAAGGAAGCCGCGCTGCTGTTCGCAAC
>JAQBPY010000424.1 GCA_028287285.1 Gemmatimonadota bacterium
GGTCTGAACGGCGAGCCGATGCGCCACATGATGTGAATAGGCGGTGAAAAGGATCACCGGCAGCCCCAGCGCCATGACGATGAGCGCACCCGGAAACACCCAGTCGGGCAACCCGAGTGCGATGATCGCCGCGCGCGTGACCAGCGCCACGAGCACGAATGCGCCCGCATAGGCCAACAACGCGCGCTTGAGCATTCCCGTCTGGCCGAGGAGCACCGGCGACATCGCAGTCGACACGCCCGTTCCGACAGTCTCGAGCGACCGTAGCAGCTCCGGCGCACTCTGCGGACGATCGGCAGGATCTTTCGCGAGGCACCGCATGACCACGGCGGCCAATGCTGCCGGCGTGTCTGCGCGAACCACCAGCACGTTCCTCGGCGCCTCGCTCATGTGCGCCGCAAGCACGCGCTGTGGCGTGCGCGCGGTGAACGGCGGTGCACCCGCAAGCAGTTCATACGCCATGCAGCCGAATGCGTAGATGTCCGCGCGATGATCCACATCGGGATCGCCCGCCGCTTGCTCCGGGGCCATGTACGTCGGCGTCCCGATCGACGCGCCCATCTGCGTCAGGTTCGTCGCGTCAGGCGATGTCCTCTCACCGGCGGCGTCGGCGAGCGCCTTCGCGATGCCGAAATCCGTCACCACCGCCGCCGCCCCCGACAGCAGGACGTTGTCGGGCTTGATGTCGCGATGCACGATGCCGCGCTCGTGCGCATACGCGAGCGCCCGCGCGACATCGCGCAACACCGACACCGTTTCGCCTATGCTGAGTGGACCGCCCGTCAGGCGAGCGCGCAGCGACTCGCCTTCGACGTACGGCATCGTGAAGAACGGCAGGCCGTCGACCTCACCCGCCGTGATCACCGAGACGATGTTCGCCTGCTGCATCTGCGCCGCGAGCGTGATTTCACGCTCGAAACGCTGCACCGAAATGGCGGCGGCGAGCTCCGGTGACAGCACCTTGATGACGACACGCCGCCGAAAGCGCGTCTCTTCCGCGACAAACACGCGAGACATTCCGCCGCCGCCAAGCTCCCGCTCGATCGTATAGGCGCTGCCCAGGCTTTGCTGGAGTCGCTCGCGCAGCTCGGCAGTCACGTGATTGCAGCCTCTTGGAAGCGGAGGCGCAAACTTATGTGTCAGGGACTGCCGAAGCCAGCCTGCTAAGACGGCTACTTCTTGTGCGACACCAGCTCGCCCTTCTCCAGCGCAGGCAGGAACGCCTCGAACTTCGAGCCCGGATTCCATAGCACCCAGCCATCATAGCCCGCGTCGTACGCGCCCTTCTTCTGGGCCTCGAGCTCCGCCGGTCCGTACGCCGGCTTGCCAAGCGTAAAGGCCTGCAACCACGGACGCACGTGTTCCTTGCGGGTGATGCCGAGCTTCTGGTCGCGCTGCTTCGCCTTGCTCAACGAAATCTTGAGCACCTCGTACGGCTGCGCGTTCGGCACCGCGAGTCCCAGGTCGCCGCGCGGATAATGCGACGGATACACCATCGGCAGTACGACGTCCACGTTCGGTGAGATCTTCTCCCATTCCTGTCCCACCTCGAGTGCGCCGCGCACCGTCGTCACCAGCCCGAAGATGTCCGCCGACGTGCGACCGCCGAGCTTTGCGATCCGCGCCGTGGCGTCCTTGAGGAACGCCGCGAGCACGTCGGGCTTCGGCGTTCCCTTGCTGTCCGGGAACACCTGCGTCGGCAACGACGGATACGGCTCGGGAAAGCGGATGTAATCGAATTGCACCTCACCGAACCCCATCTTCACCAGCTCTTCCGCCACGCCGATGTTGTAGTCCCACAGCTCGTGATGATACGGGTTCACCCAGGCGTTGTTCTTCTTGTCGCGCCAGAGCGTTCCGTCCTGCCGGCGGATGGTCCACTCGGGGTGCACGCTCGCCGTAACAGAATCCTTGAACGTCACCATGCGCGCGCTCGGCAGGATGTGATGCGCGCGCAGCGTGTCGAGCATTGCCGGCAATCCCTTGATGATGCCCGCACGGCCGCCGTTCCTCGCAAACTCCTTGTTCGACGGCACGTAGTTCAGCCCGAACTCATCCTTCATGTCGATGACGAGGGCGTTGATCTCCGTCTCGTCCGCAATCTGGATCAACTGCTTCATGCGCTTCGAGCTCTGCGCCGCAAACCGGTTCACGTAGAGCGCTCGAACGACGGGGAACTCCGAGTCCACGTTGATCCGCCCCGCGGTTCGATTGACCGTCGTACCCGCTGATGTCACCGTGCTGGTCGGAGCTGGCGATGCAGCCGTCGCGGGTGCAATCGCCGGGTTTCCATTCGCAGCCGTCGCCGTTGGCGCACTGGTATCGTGAACAGCCGCAGGAGCCACGGTTGTCGCACTCGCGCCTCCTGCCGATCCGCCCTGGATGCTCGGCGACGAATTCCCTCGTTCGGCGGTGCAGGCGGAGTACGCTGCGGCGACGAGTGGCTGGCTGACGAACGCGCGAACTGGACGAGCGAGCTCGGTGAGGTCGGGCGAAGGGTCCGGAAAGACGAGACGAGAAGCATATCGCATCATGGCAGCTTTCGCGCCGAACGAACGGTCGATCGCAACTATATTTCACCGCGATGCGCCACCTGCCTCACTTCCGGCT
>JAQBPY010000430.1 GCA_028287285.1 Gemmatimonadota bacterium
TCGGCACTCACCAGTGCCGGAGCATCGTTGACGCCATCGCCGACCATGGCAACGCGCTTGCCGGAGCGCTTGAGCTCATTGATTTTCTCTACCTTCTCTTCGGGCAACACTTCGGCGATGACCGTGTCGACGCCGAGCTCCTTTGCTACTGCTGACGCAACTGCCTCTGCATCGCCGGTAAGCATGACCACCGTGATGCGTTGGTCATGCAGACGCCGGACCGCTTCTCGAGACTCCTCGCGCACGGCGTCCGCGATGGCGAAGATCGCACGGGCAGCACCGTCAATCACGAGATAGACTGCTGCCTGGCTCGCATCAGCCGCGCGCCGCGCCGCTTCGGCCAAAGCGGGAGATGGCTGTGCGCCGATCTGTTTCAGCAGGGCGGGCCCGCCAACGGCGAGTCGACGCTCATCGAGTCGCGCCTCTACCCCACGGCCCGGGATCGCTCGAAAGTCGCGGACGGCTGGCACTTTGAAACCACGCTCCTCTGCTGACTCTACGATCCCTCGCGCGATCGTGTGCTCAGAGTCTCGTTCCACGGCGGCGGCGAGCGAGAGTGCTTCCTCTTCGCTCAGCGTTCCGTCAGTGATGATTTTCACGACTCGAAATTCGCCGCGCGTGAGCGTGCCGGTCTTGTCGAACACTACCGCATCCAGCTTTCGCGCTTCCTCGAGTCCGCGGCGATTCCGCACCAGCAGTCCGTTTCTGGCGCCGAGCGTCGTGGAAATGGCGATCACCAGGGGAATGGCGAGACCCAGCGCGTGCGGGCACGCGATGACGAGTACCGTGACGACACGCTCAATCGCATAGGCGGGCGTGGCACCAACGGCAAGCCACACGACGAGCGTCACGACCGCCGAACCGATTGCCACGAGCGTCAACACGAACGCCGCTCGATCCGCGAGCGCCTGTGCGCGTGAGCGAGATGTCTGCGCTTGCTCGACGAGCCGTGTTATCCCGGCGAGTGCAGTGCGATCGCCCGTGCCGGTGACCTCGACACGAAGCGATCCGTTCCCGTTGATGCTCCCCGCAATGACCTTGTCCCCTTCCTTTTTTTCAACCGGGCGAGACTCACCGGTAATCAGCGACTCGTTCACTTCACTCGTGCCCTGGCGAACGACACCGTCCGCCGGAATCGATGCACCGGGCGTTACGAGCACGATGTCGCCCTCCTCGAGTGCCGAGAGCGGAACGTTTTCGATCTTATCACCCACCACCCGCATGGCTTCGCTCGGGAGAAGCTTGGCGAGCTCCTGAATCGCGCCTTGTGCCTGCGAGATCGAACGCATCTCGATCCAATGCCCGAGAAGCATGATCACAACGAGAGTGGAGAGCTCGTCCCACAGCGACATTCCCGGATAGCCGACCGTCACGGCGACGCTGAAGACGAACGCCACCGAAATGGCGAGCGAGATGAGCGTCATCATCCCGGGCACGCGATCGCGCAACTCCCGCGCGGCCCCTTGCAGGAACGGCAGTCCACCGTAGAGGAATACGGCTACTCCGAACAGGGCAGGGACGTAGTCGGATCCCGGAAACGTAGGCGCGCGGTATCCAAGCGCGGCCTGGAGCATGTGGCCCCAGAGCAGCGTCGGGATTGTGAGAAGGAGCGATATCCAGAACTTGTCGCGAAACATCGCGACCGAGTGTCCGGCGTGCGCATCGTGAGTGCGCATACCGCCGTGCCCGGAGTGATGATCGTGCACATCGTGCGATCCGCGGGCCGCCCCGCCTACGGTGAGATTCTCTTGCACGTGCCTCCTCCGCGCAGTCCATCAACGACCAACGACCTGGAGGAGCTCACGGTTCGTGCTGCCGGGCTGGCTTGTTCAGCCCGATCGAGCGCCATTGGGCTCGAGGTCCATGTATCACCTGCGCTGCTTCCTCCGTGCGTCGCGCATCTCACGCGCGCGCATCGCACGCGGGCCGAGCGCGAACACACTTGTGCTCGCACGAGGTAACTCAGCGAGCTATTTCAAGTGACTCCGTTGGGCGCATCCGCTATTCCTCGCGTGATTCGTAAGGCTCCATGTGGATCAACACGGCTTGGATGTCCGGACGCGCCGCACGAATGGCCTGCTTTACTCGCCCACTCAGCACGTGCGCATGGCGCAAGGACAGCTCTGGATCCGCTTGCACATGCAACTCGACGAGATAGCCCAACCCCGCCTTGCGCACCTTGAGCTCTTCGATCTCTCGCACTCCCGGAGTTGCACGAGCCGCTGACGCGATCGGTTCCACTATCCCGTTGCTTGGAGTGCGATCCATGAGCTCATTGATCGCCGGGCGCAGAAGGTGCACGCCATTCGCGAAGACGACGATCGAGGCGATCAATGCGGCCCAGTCGTCTGCGGATTCCCATCCCGATCCACCGAGATACCGGTTGCCGAGTAGCGCGACGCCGATGCCGACGAACGCCGCCAGAGAAGAGAGCGCATCGCTCAAGTGATGGAACGCATCTCCCTTGAGGGCGGTGCTGCCCGTGGCCACGCCCACGCGAGAAACGCGGCGGGCGAGGAGTCCCTTCGCGACGAGCACACCCCCAGCGATCAAGAGCGTGAAGGGGGCGGGGATGTGGTGAGGCGTGCGGATCTCGCGGACCGCGAGCACGGCGATCGCGATGGCAGCCCCGAGCAATGTGATGGAGACGATGGCAGCTGCGAGAGCCTCGGCGCGTCCGTGTCCAAACGGATGATCTTCGTCCGGTGGTTTCTCGGCCAATCGAAGGCCTCCCCATACCACCAGCGACGAGATGATGTCCGTCATGGATTCGGCCGCGTCGGCAACGAGCGCGTACGTGTTTCCGACGATCCCCGCAGTCAGTTTGATCGCCACCAGAGCGGCGTTGACCAGCAGACCAAGCTGCACTGCGCGTACTGCACGCGCCGTGGTAGTCTGGGGCACCACCCCGGGTTCGCGTTTCACAGAATCTTCTGAGACTTGCAATCTCCTCGATCGACGGATTTCAGATGATACAGCCCTGACGCATTACCCGATACGGACGATCTTCGCCACCGACGGCACGCCACGGCTGTCGAGGATGAACAGCAAATAGTAGCCGGGAGGCGCGAGCGCGGCGCGCGCCGGCGCTGTCACGGCGATGGCTGAAGTTCCCGACGCGGTGAAGTTGAGCCGCATCACTCGCTGGTTCTCGTTGTACGAGTGCGTGACGGAGCCGAGCGAGATCCACGTCACCTTGCTCACCGAAGTGGGCGCAGACATCTGAACGGTGAATCCCTGATTGTACGTCACCGACGACGGCGCTGCCGTGATCGTGGGCCGAGTCGCGAGCGTGCCGTCCGCGTTGAAGAGATAGGGCGGCGTGAAGATCTCCGCGGTCAAGTCGTCGGTAAGCCCCGTTGCTGCTGGCCCTCCGCTGCCCACGGACAGCACGCGACCATCCTGCAGCATGAGCGCCGCGGAGTGGTAGAGGCGATAGTGCGACATTCGCGCGAGCGTTTTCCATTGCTCGGTAGCGGGATCCCACAGCTCTGCCGCCAGCACTGCAGTAGACGACGGAGGATTGTTGAACCCCGTTGCGTTCGTACCACCAGTCACCAGCACCTTGCCATCGGCGAGAATCGTGGCGTTGCTCTGTCTCCGCGGCACGGCCATCGACGCGACGGAGCGCCACGCACCGGAGCCCGCGTTGATATCGATCACCTCGGCGGTTGCGGTAGGAGCTCCGCCGCCCACCATGAAGATCTTTCCCACGTCGTACATGACCGCAGACCCGTAGTCGCGCACTCCGAACAGACTCGAGGGCCCGGCCGTCCAGTGGCCGGTGCCCGTGGGATCCAGGAAGTACGTCGTCTGGCTGGGACCGGCCACGAACACGTTGCCAGCGGGAGCTACGAATGCCATCGGGTAGTACGGCAGATAGAGCGACGCTGTGGACAGCTCTCGCCACGTGCCGTTCGCCTGGTACACCTCGGGGATCAGGTTTTCCTGCTGCGCGGTGTCGCCACCGCTCATCGTGACAACCTCGCCACTCGCGAGCGCAGTATTGGTCGGATACCAACGCCCGTTCGCCATGAGCGGGCCGGAGGTAAACGAGTTCGTCGCGAAATCAAAAATCGCGGAGTTGCGGATTCCGAGGCCAACCGTTCCGCTGTGTCCTCCCGCCACGAGCACTCGGCCGTCCGGAAGGAACGTGTGTCCGCTGCAGAACAGGTCGGCCGGTTCCGTGGTCGACACGAAGGTTCCGCTCGAGCCGACGGTGGCCGGGGGCGTCCAGATTGCAGGCTGGCCGTTCCGTTGCCCCCATGTCAGCACATGTCCGTTGGGCAGGAGGGCGGCATGGATCGCCAATACTGGCCAGGTGATCGGAGCGGACCACTCGCCTGCGCCGGCTATCGGCGAGGTGGGATCGAAGCTGACGATGACATTCTGCGCTGCCGACATCTTGACCGCGCAACTCCCGGCTCCGCCACCTTTGCCAGTTCCCGTTGCATCGCAACCCGCGCCCGCCCACGCCTTGAGGTAGCTTCCGGCCGCCGCAGTGGCGGTGAGCGTGACGCTTGCCCCCGTACCGAAGTTCGCGGTACACCCGGTAGCCGCGGCGGCGCCGCTGGTAATGGTGCAGCTGATCCCCGCCGGGGAGGAGGTGACCTTGCCGCTGCCGCCGGCACCTCCGGAGATCTTCAGAGGGAACGAAGTCGCTGGCTGAGCAAATACGGCGTTGACGGTGCGCGGCACATCCATTGTCACCTGGCACGAGCTCACACCCTCGGCCACCCCCGTGCAGCCCTCCGTCCAACTCGCAGTCACACCCGTGCCCGTGGGAGTTGCCGTCAGCGTGAGACTCGTGCCGGTCTTGTACTCCTGCGCACATTTCCCGCTCTTGCTCAGGACCCCACCGGACACAGTGAAGGTACAGCTGATACCGCCCCGACTCGAAGTGATCGTCCCTCCGGCGGTGCTCCCGGAGGCGTTTACGGTGAGCAAGACCTTGGATGCGGAGCTCCGGGCGCCCAGGAGTATAGGCGCCGTGGGCTGACTATGATCGCCACCGCACGCGTGAATGACGAGGGCGATCGCCGGCACGAGTAGCACGGCGGCATGGAACCGGGAAAACGGACGAGGGAATGGTGAGCGCATGACAACTCCGAGGGATCTCTGCGAGCGTGCCTCCGCGCGTCACGCGCAGGTGTCCCCTCTGCGATGAGTCCTCGTCCTCATGGCGGTCGACAGCGGGTGGAAGCGACAGCCGAAACTAAGTTGCGTATCGCAGATACGCCAGACGTTTCCTCGCCTGTACACGCGGCCCCTCGCTGGCAGAGGGAGGGCGCCGCCAGGGCCTCCATCTGCTCCAGGGGCTCAGATCTCCCACTACTTTCAATTCTTGCTCACCGGCATCGGTGTTGCCGCCTTTCGTCTACTTCCACAGTTCGAGCGTAGCGTGATGAAGAGCGTCATTCGGTCATTTGTGCTGTGCTTCCTGTTGGCGTTTGCGAGCGCTCGTTCGCTGCCGTCCCAGGGTGATTATGCGGCGCCGATTCTGGCAGGCATCAGCAATCACGGGCAAAACAAGGCACGGCCCTATGTCACGGCGGGCGACCGAGCGTACCTGATTGGAATGCAGGATGGGAATTTCCCCGACATGGGCGAGCACCTGCGCGGGGAAATGGGTGGGCTGTGGCTACATCCGATCAAGCTGATCGACGGTTTTCGGGCCGAGGTAACGGACGTAGCGACCAATCGGCACATCGCCCTTTCGGAAAGCACTGAATTCGTCAACTACCCGTACGGCAATTTGTTCAGATACGGGCAGCTGTTGGACAGCGTCTCGATCGATCGCTTTCAGTTCAGCCCCGACGGCCAGCCGGGTTTGATCGTTCGGTACACGATCAGGAACGCCACCGATCGCAGGCGAGAGTTGAGCTTTCAATTTTCAGTCAAGACTGATCTTCGTTCCGTATGGTCAGAGCATCATGCGATAAGAGAGGCTCGGGACAGTGTTGTCTGGTCCTCGACGAATGCTCTCTTCGTTGCCCGGGACACCGACAACCCCTGGTTCTGCGTGTGGGGAGCGACGCCTTCCGCCGGCGCACATCCGATCGCACACCCAACGCCGATAGTCACGAAAGGAATGGGAGTCACGGCGGCTTCCAGCTACAACCTCTCGGTCGCTCCCCATGGCACCTCCACGCTGACGTTCGTCATCGCGGGCTCGACGACGAGTCGAGGTGCAGCTGTGAATGCCTACAGTTA
>JAQBPY010000038.1 GCA_028287285.1 Gemmatimonadota bacterium
GCGTCCGCGCCGCAATCCTTCGACTCGAGGGACTCGTTTGCGCGACCTTCGCCCCTTGCCTGCGAGGCTCTCGCGGGTTCACTCTAAGAACGAACGTGACTACAAGCTGAGGGTGTGCGGGACCTCCGGTGTGTCACGACGCAGGCCACTGACTAAGAGATATGCTGTTCCGAGAAGCCGCCATTGGTCATGGGCTCTGCTCAGCGCGATGTACGTCTCCCGAAAGAGCGCTCCTGTTCCTCCGCCGCTCGCTCAGCGGAGCGAAAAATGGCTTGGAACTCGAGCGCACTCGGGAGTATGCCTAACAGATCAACCGGGACAGTCGTCGAGTGACAGTCGTGGGCGCCCAGTCCCACAGGTGCGCGATCCGCTCGCAGGGTGTACTTGACGGCTAACTGACCCGCATCGCGGCAGATCACTATCCCGATTGTTTGCTCGTCGAGCGGAGTGCCGCTTTTGCGACGGTCGCTGACAAGATCGTCGATAGTAGTGACGTAAAAGCACATCTGCCCGGCAAGCTCCGGCGAAAACGCTCCGAGCCTCAGATCAAACACAACGAAGCGGTGCGAAGGTATGTGATAGAAGAGCAGGTCGAGGAGGAAGTTCTGTTTTCCGACGTCGAGCCGATATTGATTGCCGAAGTACGCGAACCCGTGCCCCATTCCCAAAAGGAGTCTTCGAAAATTGGCAACGAGCGCGTGCTCAACGCGCCGCGTTGACGCAGATGGGGGGAGCGAGAGCAGAGCGAGAGCGGAATCGGCGGCGAGGATCTCACGGTGTCTATCCGTGTCGGACGCGCCGGGAACGGTCGCGGGACGGCTGTCAGCACCTTTCATCCGAAGTCGGAGGCCGGTCTCGATCTGCGCTGTAAGAACAGCGACGCCCCAACCATGAGCGATTGCCTGCTGCGCGTACCAGAGGCGGTCCTCGTATGCCGTCAGTCGGTCAATCAAAACCTTGTTCTGCTTCCACGGCAGCTTGGCGAAGACGTCGCGCACGACCGCCTCGTCGGCATAGGCCTCGGCCATCCGCTGCATGTATTCCAAGCACTCCCGCGAATACCCCTTGGCTTCCGGGAATCGGACCCTCAGGTCAGCGGCGAGTCGCGCTATTTCCCTGGAGTCCCAGCGTTCGCCCCGCTGTCGCGTTCTCATCTCTGTGCCGATGCGCCAGTTCAGCAGGACGGCCTCGCTGTTGAGCGCCTGTGCTGCTGAGAGGCGAGCGGCTTCCATGCTGCGCGTGATATGCACCAGTGCGTCGTCGAACGACTGCCGCTCTGCGCTGCGCTCTCCTGTCGGTGCGTGCAGTCCTTCCGATTCCATCGAGGTGTTGTCCATAATCGCCGTCCAATAGCGGAGGTTGAACCCCGTTCGGGGTACGCGCCGAGGCCGGGAGGCCACTTCGCGACTTCTACCGCGGAAAGCGCTGATCCGACGGCCCAACGGCTTCTCGGGGAGGTCGCCGACGACCTGCCAGTGGTGGCCGAGTTCTGGGTCCGTCAGTAAATGCACCCACGGTCTCTATGGATGGAGACCAAAGGGCGGCACCGTCGGGGTGTCGCCAATAAAGGCGTGCGCGTGAAGCTACCGGCTCGCAAGCCATGGCTGTCAATCTGGAAACCGAGCTGTCGCACGCAATGCGGAACGCGTTGCCCACGGCGTAATGGCAGGAAGCAGATTGCGACGTAGCTTGACGTGATCCGTCGCGGACAGGGCGTGTACCTCCCGCGCTCTAGACGTCGAGTACGGAGCAGCTCGCTGGGGCAGCGATTCTCAGCGAAGTAGTTCGCGTGCTTGCCCACGCAATAATAAATGGGGCTGCATGAGACGCTAAGCGGCTGCGAAGTCATTACGCGATATGTCGCCGCGTTCGGCGGCCCAAATAGCCGCACCCAGCGAAAGCAGACGGTGCCAACAGCGACTGCTCACCTGGCTCACCCACTTGCTCGGGAGTATGTCACGTGCGCCCTCTAACATCCCCTACGCAAGAGTCTCTTCAGGACCCACCGCTCGCCGCATGGTTTCTCGGCCCAAAGGCTGAGCAGTCACAGGTCTGGGAAGAACTGCTGGGACGCGTCTTCGATGACTACATCCATTGGAGGCGCAACTATTTCCCTCAAGATCCCATCGTCATCAGCCGTGAACGGCAGCACACACATGAGCGATGGTTCGACGCCCTGACTACGCTGCTCGTACAGCAAGGAGTTTTTTGTGTCCCGCACCCGTCTTGAGCGTACCCAATACTCTTTCGACTCACTTGCCCCGCTGTTGCACGATGTGCTGCAACTCTCCAAGACGTCATACAACAGGCACGGGTTGACGGTGCTGCGCGCGACCGTGATGAATCCGTTCTACTATACTGCCCTGGCAGAAGGCATCGACTATCTCGCGGAGTACGTACGGTACCTTCACTGTTGTGCCCGAAAATGCCTTGCCGCTGAGGGACCGCGCCATGGGGCAGAGGTCCCAAGCGCACACTAGCAGTCACGTTGGTAGCAAGTCACACATCGTCGCCCGCACGGCCGAGACGGTGCGGCCGGCACCTCACGAAGTGCGGCGGCCGAAGAGAATCGCCAGGAGATTGACGACGGTGCTGGCGCCCTCGGCGCACATCGCAGCCGTGCGGAAGTCAGCAGTGCGCTTATGCTGCAGCGCCACCGATAGCTTGAGAGCCGCCTTGGCGTGTGCTCGCGCCTCCTCGTTCGCAGATCCGGAGAGCTCCTTCTCGAAGATCGCCTCAAGACGTCGCCGAGCATCCGTCTCACTCGCTTGAGCCGCATCCAGAATCAGGTGTCGCGACGGATCAAACACGGCCTCAGCCGCGGAAATGAGGATCTCCCGGCAAATGAGACCAACTGCTTGGAACTGTTCAGGAGTGGAGGCGGTCTGAAGGCGTTGCGCGCTTCCTGAAGCTGCTGATCCACCTTCTGCCATCCGGTAGGTCGGAAAACACCTGTTGGCGTGCGTCACCCTTGACGGGTTCAAATACTGGATGGCCTGACACCTCCCGTGTTTCAACCAAGCTCCAGCCATCGGCACGAAGATGGGAGTTGAAGATGTCGACCAATTCACGAGCCACTTCGGCATCAGTACGGACAACGGGGTCGACGGTCTCACAAAGAAAGGCGAGGAACTGTTCATCTGGCGAATACAAAAGGCTGAAGCGAGAGTCGAAGAACACCCAGTCCGCCGGGCCGTCGTCATTCCGCACACGGTGTTGCCAAATGTCTCCAGCCGCATCGGGGTATCTGTGATCCGTACTCGGCAACTCGGCCAGATTGTACAGGCGCGCGAGGAATTGATCTTCCTGCATGCGTCCGGACCATGGCCGACTTCCCATATAGAATTCGTCGACGATACCGCGACGCGTAACCTCCGAGATTGTATTCGCCATGTCCCGTCAGAAGCCTCCAGGTCGGGCGCTCAATGGGCACTCCCTAGTCCGGGTAGGGCAGGTACCGGTCGTACGGTAGTCGCCCTTGGTTTGCCAATGGGACTGGACACCGCCGTCGTACATGCGCGTCCACAACCGTCGCTGCGCACCGATCACGCTAGGGGCACCCAGCGCACAGAATATGTCTGATCCGACAAATGCAGTCCCGCCGGGGTGGGGCGACGATGAGCTCACGAAATTTATAGAGCTGGCTCGCCAGCACGCATTCGGCACGTTTCGCAATTTGAAGGATGAAACAGCCAGCATTTCGGCAATTGACGCCACGTTTATCGCGCTGATCGAGGGGTGGATGAACCTTGGCAATCCCATAGTTGCAGGTCTCGCGGTGCGTTCATTTTCTGCGTTCCGGGCTGCGATACAACTCGCGATGTCAGGACAACTCGCTGAGGCGTATATGGTCATGCGTGGGTGCCTGGAGCACGCGCTATATGGCAACTACATCGACCTCAACCCGGCCTCTTGGGAAATCTGGAGCCAGCGGCGGAAAAGCGACGAAGCGCGGAAGCTCTGTGTGAAGACTTTCGCAGGAAGAAACATCTTTGCCGCCATCCGCGGCCGCAGTTCCGTCGTGGGTGAGATAGCCGGTGGATTGTACGAGCGAACTATCGACTTCGGTGCGCATCCCAACGAAATGGCCGTTGGAACCTCGATGGAGGTGACGGAACAGGCTGACGGTGGCTTGGTCTTTGGATACTCCTACCTGAGCGGGGATGGACTGCCCCTCCGATTGTGCTTGAAGTCGGCCGCGCAGACAGGCCTCATTGTGCTAGATATTTTCACACTCGTCTTTCCAGAGCGCTCAGCTGAAACAGCAATTCAGGCGCGCCTCGCGCCGATCAAGCGATTCTACTAACTCCACAGACGGCCCGCTTCTGAGCACGCTCGGGGGGCGGAAGAGCCGGTCGGCGCCTGAACCGACTCGGACTTGAACCCGCGCCTACGAGCCCAAATGTCCGGAAGCGCGATGCGGATCGCGTGGGAAAGTGTGGGTTGAACCCGCGCCTCACGGCCCCAAGCCAGGAGGTCGCGCCGGCAACATACGCGAAGCGCGGATTTGAACCCGCGCGTGCCCATCCCAAATCTGTGCGTAGAGAAGCGCATGCGTTCAGGGCTCGTCATTCCTCTACAACGGCAAGCGTTTTGGTGAATTCGACTCTGTGATAGCGCGCGGAAGCGGTATGTCATTCGCGAATGCACTCGAGGCGCGAATTCTCAAGCCGCGTCAGCTCGAACATACCGCGCCCAACAATCAAGATCCCGTCAATTTCGGCGTGACGGGGACGGACCGCAGCGCGTTTGAGGCGAACCTGGCGAAGGGAGACCTCGTGAGCGGATCCACCACAAAGTGGGTGGCGGAGGACGTCGCGGACCGCCCAAGCTTGTGGCGAAAAGTCCACCCCCGCATCGCACGACCTCGCTGAAACGGGTGAGGAGAATCCCTAGATCGTGGTGTCTGTGTCCGACCCGCTGAGGCGAGCACGTGTCCATCCCGGCTCCCGAGTGTCGCCTCGAGAAGGGGCGGCCATTCTAGCGACCCGCCGCAGGTACTTCTGAGCGACACGGACCGCATCCGAACGCTCGAAGCGAACGTACTCAGCGCGGTAGGTGCCGACTAAGTGGCGGAGGTAAACACTGCGGCTTCCCATGGTCTCATGACAGTGAACGAGCACGCGAAGCGCATTGCGACAGAGCGCTCCCGGCGCGACGAGGCCATGGCACTCCACGGGGCTTCGACCATGTAGGCAACCACGGTCAGAAAATGCAACCAGCACAGTGTACGTGCAGCAGCAATCGCCGAGCAGACATTACGCACTCTATTGTCAGAGTCATCGCGGCCGCCATGTTCACTTTGGGCGCACTAACGAGTGTCGTGGGTGCACAAGGATTCACCACTCAGGATCCGGTCATAAGGCGACTCTGGGCGCTCGGTACAGACAGTTCAGAAGTTGGGCGTTTGGCGCAGGTACTTGCTGACTCGATAGGGCCGAGACTAAACGGCACGACGGGTTTAGATGGCGCACAACGCTGGATGATGCAGACCTACAAGGCCTGGGGAATTCCCGTGCGCACTGAGAAGTACGGCACTTGGCGCGGATGGCAACGAGGTGCAGCAAGCGTAGAGCTTCTCGAGCCACGCTTTAGATCCCTCGACGCGAGACTCATGGCGTGGAGCCCTGGAACGAAAAGGCCGACGGTCGGCAAGGTCATCACGCTACCCGAGATCGCCGATTCCGCGGCGTTTCACGCATGGCTTCCCCAGGCCGCCGGCAAGTTCGTACTAGTCTCGACTCCGGAGATGACGTGCCGCACTGACGCGAGCTTGAAGCAATGGTCCTCGCCCGAGGGTCTCGAGCGGTTCCTCAAGGAGCGCAAAGCATACATGGACACGTGGACGGTGCGGACAAAGCGTACCGGACTATCGGAGCGTCAAATCGCCAAGGCGCTGGAGGACGCGGGTGTGGCAGGCGTCCTCACCTCGCTGTGGTCGGAAGGCTGGAACGTGGTCAAAATCCATGACGCCATCACGGAACGAGTGCCATCTGTTTCCGTCAGTTGCGAAGACTACGGTCTCCTGGCGCGGCTCGCCGAGAAGGGGCAGGCGCCCGTCTTGCGGTTGAATGCCGAGGCGACGTTCCGCTTGGCACAATTGCACCGCGCCAGATTGCGGATTTCGTGTTGTTGGATGCTGAACCGATTGCCGATATTCGCAACGCTGCCAAGATCGGCGGGGTAGTGATAGGAGGCCGATATCTAGACCGGCAATCGCTCAGCAAACTGCGGCTTGCTCGGCGTGGGCGGCCTCCGCGATGCCAGCAGAAAGACGACGGTGAGTGCGCGCACAACATCCATTGAGCGTTGACGCTCCACACGTCTGAAGCGAGGGACTCTCGGGCCTACATAGCGGCCTTGAAGAGTCGTCGGCTCGCGGTCGATACCGGCATCGAGTGATGCGTTCGCCGGATGCCACGTCATCGCGTCCGGAAGGCGAGCAGGCGAGCATCGACATCGGTCGTGAGCAACGCCTCGAGCTCCGCTATCGACTGCGTCGGAAACTCGCCGATGAAGCGGCCATCGCGGAGCAACGAGATCCAATCCGAGAACGTCGGGAGCGCCTCCAGCTCATGGGCCGAGTAGATGACGATACGTCCGCGCTCGGCTTCTGCCTTGAGGATGTGCCGCACGACGCGCCGGCTCACCACATCGAGCGCCTCGAAGGGTTCATCGAGGAGGAGCACCGGCCGGTCGAGCATGGACACCGCAACGAGCGCCAGTTTGCGTCGCGTCCCGAAGGAGTGGGTCTCGATGAGAGCGTTCAGCGGAACTTCGAGTGCCTCTGCATACTGCCGCGCGGCCTCCGAGATCCGTCCCGACATCGCGAACAGGAGCAGCAGCTCCTCGCCGGTTATGCCGTCGTAGAGCCGGAGCTCCGAAGGGAGGTAGGCCACATCCCCGGCCACGAGAGGCCGTCCGTCGAGCGTGATCGTTCCCGCCGAGTGAGCCAGGAGCCCGAAGATGGCGTCGAACAATGTCGTCTTCCCGGCCCCATTCTGCCCGAGCACTCCATGGACCGCGCCGGCGCAGAAGCGCTGAACACAATCGCGGATGACCACCCGCTCGCCGAGATGCACGCTCAGATCATCGAGCGTGAGGCAGAGGGGCGCGGTACCCCGACGTTGATCGTCGATCATGCGATGGCCTTGCGGACGGCGGGCACCGGATCGCAGAAGGGAGCGAGGCGTGCCTCGGCTCGGCGCTCGAGGAGGTATAGCGCCATGAAGGACGAGGGCGGCAACGCGATCATGGCGGAGACGAGCAGCCAGATCAACGTCCCACCGGGCGACAGCGGCGCGCCTTCTTCATACGTCGCGTACTTGCACAGGATGCCACAGGCGTGGGCATGGATGCATGCGAGCGCCGACAGCCCGAACACCGGCGCCAAGGAAGGCGAGCGGACGACCGCGCTCACGAGAATTGGCGCGAGGCACAGCACTAACAGGCCGCATGAGGTTCCGACCTTGTGCCATATGTACGCGCGCGCGCGGCGGCGGCCCACATGAATCAGCAGCCATCCCTCGCTCGGCGTCCAGTGATACGCCGTCACTGATAGCGTTCCGACTGCAAGGCTCGCGATGGCGACAATGGGCTGCGCTGAACCGAGGACGCCGGCCACCATGCTCGCCGCGATAACCCACGGCGTCCGTCTGAGCCCTGCGACCCACTCTGTCGCGCCGAGCGAAAGTAGTCGTGACCACTGGGAGTGGGCGCGCGAGCTCCGCACCGCGACCGGTCCGCGCCGGGCTGGTAGGAATGAAATGCCGGCGATGGCGAGTACGGCGCCCAGCGCGCCCTGTGGAGCGCGAACCACCAACAGCGCCAAGAGTGGCGACAGCCAGAGGAACGCGTCGACCAGCCGAACGAGAACGCGATTGGCACCCACGACCGCGAGGAGCCGCTCGTCCGGACGCGTCGCCTCCAGCAGGTAGGCGAGCAGCGCGGCGACGCCGACGGCCACGCGGGCACCGCCCGGCACGACTAGCCGCGGCACTCCAGAGGCGATCCCTATCAGGGAAAGCGCGCACACCACGGCGAACCAGACCGGCTCCTCCCTTACGATCCGTGCGCACGCGCGGCGCGCGCTCACCGCTCGCACGGACCAGATACGGACGCTGAGCACGAGCGCGCTCACCTGTCCAATACCGTTGTCGGAATAGACACGATCACTCGCGGGCGCGTGGACATCCGTTCCACCTCGCATCACTCAAAGGAATCGCAGAAGGGATGCGGAGCGCACTAACGTCCGGCACACTTCCTCGCGGATGCGACACCGATGGTACGGGGATCTCCCCCCAGCGATTGCCAGCTAGAACCCGAAGCGAGCTGATCGCCCAGGCGTATCAAACGAATGAGCCGGATTGTACAGGCTGCGGATGGCGTCGGGCAAGGACTCGGCGTGCTGCGCTCCGATCTACGGACTCTGAAAGGACAGACTGGAAGATGACGCTCATCACTGGGTCGACAAGAACCTGAAGGCTTCCAGGGGCCAACTGAGCGCCGCGCCCAACGTTCAGGGCGCGGTTCGTGGCTCGTCTGCCTCTCGCCTCTGCGTGCCGGTTAGGACTGTCGTGACAGCGGTCGGAGAGCATGCCGATGGCCCATTCAGCAGTCAAGTGCCCATTTCTCAGCTTTTCATGGAGATCGACTTCGTCTCGCGAACCGGGCTGGCGACATTCCGACGGTCGATTGAAAATCACGAACAAAGTGAGCTTGATCGCTATAGCCAAGACTCGCCGCGAGCGCGGCGTGATTGACGTCCGCATGCGCAGCAAGTTGCGCCGCTGCCTCGTGCAGTCGGTATCGCTGGATTACCCACTTAGGGGTCGCTCCGACGTACTTCGAAAACAAGCGCTGCAGCGTTCGCTTGTTTACGCCCTGGCGCTCGACAAGATCGTCAACCTTCAGAATCGTCCGATCACTTGCAACAGCGTAGACAATATCGGCAATCCATGAGACGAGCGGATCCGACACGACCCGAGATGAAAGGAACGCTTCGGCAACGCGTCGGCGCCCGGCATCGTCGATCTCAGCATTGATCTCACGTACCAGCGACTCGCCGGCCGCACCGAAGACCGCGTCAATGGAAAGGGCACGATCCGCGAGCGATGACACATGCGCACCGAAGAACGGATGGAATCCGCCCGGTCTGAATTTGACGCCAAACACGCCGTTCCTGTCCTGCAGCATCCGCACGAACTTCTCTTTTGCAACGCCAACAACGCGCGCGTCACCGGAATGCTCGAACACCATGTGCACGCTCGGATGCGGTAGGATCTCCACACGCCGCA
>JAQBPY010000041.1 GCA_028287285.1 Gemmatimonadota bacterium
CCCGGTCGAGCTCCTCTTCATCACGTACCTCCACCAGCAAGTCCAGGCCCAGCCGTCGGCCGGCGCTCATCATCTCCGGGAGCCAGTCGGGCGACAATGCGCGCGCGATGATCAATGCCGCCGAGGCGCCCAGGGCTTTTGCTTCGAGCAGTTGGATGGGGCGAACGTGGAAGTCTTTCTTGAGGACGGGAATCGCGACGCCGTCACGAACAGCCAGCAGGTCTCTGGCCGAGCCGCCGAAATGCGCCGGCTCCGTGAGGATGCTGATCGCGGCGGCTCCGGCCGAGGCATACGCGCGCGCCTGTGCGACCGCGTCGAGACCCTCCGCAATCATCCCCTTGGAGGGTGAGCGCCGTTTCACCTCCGCCAGGAGGGCCACCGTGGGCTGGCGGAGCGCGCGCGACATGGACGCCACGCGCGTCACCTGGGACGCTTTGAACTCGAGCTCTTCGCGCCGCGTTTCGAGCGTCGTAGCGCGGACGAGCGCTTCCTGGCAAATGATGCCCAAGGTGCCGACTGGGTCGGTCCAGCGAGAAAATGCTTGCACTTCGGGACTTATTCGGCTATGCTATTCGGGGGTTGTTCGGGCAGCATCGCTTCCTTGGGGTCCGGATGGGTCGGTTTCACATTCCGCAGGAGCAGTCATGCCGCTGACAAAGCGTCAACGCGAGATTCTAAACTATCTATCGATCTACTCTGAGCAAAACGGGTACGCGCCCAGCTTTGAGGAGATTGCAGAAAATTTCAGCTACAGCTCGCTGGCCACGGTGCATGAGCACCTGAGCAATCTCGAGCGTAAAGGGTTCATCAAGCGCTCGTACAATGAGAGCCGGGCCATCGAGATCCTACCAAGCGACCTCATGCCGCGCGCCATCGAGCTTCCGCTCCTGGGCGCCGTCGCGGCCGGTGTTCCAATCGAAGCCATTGCGCACCAGGAGTCCATAGCGGTGCCGGATTCTTTCGTCCAGCGCGGCGGCAATCATTACGTGCTGCGGGTGCGCGGAAACTCCATGATCGAGGAGCAGATCCGCGACGGCGACTACGTGGTGGTGAACGAACGCCAGCGCGCCGACAACGGCGAAATGGTCATCGCCATGCTTCACGGCAACTCGGCCACGGTCAAGAAGTTTTATCGCGAAAAAGACGGCCGTATCCGGCTTCAGCCGGCGAATGAAACCATGGCGCCTATGTACGTCCACGAAAACGACGTGACTATTCAAGGTATCGTTGTCGGTGTGATGCGGCGGTATTAGACGTTCTGTCGAGAGCGTGAACAGGAGATTAAACCGCAGAGATCGCAAAGACTCGCAGAGGAAACGCAGAGATTTCAATTCGAAATCTCTGCGTTTCGTTTAGGGATTTTTTTTGAACCACAGAGGACACAGAGGACAACAAGGAAACCTACTATTTGTTGTCCTCTGTGTCCTCTGTGGTTCAATATCCGTTCTCTCCGTTTTCTCAGCGTAACACCGCGCCCTCGGCGGTTCGATCTTTCGTTGTAAGAGATTGGACCGCAAAGAACGCAAAGACTTGCAGAGAGGAAACGCAGAGATTTCAATTCGGAATCTCTGCGTTTCGCTTAGCAGTTTTTTTGAACCACAGAGGGCACAGAGAACACAGAGGAAAACAAGAAAACTCTTCTTGGGAAAACAAAACAAATATCTTGGTTGTCCTCCGTGGTTCAATATCAGTTCTCTGCGTTTTCTCCGCGTAACTCAGCGCCCTCCGCGGTTCAATCTTTAACAAGGTTTTTGTTTTCCTCTTTTGCCGGCAACTGCCCGAACGCCGCCCGCAGCCGGTTCAGCGCCACAAGCCCAACCCCATCAGCCAACCCCTGCCTGGCGGCAACGACAGCATCGCCAAACTCCAGCGGCCCTCCAGGTGCGACATAGAGCGCCGCCGCCGCATTCAACGCCACGGCAGAAATCGCGGTGGGCGGCGCAGATCCATTCAGCGTCGCAATCACCGCGGCAGCGTTCGCTAATGGCGTCCCACCCGCCAGCTCGGCCGCCAAGCCAGCCCCGAACCCATATCGAGAAGGATCGATCGTCCACTCGCGGCTCACTCCGTCGCGGATCTCCACCACGCGCGTCAAGCCCAGCGGCGAAATCTCATCCATTCCCGGCTCACCATGCACCACCAGTGCGTGCACGCTGCCGAGCCTCTGGAGCGCACCCGCGATGAGCGACACGCGCGCCGCGTCGCCAACCCCCACGACCTGACGACCGGCGCTCGCCGGGTTCGCCAGCGGCCCCACGATGTTCATCACGGTTGGAATGGAAAGCTCGCGCCGGATGGGCCCCACGTGCCGCATTGCGGGGTGCATGAGCGGCGCGAACATGAAAACAATGCCCACGTCACGCAACGCACGCGCCATCACGTCCACGCTCACGTCAACGGGCACACCCAACGCCTCGAGCACATCCGCGCTGCCACACTGCGTGGTGAATGAGCGGTTGCCGTGTTTGGCGATGCGCACGCCAAGTCCCGCGGCCAGCAGTGCCGCAGCGGTCGAGATGTTGAACGTGGGCACGGCGCCGCCACCTGTTCCGCAGGTGTCCACGAGGTCGTCCGGAGTGTCTGTCGGCAGACGCACCATCACCGAGCGCAAGGCCCCTGCCGCTCCCGCGACTTCGTCCGGCGTCTCGCCCTTGACGCGAAGCCCGATCAACAGCGCCGCAATCTGCGCCGCCGTCGCCTCGCCCTGCATGACCGACGTGAACGCCGCCCGCGACTCGAGCTCGCTGAGGGAGCCACCCATTGCCAACGTCCTGATCGCCTGCTGAACGGGCGGTGCCGCGCTAGCCGACACTCAGCGTCTCCAGCATCCGGTCCGCAAGCCGCGCCTGCGTGGCCACCAGTGATATCACCAGCGCCAGCATCCGCACGCGCTCCACGTCCTCCTCCACGAAGATTCCGTGCATCGCCCGGTTGGCGAGGTTCACCACGCCCACGAGCGTTCCGTGATAGATCAAGGGAAAGCTGATGAACGACCCGGTGGTGAACAGCTCGTCGCGGATGAGCGGGTGGTTCCGCGCTTCAGCCACGTCCTGCACCAGCAGCGGCTGCCGCGTGGCCGCCACCTTGCCCGCGACCCCCTCGCCAAACTTGATGCGATGTCCGGTGGGCACCGCGGGCGTGATTCCCCGGGCGGCGGCAAGGTAGAGCTCATGCTCGCCGGGCACGTGCAGCAGAAGCGAGCAGCGCTGCGCCCCCATGTCCTCGCCCACGAGCGTCAGCAACCCGCCTACCAGCTCACGCGGGTCGCGCGTGGTGGCATCCAGCGTGAGCACCCGGTCTATCAGGTAGATGGTCCTGCTCCGCTGCCGCAACGCCTCGCTCTGGCGATGGAGCTCCACATGGGCCATCTCGAGCTGCTCCACGGCCGCACCCACGGTCGCGTCCACCGCGTCCGCGCGTTTCGTGGCCCTGCGTGCTTCTTCGAGCGCCTTGGCAAGGTCTCGCTCCAGCGCCACGAGCCGTTCCGGCTCCGCCTGCGGCGCGGCCCCTGCCGCCTCGAACAGCTTTTCCTCCAGCAGGCCCAGCTTCCGCTCATACTCGGAATGCACGCGCTGGGTCACGTCCTCAAGCGTTTTCACCGCCTCCTCGCGTGCCTCATGCTCGGCGAAGCGCGCAAACGCGAGCTCGAACAACGCCGCCGAGGGCGCCAGCCGTTCCGACGAGCGCGTGCCGAAAAACTTGCGCGTTTCGTACAGGACAATGACCGCAGATAGCTGCCCTTCGAACCGGATTCCGCGCAGCGACAGCCAGCCCACGTCCGGCAGCCTGGGCAACGCAAAGAGCGGCGCAAATTCGTCCGAATGATCCGCGAAGTCCACGAACGTCCCACCCGCCAATACGGCGATGCGCTCGCGGGTTGGCAGGTGATCGAAGGTGGTCTCCAGCCGCTGCCGCTCCACCACGTCGCCCGTGGGCATGAGCCGCTCGGTCAGCATCGTGCGCCTCGCGTCGAACCGCACGAGCGCGAGCAGTGCAAACCGGTCCACCTCGGTGAGCGCGTCCGCCAACGCCAGCAGCGACGCGTCCAGATCCGGCGCGACGGTGAGCGCGTGGGCGAGCGTGGCAAGCGTGCGTGGAGGCATTCCGCGTGAATATACGCAGCGTGTCGGCAAGCACGAGTCGCGGCCGTCAATTGCTTGACACTCACTCGCGTGGGGCTAGTTTTTATCCAGATGTCGACTCGCACGCTGCAGCTCGTCTTGCACTATGACGGCACGGGTTTCAGCGGATGGCAGCGGCAGCCAGATCGCCGGACCGTTCAGGGAGTGCTCGAAGAGGCCCTTTCGCGCCTTTGCGACGCACCCATGGCGGCAATGGGGTCCGGACGGACGGATGCGGGGGTGCATGCGCGCGGCCAGTCGGTCGGCGTGCGAGTACCTGACCGATGGACGGATGTGACTCTCCGCCGAGCGCTGAACGCTGTCTTGCCGCACGACATCTGGGTCGCCTCGTCACATGCGATGCGCGATGACTTTCACGCACGCTACAGCGCCATCTCCCGGCGCTATAGCTACTACCTTGGCACGGATGCCGAAGCCGCGTCGCCCTTCCGTCGCGGCACCGAATGGGCGCCCGATCGCACGGTGGATCTCGCGCTGCTCCGCGCCGCTGCAGGCCAGCTGCCGGGCGATCACTGCTTCCGCGCTTTTGCCGTCCGCAACACCGCCCCTGCCCAGGACAATCATCGGTGCCATATCCTGCACGCGGAATGGAACGAGCGCCCGGGTGGGCTGGTATTCGTGATCGAGGCCAATCGCTTCCTGCATCACATGGTGCGTTTCCTGATGGCGACAATGGTCGACGTCGCGAGCGGCAAGCGCCCGCTGAGCGACGTCGCGATGCTGCTTGCGGCGCCCACGAATGACGACGTCTCGGCGCCTGCGCCCGCGCACGCACTCTTTCTGGATGTCGTGCGCTATCCCGCCGAGTTGTACGCATGAAGATCTTCTTTGCCACCGCCGATACCGACGACGTTGCATGGGGCGCCGCGCACGGCATGCTCGACGGGGTGTTCACGTCGCCGGCTCTGCTTGGTGACGTGGCCGCAGGCAACGCACATGCGCACCTGGTCGCGCTCTGCCGGCTGTTTCACGGACCGATCTTCGCATCGGTGTCGTCGCTCGATGCCATCGGCGCATTCAGGGACGGCAAGGAGCTCGCCAAGCTCTCGGACCAGATCGTCGTGCAGCTTCCCCTCGTCGAAGAGACACTTGGCGCCATGCGTCGCCTCCGTGCCGACGGTGTTCGCGTCGCCGGCACCCAGGTGTACAATGCCGCGCAGGCACTCGTGGCGGTGCGTGCCGGTGCATCGAGCGTGGTGACGTCCGTGCAATTGCTGGACGCCGCCGGCCACGATGGCGTGGCTGTGGTGCGTGACATCAGAGCCGCATTCGACAGCACCGACGCTGAATGCGACGTCATCGCCATCGACCCCGCGTCGGCGTCGCAGTTCGGCGCGTGCGCCATTGCCGGTGCCGATGCGGTCGCACTTTCCGGCGATCTCTGCCGGTCACTCCTCAGACATCCTCTCACCGATCGCGGCGTCGATCAATTCGTCGGCGACGTCGCACGTCTTCAACGATCATGGTCAAACAGCTGATGCGCATCAGCGCCTCCCTCCTATCCCTTGCCACGCTGGCCGCCTGCAGTGGCACCCCTCAGGACTCGGCGGCCCAGACCGTGCGCGCCAGCGACGCCGCACGCCCCGCCGCCATTTCGGCCTCGCGCCGCACCGCGATCACCGACGCCGTTGCACGTGTGGCGCCGTCCGTCGTCACCGTGCAGACGGAAGTCGTCCAGCAGGTGCAGGTCGATCCGTTCGAGGCCTTCTTTGGAGGTCGACGCTCGGGCACCCAGACTTCTGCAGGGCTTGGAACGGGTTTCATCATTCGCGCAGATGGACTCATCGTCACCAACGCACATGTCGTTGCCGGCGCGACAAAGATTTCCGTCATGTTGCGCGACGGTACCACGTATCCCGCGACAATGGTCGGCACGGACGAAACGAACGATCTCGCCGTCCTGAAAGTCGACGCGAAGAATCTTCCTATCGCGCCGCTTGGCGACTCGGACAACCTCCTGGTTGGCGAATGGGCCATCGCCATTGGAAATCCCTACGGATTCCAGCTTGGCAACTCCGAGCCCAGCGTCACGGCCGGCGTGATCAGCGGCATCGGTCGCAACCTCGTGGCTCGCAGCGAAGGCGCAGGCGCCTACTTCGACATGATTCAGACCGACGCGTCCATCAATCCGGGCAATTCGGGTGGACCACTCGTGAGCGCCGATGGCGACGTCGTCGGAGTGAACTCCTCCATCTACTCCAACAGCGGCGGCTCCATCGGACTTGGCTTCGCCATTCCCATCAATCGCGCGCGCCGCGTGGCCGATGACCTCGTGACACACGGGCGCGTCCGTCGCCCCTGGATTGGCGTGCGGCTCGAACAGCCGCGTAGCGAAAACGTGCGCGACTACATCGCCAGGGGTGCCACCGTGGCCGCCATCACGCCTGGATCACCCGCGGAACAGGCGGGCATTCGTGTGGGCGACGTCATCGCGCGCTCGAAGACGCACACTATCCGCAATCGCTTCGACTGGGACGCTGCGCTCCTGGACCTCCGCGTCGACGAGCGCGTGCCGCTGCAGGTGAAGCGCGGCAGCAGCGAGCAGACCATCACCGTCAAGGTTGCCGATCTGCCCGAAGTGAGCGCACAGAAAGTCCAGGTGCTCAAGGAGATCGAGCTGGTGACCCTCACGCCGGCCATCCGCGCTGAGCGCGGGCTGCGGAGCGAAAAGGGCGCGGTCGTCTTTCAGGTCACCGACCGCATCAGGCAGGAGCTGGGCATCCAGGCGGGAGACGTCATCATCGCCATCAACAACCAGCAGATCACCTCCGCCGAGGCCGCGAGGGTGGCGCTCGACTACTATGCGGGACGCGGTGCGATTCATATGTTCTGCGAGCGTGCCGGCACCGGATTCACCACCGATTTCGCCATTCGATGACGCAGCACGACCGCTACTCCTCCCCACTCGCCGAGCGCTACGCATCGAAGGCCATGCTGGAGCTGTGGTCGCCGCAAACGCGCCACGGACTCTGGCGGCGCCTCTGGCTCGCGCTTGCGGAGGCGGAGCAGAAGCTCGGCGTGCCCATTCCCGACGAGGCCATCGCGCAGATGCGCGCGCACCTCGACGACATCGACTTCGCGGCGGTCGCGGAGTACGAGAGGCGCTTCCGACATGACGTGATGGCGCACGTACATGCCTTTGGCGACGCCGCACCTGCCGCACACAAGTTCATCCACCTCGGCGCCACCAGCGCGTTCGTCACCGACAACGGCGATCTGATCCAGATGCGCCGAGGCCTCGAGCTGCTGCGCAGCCGGCTGGTTCGCGTGCTGCGCGCCCTCGCCAATTTCTCCCGTCAATGGCGCGCTGAGCCGACACTCGGCTACACACACCTGCAGCCTGCTCAACCGACCACGGTTGGCAAGCGCGCGACCCTCTGGATGCAGGACCTCGTGCTGGACCTCGCCGACGTGGAACATCGCATTGCGACGATGCCCTGTCGTGGGGTCAAGGGCACCACCGGCACGCAGGCAAGCTTCCTCGAGATCTTCGAGGGTGACCACGCCAGGGTGCGCGAGCTGGACCGGCTAGTCACGGCGGCCATCGGCTTTCCCAGCTCCATTCCCGTAAGTGGTCAGACGTATTCGCGAAAGCTCGATGCACAGGTGTTGGGTGTGGTGAGCGGCATTGCGGCGAGCGCCGCCAAGTTCAGCGCGGACATCCGCATGCTGCAGGCATTCGGCGAAATCGAGGAGCCGTTCGAGAAGGACCAGATCGGCTCGTCAGCTATGGCGTACAAGCGCAACCCCATGCGCTCCGAGCGCATTGCAGCACTTGCCCGCTTCGTGGGCTCACTCGAGCCTAACGCCAATCAAACGCACAGCGTGCAGTTCTTCGAGCGCACCCTCGACGACAGCGCCAATCGCCGCCTTGCCATTCCGGAGTCGTTTCTGGCAACGGACGCCATCCTCACCATCATGGAGAACATTACCTCTGGTTTAGAGGTCCATCCGGCGCGCATTCGCCGGCGCCTCATGGACGAGCTGCCCTTCATGGCAACCGAAGAGCTGATCGTGCGGGCGGTCCGCGCCGGCGGAGGACGTCAGGAAGCACACGAGCGCATTCGCCAGTACAGTATCGCTGCGGCGCGTGCGCTCAAGGACGGCGCACCAAAGAACGACCTGCTGGATCGTGTCGCGGCGGACGAGATGTTCGACATCTCACGCGACGAGCTCGAGGTGGCGATGGATCCGGCGCGTTACGTGGGCCGCGCGCCCGAGCAGGTGGACGAGTTCCTGGCCGAAGTGGTGGAGCCCTTGCTTGCGCGACAGCAGGCCGACGGCTCCGCGGTGGAAGAGGTGCGGGTATGACGACCCTGCCACTTTCCCTGCTCCGCAGCGGAAAAGTGCGCGAAGTCTACGAGGTGGATGCCGAGCGGCTCCTGCTCGTGGCCAGTGATCGGGTGAGCGCGTTCGACGTGGTGATGAACGAGCGCGTGCCGTACAAGGGTGCGGTGCTCACCCAGATGACGGCATGGTGGCTCAGGCAGCTCTCGGCGCTGGTCCCTCACCACATGCTGGCTGCCGATGCCGACAGCATCATTGCCAGCGTGCCACATCTGAAGGATCACAAATCTGCTCTTACTGGGCGCGCGATGCTCTGTCGACGCACGGAGGTATTCCCCATTGAATGCGTCGTCCGCGGATATCTGAGCGGCTCGGCATGGAAGGAATACAGGCAGTCGGGCACGCTGGCTGGCGAACCCTTGCAAGCCGGGCTGGTGGAAAGTGCGAGGTTTGATCCCCCTCGTTTTTCGCCGGCGACGAAGGCCGAATCGGGTCACGACCAAAACATTACCGTAGATGTCATGCGGGCTCAGCTTGGCCAGGACGTTACCGGCGTGTTGGAGTCCCTGAGCCGTCAGATCTACGGCCGAGGCCGCGACCTTGCCGCCGAGCGCGGTATCATCATTGCCGATACCAAGTTTGAGTTCGGACGTGATGGCGACGGCACCATACGGCTCATCGATGAAGTACTGACGCCCGACAGTTCGCGGTTCTGGGCGGCAGACCACTATCAACCAGGCGGAACGCAGGCAAGCTTCGACAAGCAGCCTCTACGCGACTATCTCGACGGCGAGCGCACGGCTGGCCGGTGGAACGGTGAGGCCCCGCCTCCTGCGCTGCCCGACTCGGTCATCTCCGCCACGAGCCTCCGGTACCTCGATGCGTTCAGGCGCATCACCGGCCAGTCGCTCGACCTCACGACCCTTTGACGAGAACTCAGTGAGATTTGCCTCGGAAGGACTCGTATTCATCTTCATCGCAGCAGCCATTGCGGCCGGCACCTTCATGGTCGCACTGAACCGGCGCTCATGGCCGCTCTGGCTGCTCGCATTTCTCCTCACGATCATCGCCCTGTGGGTCGCGTATTTCTTCCGCGATCCCGAGCGCACCGGGCAGCGCGGCGACGACGTCGTGGTTGCGCCCGCCGACGGCAAGGTCGTCCTCATTCAGGAAGTCGATGAGCCCGCGTTCATGGGCGGACGCGCCAGGCGCGTGTCGATCTTCATGAACGTGTTCAGCGTGCACGTGAACCGGTATCCGATAAGCGGAGCCGTCACGTACGTGAAGTACAATCCCGGCAAGTTCCTCAACGCCGCCGTCGAGAAATCCAGCCTCGAAAATGAACAGATGTCGGTGGGCATCGAATCGGCACACGGTCGCGTCATGATGCGCCAGATCGCCGGCCTCATTGCACGCCGCATCATCACGTACAGCAAGGTCGGCGATACCGCACACCAGGGCGACCGCATGGGTCTGATCCGGTTCGGCTCCCGCGTCGACGTCTTTCTCCCCTTGAGCGCTACTGTGAAAGTAAAGATCGGTGACTTCCCCGTCGCGGGCACGACGGTCATCGCGGAGCTCGCGAAATAATGACGTCTCCCGCCCAGCGACGTCCACGGCGTCCCAACATGCGACGCGCCGTCATCCTGTTTCCCAGTGGATTGACGCTCGCCAACCTGTTCTTTGGTGTCTTCGCCATCATCACGGCGGCACGCGGTGATTTCCGCCTCGCGGGCATCTACGTGTTGATCGGCGGAATCTTCGACGCGTTTGACGGACGCGTGGCGCGCGCCACGAATGCGGGCAGCCAGTTCGGCGAGGAGCTCGACTCACTCGTCGATGCCATCTCATTCGGGCTCGCACCCGCGATGATCATGTACTTCGCGGTGCTCAACCGCGACGGCTGGGATTGGGTGTTCGTGTTCCTGTTCGCGGCATGCGCCGTGATGCGGCTTGCGCGCTTCAACATCGAGCAGGCCGGAACATCCAAGACGTATTTCCAGGGCCTGCCCAGCCCCGCCGCCGGCTGCACGCTCGCCTCGTATTACTGGTTCAGCCAGTCATGGCTGTACAACTATGGCGCCATTGGCAACCTGCCCTGGCAGGAGCTGCTGCGCTTCCTGATGGCGGCGCTCGCGGCGCTGATGATCAGCAACATTCCCTATCCCGTATTTCCCCGCACGGGCGTGCGAAGCCTTCGCGCACTCGCCGCGACGCTGCTCCTGCTGACGTCCGGCTATCTGCTGGTCGCAAAGCGCCTGGAGTTCTTCTTCCCCTTGTGTCTTGCGTACGTCGCCTGGGGTCCCGTTCGTTGGCTCTTTGCCGGAATCTTCGAGCGACGCCAGCCAACGATCCCGTACGATCTCTCGGAAGGCGAGGACGAGGAAGACGAAGAGGACTTCGAGCTGGGGACCGATCAGGTGCACGCGTCTCGTCAGGGACGCCGGCCGCCTCCGCCCGTTCGCGAGGAGCGCCCCAAGCGCCCTCGGCTCGAGGAAGCGCCGGTGCGCGCGGTACGTACCGACGACCGTCCGCCACGTGCGGAAAAGAGCGAGCGGCCGGAACGCCCGCAACGTACGGAAGAGGAGCGTGCGGCACGACGCGAAAAGCGTGAAAAGCGGGACAAGCGCGAGCGCACACCGCGTCTTCCACGCCCGGAGCGTCAGGCCGACGGCGCGCCAACGGCGCCTGAGGCAGTGGCAGTGCTGGCTGCCGATGACGCACCAGACGTGACCATCGAATCGCCGTCGGCAATCGCAGAAGGTGTCGTTATTCCGATGACAGCTGGCGACGGCGCTCCGCCGCGTAAACGCAAGCGCCGGCGCCGCCGCGGAGAACGGAAGGAGCGCGGGCCGGCAGACGCCAACGACGCCGGCGCCCCGGACTCGAACGACGACTTCAGCGACGAAGGCGGATCGGACGCGGGTGGCGAGGACCATTCGCCGTATTCTGCCCCTGCCCCTGCAGCTGCACCTGCACCCGTGTCGGCAGCGCCGGCGCCCGTTCCACCGCCATCACCTTCTCCTTCTTCCGACTCGCACGAATGAGCCGATACAAGATTGCCGTTCAGGTCGTCCCGCGCCGAGGGTTGCTCGATCCACAGGGCAAGGCCGTGGCCGACGCGCTGCATTCCCTTGGATTTTCCAACGTGGCAAGCGTGTATGTCGGTCGCCACATGGTGCTCGAGGTCGAGGCGGCCGATGAAGGCACGGCACGTGAGCAGACCAATCGCATGTGCGCGCAGTTGCTGGCGAATCCTGTCACGGAAGACTTCGAGATTGCATCGGTGTTAAGCGCATGAAGTTCGGGATCATCACCTTTCCCGGCTCCAACTGTGACTACGACGCGTACCGCGCGGTCGTCGAAGCCATTGGACAGGAAGCAGTTTATCTCTGGCACAAGGACCACGATCTCCAGGGCTCCGAGGTCATCGTGCTCCCAGGGGGCTTCAGTTATGGCGATTACCTGCGCGCCGGCGCAATTGCCCGCTTCAGTCCCATCATGCGCGAGGTGGTGGCGCACGCCGGGCGCGGCGCGCCGGTCGTTGCCATCTGCAACGGCTTCCAGATCGCCTGCGAGGCAGGACTGTTGCCGGGCGCGCTGCTCAGGAACGAGTCACTCAAGTTCGTGTGCGCGCCCATTGGCCTGCGCGTGGAGAACACATCAACGCTCTTCACCAACGGCTACCACGAGAATCAGGTCATCACGCTGCCCATCGCCCACGGCGACGGCCGTTACAGTGCCGACGATGAGACACTCGACCGCCTCGAGGGCGAAGGCCAGGTCGCGTTTCGCTATGTACCAAACAGGAACCGGCCCGGCGATTCCTGTAATCCGAACGGGTCAATGCGCGACATCGCGGGTATCGTGAACGAGGGCGGCAACGTCCTCGGCATGATGCCCCATCCGGAGCGCGCCGTTGATCCGCTGCTCGGCGCCCCCGATGGGCTGCCGTTGTTCGAGTCCATTCTTCATCGCGTTCACGCCTGACAAGGAGCGATGTGATGCGCCAGAAGCTCATGCTTGCACTGACAGTGGTTGCCGCGCCTGCGTTTGCCCAGCAGGCCGCGGGCACGGTATCGCCGGGAATGACCAAGACCCAGGTGGTTGCGGCACTCGGAACGCCCATCACCAGCCGGTCGTCCGGCGACACGATGACCTACGTGTTCTACAAGAACACGTGCGGAAAGACCTGCGGCATGAATGACCTGGTGGTGCTGCGCCGCGATAGTGTCGTCGATGCAATTTTCCGCTCGCCCGCGCGGCACTACACCGGCACGAGCAGCTCGCCCGCTCCCATTCCACCATCCGTTGCAGCGCGCAAGCGCGCGGACGGCAGCCTGGCGCCCGAAAGGCCAGTCAAGCGGAAAGCAGCCGCGGCAGCGCCAACACCAGCTGCTGTGCCAACACCTGCTGCTGTAAAGAAGGCCGCCGCACCTGCAAAGACACCGATGAAGCCGGGCGCCGCCAATGACACACGCCCGTCCATTCCGCTCAATCCGCCTGCGCTGAAGCCCGCGCCGACTACGAAACCCGTCCCCAAAACTTCGTGACTGTCACCGCACGACCCGGCGATCCCGTCATCACGCCCGCGCTCGTCGCCGAGCACGGGCTCACCACCGGCGAGTACGATCGTCTCGTTGCGATGCTGGACCGTACGCCAACGTTTACGGAGCTTGGAATCGTGAGCGCGTTGTGGAGCGAGCACTGCTCTTACAAGCACTCCCGTCCGCTCCTGAAAACGCTCCCCACCAAGGCGCCGTACGTATTGCAGGGCCCCGGGGAGAATGCGGGTGTCATCGCCATCGGTGATGGACTGGCCGTGGCGTTCAAGATCGAATCACACAATCATCCGTCGGCCGTCGAGCCCTATCAGGGCGCGGCTACCGGGGTCGGCGGAATTCTGCGCGATGTGTTCACCATGGGTGCACGTCCCATCGCGCTCCTGAACTCCCTGCGCTTCGGCTCGCTCGATTCAGCGCGGGTGCGCTACCTGTTCGCCGGATGCGTCAAGGGCATCGGCGACTACGGCAACTGCGTCGGCATTCCCACGGTTGCCGGTGAGGTGGTATTCGACCCCGCGTACGAGGGAAATCCACTCGTGAACGCGATGTGCGTCGGACTGCTGAAGGAAGAGGAGCTCATGCTCGCCGTCGCACAGGGTGTGGGAAATCCCATCATTGCGGTTGGAGCACGCACGGGCCGCGACGGCATTCACGGCGCCTCATTCGCGTCCGAAGATCTTTCGGAAGCGAGCGAAGCCAAGCGTCCGCGTGTGCAGGTGGGCGACCCCTTTACGGAAAAGCTGCTCCTCGAAGCAAGTCTCGAGCTCATTCACAGCGGCCATATCGTTGCCATCCAGGACATGGGCGCAGCCGGTCTGGTCTCCTCATCGGCGGAAATGGCCGCGCGCGGCGACGTCGGCGTCGTCATCGACACGCTCAAGGTGCCGGCGCGCGAAGAAGGCATGACACCCTATGAGCTGCTGCTCAGCGAATCGCAGGAGCGCATGCTCGTGGTGGCGAAAGTCGGCCACGCAGATCACGTCCGCGCCATTCTCGAAAAGTGGGACCTGACAGCCGCCGTCATCGGTGAAGTCATCGCCGAGCCGGTGTATCGTGTCACCGAGGGCGAGCGCGTGGTCGCAGAATTCCCCGGTATTCGGCTCGTGACGGATTGTCCCATGTACGAGCCCGACGCACGGGAGAGCGACGACATCCGCACGCGCCGTGAGCAGGATGTCGATGCCATCGCCGAACGGAAAGAGGAAGCAGATCCGGTCTGGACGCTCACGGAATTGCTCGGCTCACCGACCATTGCCAGCAAGCGCTGGGTCTTTCAGCAATACGATCACACCGTGCGCACCAGCACCGTGGTTGGTCCTGGTGGTGATGCCGCCGTCGTTCGTATTCGCGGTACCGACAAGGCCATCGCACTCAAGACGGATTGCAATGGCCGCTACACCTATCTCGACCCGCGCGAAGGCGCCCGCATCGCCGTGGCTGAAGCCGCGCGCAACGTCGCGTGTGCCGGCGGACGTCCAAAAGCGATCACGAACAACCTGAACTTCGGCAACCCCAAACGTCCCGAGGTGTATTTCCAGCTGCGCGAAGCGGTGGCCGGTATGGGCGAAGCGTGTCTCGCCCTTGGTACACCGGTAACGGGCGGCAACGTCTCGCTCTACAATGAAAATCCAACCGGCGCCGTGTATCCTACGCCGGTCGTTGGCATGGTCGGCCTGGTGGAGTCATTGCGGCACATCACCCGCTCCGCTTTCTCCACGGACGGCGACGCCATCGTTCTCCTCGGCAACAACACCAGCGAAATCGGCGGCAGTGAATACCTGCAGCGCATTCATGATGTCGTCGCCGGTCATCCGCCACGCTGCGACCTCGAGGCAGAATGTGCACTCATTGATGCACTGCTCGACGCCATCGCCGAGGGCGCCGTTCGGTCGGCGCATGATTGCGCGGATGGTGGACTTGCCGTTGCGCTGGCCGAATGCGTCATGATGGAGCGCGGCCAGCAGCTTGGCGCAGACATCGATCTCTCTGCCTGGTCATCGCTGCCAACGCGTGCACTGCTGTTCGGTGAGGCACAGGCGCGCGTGGTCGTGAGCACCCCGGATGCAGCGGCCGTGCTCGCCACTGCCAGGCGCAACGGCGTGCCGGCGGCCGTGATCGGAACCGTCCGTTCTACGTCGGAGTCACTCAACATCACCATTGGCACGAGCCGCATCAGCGCCAAGGTTGGCACACTCGCCAATGCGTACCACGACGCAATTCCGAACATCATGCTGCGAAGTGCATCGCAGCTGGACGTTGCACTCGCTTCAAACGCGGTGGCCTGACTTATGTGTGGCATCTTTGGTGTTCGTGGTCATTCCGATGCGGTGGCGCTGACCAAGCTTGGCCTGTTCTCGCTGCAGCATCGTGGACAGGAGTCGGCCGGCATCGTATCTGTCGAGGGCGAGACGGCGCGTGGGGTCCGGAGCATGGGCCTGCTCGCTGACATGCCCTCCGCGCCACTCGATGCGCTTCATGGCCACATGGCCATCGGACACACGCGCTACAGCACGGCGGGCTCGTCGTCCATCGAGAACGCGCAGCCGGTTCTCGTGAGCTCGCGTGGCGGGCACATTGCGCTTGCGCACAACGGAAATCTCACGAACGCCGGCGAGCTGCGCGTCGACCTCGAGGAGCTGGGATCCATCTTCGCGTCGTCGATGGATTCCGAAGTCATCGTGCACCGCCTTGCACGCTCCACGGCAGCCAAACCCGAAGACCGTCTTGCCGACGCCCTGCGAGGCGTGGAAGGCGCATACAGCCTGCTCATCGTGCTCGGCGACACGCTGTTGGCCGCCCGGGATCCGCGCGGCTGGCGTCCGCTCGCGATGGGTCGGCTCAACGGCGCGCCAATCTTTGCATCGGAGACCTGCGCACTCGATATCGTCGGCGCCACGTATGAGCGCGACATCGCACCCGGTGAAATCTTCGCCGTCGATCTTTCCGGCGAGCGCTCCATCACGCCGTTCGAGAAGAAGGAGCTCAAACGTTGCGTGTTCGAGCACGTGTACTTCGCACGTCCGGACAGTCGCATCTTTGGCGGATCCGTCGATCGTGCGCGGCGCGCGCTTGGCCGGCGCCTTGCGCAGGAATGCCCGGCGTCAACGGCAGACCTCGTCTTCAGCGTACCTGATTCGTCGAACTCCGCCGCGATGGGATTTGCCCACGAGAGTGGGCTGCCGTTCGAGCTGGCGCTCATTCGCAATCACTACGTGGGGCGGACGTTCATCCAGCCCACGCAGGCAACGCGCGACGCAAAGGTCCGTCTCAAGTACAACGCCGTTCGCGAGATCATCGAGGGCAAGAGCGTGGTGATGGTCGACGATTCCATCGTCCGCGGCACCACCACGCGCGGCCTGGTCACGCTCGTTCGCGCCGCGGGGGCGCGCGAAGTGCATATGCGTGTGAGCTCCGCACCGGTCACGGGTCCGTGTTACTACGGCATCGATACGCCGAGCCGGGAAGAGCTCATCGCGGCCAACAATACCCTCGAGGAAATGCGCGCATCGCTCGGTGTCGATTCGCTCGGCTATCTCTCGCTCAATGGGATGCTCGAGTCCATGCCCACGGGTCCGGACGGATTCTGCCACGCCTGCTTTTCCGGCGACTATCCCACCCAGCCACCGACCGATCCGGCCAAGCTTCGCAGCGGGTGCGGCAGCTGATGGCCACACGTGACGAAACAGGTCAATGAGCTCGGTATTTTTCTTTGGCGCCGGCCAGGCCGAAGGCACCAGGGACATGAAGGCCACCCTCGGCGGCAAAGGTGCGAACCTCGCCGAGATGACCAACCTCGGCGTGCCTGTACCGCCCGGCTTCACCATCGCCTGCGACGTGTGCATCACGTATCTGCGCGAGCGCGCCATCCCGCAGGTACTGCGGGAGGAAGTCGAAGCAAACCTCCGGCGCCTCGAAAAAACGAGCGGCAAGCGCCTTGGCGATGCAACGGCGCCGCTGCTGGTCTCTGTAAGAAGCGGCGCACCCGTCTCCATGCCCGGCATGATGGAGACCATCCTCAACCTCGGCCTCAACGACCGCACCGTGGCCGGCCTCGCACGTGCGAGCGGCAACACCCGCTTCGCGTACGACTCGTATCGCCGCTTCATCCAGATGTACGGCGACGTCGTCCTTGGCGTGCCAAGTGCCAGCTTCGAGCACCTGCTCTCCGCAAAACGCCTCACCACCGGCGCCGCCACGGACGCTGACCTCGACGAAGACGCGCTCAGAAACCTCGTCGAGGAATACCGGTCGCTCGTGAAGAATTCCACCGGCAAGGATTTCCCGATGGATCCCGCCGAGCAGCTCTGGGGCGCCATCGAAGCCGTGTGGAGATCCTGGACGCTCAAGAAGGCCATCGACTATCGTCGCCACAACAACATCGCCGACGACCTCGGCACCGGCGTCAACGTCGTCAGCATGGTGTTCGGCAACCTTGGCGACGATTCCGGCACGGGCGTGACCTTCACGCGCAACCCGAGCACCGGCGAACGGAAGTTCTACGGCGAATTTCTCGTCAACGCGCAGGGGGAAGACGTCGTCGCCGGTATCCGCACGCCACTCGACATCGACGCCATGGCCCAGCGTCTTCCGGGCGCGTACGAAGAGCTCCTGAAGACGCAGCATCTCCTGGAGCAACACTTCAGGGAGATGCAGGACATCGAGTTCACCGTCGAGAAGGGCAAGCTTTTTCTCCTCCAGACGCGAACGGGCAAACGAACCGCCGCCGCGGCCGTCCGCATTGCGACGGAGATGGTGGCGGAGGGCATGATCACGAAGCAGGAAGCGGTCCTTCGGGTCCCGCCTGACCAACTTGACCAACTGCTGCATCCGGTCATCGATGCGAGCGTGCGCACATCGGTCATTGCCACCGGCCTGCCGGCCAGTCCGGGCGCGGCAAGCGGTCGCGCGGTCTTCGACGCCGACGAAGCCGTTCGTCGCGCAGCAGAGGGCGACGCCGTCATTCTCATTCGCGAAGAGACCACGCCCGAGGATTTCCACGGACTCGTCGCCGCCCGTGCGGTGCTCACCTCCCGCGGCGGCATGACGAGCCATGCGGCCGTCGTCGCCCGCGGCATGGGCAAGTGCGCGGTGGTCGGGTGCCACGAGATGATCGTGGATCACGAGCGCCGCTCGTGCCGGATGGGCGATGTGGTCATCAACGAAGGCGACTGGCTCACCCTCGACGGCGCCACCGGAAAGGTGTTCTCCGGCGACCTGCCCACCACGCCCAGCGAAGTCGTGCAGGTCACGCGCGGCATGCGTCCAGCGTCGAGCGCACCGGCGTATCAGTCGTTCAACCGGCTCATGGGCTGGGCCGATGAAGTCCGCACGCTGAGGGTCCGGGCGAATGCGGACACCCCCCATGACG
>JAQBPY010000045.1 GCA_028287285.1 Gemmatimonadota bacterium
GGTTTCGGAGGCTGGCTTGAAGCCAAGGATGCGGACGGTCACCACATACTGGCCGGTGAACAGGCCGATCACGCGAAACTCGCCATTCGCGCGCGTCGTGGCGCGGGCGGTTTCGTGCGTCGCCGTATTGACGACGGTGACTTGTGCCGCCGCGAGCGGCTCGCCATCACCCTTGACCGAGCCTTCCAACGTGACGGTATTCTGAGCGGCGGCGCGTTGTGTCAATGCCGACGCAAGAAAACCGGCAGTGAGCAAACGCAGGAACAGGTGGCGCATGACGCAGCCTCCAGGCATGAGGGGAGGAACGGCGGGAGGAAAAGCGGGGTGACGCAGGTGGGATTAGTATCGAAATCGGACTAATTTGCGCCCGGACATTCCAATGACTTCGTGGCAAATTACGTCACGACCAACAGAAAGGCTACCGATGCACCATTTGACACAGCAGGCATGCAGAACGTTGATGCACATTCGTACGATGGCGGCGACGATTGGTTTCGTTGTGGCCATCTCCACGGATGGCCTGGCGCAGGCAGGCGACACCACCACTGCGCGCGAGCTCACGCCCGGCGTATCGTTCCGGAAGTTCACGGATGCAACCGGACCGTGGACGATGTACCTCGTGCGCGTCGATCTGCGTCGAAGCGACCTCGAAATACGGCCGGCACGGGCCCACGGTGCGCTCAAGGGTCGCGAAACGGTCAGCGCGATGGCGCGTCGCGCGACCAATGCCACCGATCAGGTGGTCGCCGCCGTGAACGGCGACTTCTTCGAGCTCAAGCTCGGCGAAAACGAAAACAACCAGGTCATTGACGGAGAGTGGTGGAAGGGCGTCAAGGTCACCGACTCCCCGTACGACACCTACGACAATACGCACACGCAGCTGGCGTTCGATACGGATCACCATCCCACCATGGACCGGTATCTGATCGACGCGCGGGCATGGTCGCACGGGACCATGACTCCGATCATGACTGTCAACTTCAACCAGGTCGGCAACCCGGAGGGCACGGTCCTCTACACGTCACGCTTCGGCGCCACGACACCTCGTGACACGGCTCGAATCACCGCCGAGGCGGCGCTGGCATTCGCTGGCCGCCGAGGTGATACCGTGTTGTATGTCCGTGTTGGCGCGGTCTCCACAATGTCTGGCTCCGTGATTCCGAGTGGCGGTGCGGTGTTGTCCGCGTACGGCGCAGGCTCACGCAACAAGGAGGTGCTCGCGATGCCGGCCGGCGATACCGTGAAGGTGTTGCTGGCGACGATCCCGCGCACGGCGCGCGCTCCCACCATGATCATTGGCGGATGGCCACGCATCTTGCGCGACGGCATCGACGTCGCCGCTGACGCCCCAACGATTGAGGGGACAATCTCACGAAACGCGGAAGCACGGCATCCTCGAACGGCCGTCGGGTTTTCACGCGACAGCTCCACACTCTTTCTCTTCGCCGTGGACGGGCGATCGGAAAACAGCGGCGGCATGACCCTCACCGAGCTGGCCGCCATGATGCGCAAGGTTGGCGCATGGCAGGCCATGAACTTTGACGGCGGCGGCTCCACGACAATGGTGATCGATGGCGTCGTGGTGAACAAGCCGACGGATGCGACTGGAGAGCGTGAGGTGGGAAACGCCCTCCTCGTCGTCAGGAAGCGATGACTACAGGTCGCGCACCCAGATATTGCGGAAGCTGATGGGCGCGCTCTTGTCGCCGTGCGCCTGCAGCTTGATGGGAGCACTTTCGTACTTCGTGTACTCCGGCTTGCCGATATAGCGCGTCTCACCCGTGAGAGCAAAATGACTTTGTACCAGCACGCCATTGTGAAACGCGGTGACGTACGCGGGTGACTTCACGCTGCCGTCCACGTTGAACATTGGCGCGGTCCAGATTACGTCGTACGATTGCCATTCGCCGGGTTTCCGGCTCGGGTTCACGAGCGGAATGGACTGCTTGTAGATGCTGCCGGCCTGGCCATTCACGTAGGTTTTATTCTGGTACGAATCGAGAATCTGGAGCTCGTAGCCCGCGTCTCCATCCCCCGTTGACGCCAGGAAAATGCCGCTGTTGCCTCGGCCCTGATCGGTGCCGGTGATGTCGGACGGAATCCGCCATTCGATGTGCAATTGATAGCTCCTGAACCGGCGCTTCGTCTCGATATTGCCTGCAGACTTGTCCACCGTCATGAGCCCGTCGGTCACTGTCCAGCGCGCGGCAGACTTGTCCCTGGTGCTCACCCATTCGTCGAGATTGCGTCCGTCGAACAGCTTCACTGCATCCGACGGTGCGTCGCGATCCGTCGCGCCGGCGGTGACAACGCGGGGCACCGGCTCCCAGATCTCCGTGTCGGCGGGCTTTTGCGCGGCGAGCGGCGCCGTGATGAGGATTGCACCTGCGACGGCGAGAATGGACTTGGGAAGGTTTGTCATGAGCCGCCGTGAGTATTGTGAGCGAAGATCACGCAGGACAAAAAGAAGAGGCGAACTGAGGCGCCGTCAATACCGAGTGAGATTCCCGAGGCGAGTCCGACGGTGACTATGTGCACACCGGGATGAGCGCAGCGAATGTCGGGACACTGTGTAATGTCATCCCGCATGAGCGCAGCGAATGTCGGGAAATACCGGACCGTTCTTTGCGCCTGAATGGCTACACATTGGCGTTAAACATCTCCCGACAGTCCTGCGGACTGCGGGATGACATGAAAACATCTGCCGGCGTCCTGGTGGACTGCGGGATGAGATGAAACATCCATCGACAGTGGGTGGACTGCGGGATGACATGAAATCATCTCTCGACAGTCCGGCGGACTGCGGATGACATGAACGCCTCTCTCACAGCCCCAACCGGACTGCTGGATGACAAAGAACGCGGCGCTTGTCCTCCACGCACTGACCACGTATTGCCAAAACGTCCCTATCGAGCGTACATCAGGCGGCCGGCGTTTCCGGCGGTAGCGGCTGGCCCGCCGTCCAGCGCATTTCCGACAGTCGCTGCAGCAACGCTTCCACGCCGGCTTTGTCGACGTGCGTGGGACAGACGATCAGATCGCCCGCATTCGCCCACGCCAGCGCCAGTCTCACAGCGTCGGTCTCGGTGGGCGCAACGGATATTGCCTCATCCGGTATTCCAAGACCACGGAGCTCGCTGACGAGAATAGCCGAGATCTCACCGAACGCGCGGCCGCGGAGCAGCATCGGCATTTCCTTCACCACGACGTGATCGAACGGGATCACGGCGAACGCGACGCGCGCGAGATCGCGAATGGCCTCATCACCGCGATTGCCGGCCTGCCCCATAATGAGTAGCCGCCGCTTCGCGGGCATCGATGCCGACGTCTCGCACAGCACACGCAGCCCATCGGGATTGTGCGCATAGTCCACAAGCACGGTGACGCCACCGAGATGGTGCACTTGGAGACGGCCGGGATTGTCGGAGGATAGCTGCCCGAACGATGCGAGTGTCGTGCGAATCGCGTGGAGCGGAATATTCAGCTGGGACGCCAGCAGCGCGGCACCAAGCAGATTCTCGACGTTGTAGGGCGCCGCGCCATGAAGGGCGATGGGCATGTCATCCACGGCGCCCAGGTCGTGGGTAATGCCGCGTGCGTGCAGCATCATGCGGCCATCGTGAATGGTCGCCGCGGCATGTCCGCGCACCACGTGTGCATCCAGCTCCGCATGGTCGGACCGAGCGGAAAACCACGCAGTCCTCGATGCGACGTCAGCCGCAAGCGCCACGAGCTGCGCGTCGTCGGCATTGAGCACAAGCGTGCCGTTTGCACCGAGCACCTGCACGACAACCCGCTTCACCTCGGCCAGGTCGCCGAGTGTTTCCACACCATACTCACCGAAATGATCGGCGGAGATGTTCGTGATGATGGCCGCCTCGGCATGTGATACGGCAAGACCGCGCCGGAGAATGCCACCTCGCGCGGTCTCGAGCACCGCCGCCTGCACCCGTGCGTCACGGACGATGGCGCGTGCACCGGCCGGTCCGGAATAGTCGCCAGACTCTAACTGCACGTCGCCGACCTGCACGCCGTCACTGCATGACCATCCGGCCACGAATCCGGCGGCGCGCCACATCGCCGCGACCAGCCGCGTCGTCGTTGTCTTGCCATTGGAACCGGTGACGAGCGCCACCGGAACGTTGCCCAAAACGTCCCATGGCAATTCCTCCGGGAGCGACGAGAGGCTCCAGCTCTGGGATCGGGCTCCGCTGCCAAGCGTCAGGAGTTCGTCGTCGAAAGAGACGTTGATAGCGCGCGCGATTGCACCCGTATAGGCCGTGGCCATGCGGGCACGCGACGCACGTTCGGCGACTGCCAGCATTCCGAGATGGTCGATCACGTCGCGAGTGAGCAGACCCTGCTCTGCCGCCACCCACGCCTGCTCGTTCATCTCCGTCGCCGTCATCAACACGTCAACCGGCGCTGCAAGAAACAGCGTGGCACCCTTCACTTCCGGGCGGACATGCACATCGAGTGTGGGCCATCCAAGCGCAACACGCAGCTCGCCAACGTATGCCAACCAACCGTCGATCAGTGCCTCTCCACCCGTGTCATCAAGTACCACCCTGATCACTACACCGGGCTGCGCGCTGTAGAGGTTCGCACCCATCAGCCGCCGCGAGTCCACGATGGCGGGCGACGGATATGCTGGCGAGTCGTGCGGTGCGGGTGTCTTGGTCACGGGCTTGATGCTAGTGGGCTGTTACGCAAGTTGTAATAGCCCTATCCGTCAGTCGCTCTCCTCAGGCGCGAGAATGACGCCGCGGGCATCGCGCACGAGCACAAGCTCGTCCACCCGCGTCGAAAAACGACTTGGCCACACGTCCCTGATCATGGCAGGCTTCGCGGGCTGGACATCATCCGCCGGACCTTCCTCGACCACGGCCGCACGCGGCACCGATCTGGATGCACGCGGCGACGGCACAACCGACTCGCGCTCATCGGTCTTGAAATTCACGATCTGCTTCCAGCCACGCGCAAGTGCATCGGCGAAAATGAGCAGCAAATCGCCGGATCGGGCCATTCGAAGAGCCGTATCGATCGCCTGCTGTTCGTCCACGATGAGCGTAATGCGATCCTCGGGAATTCCCGCCTCGCGCAGGGCAGCTACCAGCATGCGCGGCACTTCCTCTTTACCACGGCCACGCAGCGAATCATCTCGACGACAGATGTAGTTGTCGAAATTCCCCGCCGCCGCAACGGCGCCAATCGCCTGAATGTCCTCGTCGCGGCGGTCGCCCGGTGCAGACAGCACGCAGATGCGCCGGCCCGTCGTTCCCATCCTGTTGACGAGCTCACACAGCGCAGCCACGGCATGCGCATTGTGGCCATAGTCAAACAGCACCTTGAACGGATGCTGATCGTACACGTTCAGCCGTCCGGGCGCCTGAAAAAAGGTGGTGTCAAAAGTGCGCAGCCCATGACGGATGTCCTCGAGACGAACGCCCATGGAAAACGCCATCGCGGCGGCGAACATGGCATTCTGCACGTTGAACGTCGCGCGGCCCTCGAGCGTGGCGGGAATGAGATGCGTCCATAACAACGGAATGTGCGCGCCATGATCATAGATGGTGATCATGTGCCCGTTGACACCCGCCTCGATGGCGCACGCCCGTCCGCCGGCGCGAATGTGCTCACGCACCAGGTCATGTGCCGGATCCATCGTCACGTAGCACACATGCTTTGCATCGGTGTACCCGGCCATGCGGAGAGTGAGCGGGTCGTCGGCATTCAGCACGGCGGTGTCGGTGGCGATCTCCACGATGGTCCGCTTCACTTCGGCAAGCTGCTCGAGGGTATCGATACCCTTCTGCCCCAGATGATCGGGCTGGATGTTGAGAACCGCCCCCACGTCCACGTGACGCACGGCCATGCCGGCGCGCAGCAGGCCACCGCGCGCGGTCTCGAGCACCGCCACTTCAACTGCCGGATCACTCAACACGATGCGCGCCGACGTGGGGCCCGTCATGTCGCCCTCCACGGTGCGCTGCCCGTCAATGTAGACGCCATCTGTCGTCGTCAGCCCCACGCGTCGTCCGGCGAGCTTGTGGATGTGCGCGAGCAGACGCGCCGTCGTGGTCTTTCCATTCGTGCCGGTGATGGCCGCGATGGGGATGGTGCTCGGCACATTCCGTGGAAACAGCATGTCGATGACCTTACCCGCCGCATCGCGCGGACGTCCCTCGCTGGGCGCCGTATGCATCCGGAAGCCCGGCGCGGCATTCACCTCACACACGGCTCCGCCCACATCCTTGTACGACTGCGTGATGTCGGGCGTGAGGAAATCGACACCGCCGATGTCCAGCCCGATGGCAAGAATGGCACGCACGGCCATCTCGGCATTGTCCGGATGGACGACATCGGTCATGTCCGTCGCCGTGCCGCCCGTGGACAGGTTGGCCGTCAATCGGAGATGGACCTCCTCGCCCTGCGCCGGAATGGTCGCGCCGGTGTAACCGAGCTTGGTCAGTATGCCAAGGGCCTGCTCGTCGAGCTCCAGCTGGGTGAGCACTTTTTCGTGCCCGATGCCACGACGCGGATCTGCGTTCACGATCGACACGAGCTGCTCGATGGTGTGCTCACCATCACCGACGATCTTTCCCGGCTCACGCCTCGACACGGCCACTAACTCCCCGTTTACAACCAGCATCCTGTGATCGTGCCCGAGGATGTAGCTCTCGACGATCACGCTCCGCGAAATCTCCTGCGCACGGAGGAAACCGGCCGTCACATCGGCCGCCGTCGCCAGCGCGATGGATACACCTCGGCCATGGTTTCCGTTGTACGGCTTTGTAACAACCGGATAACCGATGCGCTCAGCGGCGGCGACTGCGCGCTCTGCCGTCTGCACGAGCCGCTGCTTGGGCACCGGTAGTCCAAGCCGCGACAGGATGCGGTTTGTTTCCTCCTTGTCCGACGCAAGCTCCACAGAGATGTGCGGCGTGCGGCCGGTGATGGTCGCCTGTATGCGCTGCTGATTGCAGCCGTATCCGAGCTGGATCAGGCTCTGGTCGTTGAGCCGCAGCCACGGAATGCCGCGTTTTTCCGCGGCGTGCACGATGCTTGCCGTGCTCGGGCCGAGCGCGCGTCGCTGCGCATACCGAATGAACCCATCGCGCCGCCCCGCGAGGTCGAATGCGTCGTCGGCGTGACCCGCAGGACGCAGCTCTCTCGGCAGGAGATGGTGCAGCAGATCAAGGGCGACGCCCGCCGCTTCGATGCCCACGTCTTCCTGCTCGTATTCGAACACCACGTCATAGACGCCCGGACGTCCCGTACCACGCGTCTTGCCGAAGGTCACCTTCACCCCGGCAACATTCTGGAGCTCGATCGCCACGTGCTCGAGGACATGGCCAAGCCACGTGCCGTCGTCTTCGGTCATGCGGCGGACGAATCCGCCCGGCTCACCATACGAACATCCGTGATCCTTCAACCCGGGCAGTGCGGCCAACAGCGACGAGATGAATTCGGCGCCGAGCCGCTTGGTGGGCCACTGCTCGAGCTCCCCGAGATCGAGCTCGAGGCGAATGACGGGAAAGTGCGCATAGTGGCTCGGACCGACGTACGTGGATCGCTCGAGGATTTCCATGCACTCTCCTGTTGATTGTCGTCCTGCGCCGGCTACACGAGGGTGAGCTCTGCGAATGTCCCTTACGGCGCGCCGACCGCCACACGACTACAGAGATCGAAGGTCGCGCCCTGCGTCAGGACATGCACCCGCACACCGACGAGTGCAACTTCCTCACCGGGTTTGGCCTCGGCAATGCTCGATAACGTCACGTCCGAGGGGTCCACCACGGTGACGGCGCCGGAGCCCAGCACTTCGACGGTGTTGACGGGCCCGATGAACGCAGCGGTGTCCTCATCCACGCCAAGACCGACCGCGAATGGGTTGTAGGCCAGCGCCGTGAGCAATCGTCCAAGCCGTTCACGCTGCCGAAAATGCTGATCCACGATGATTCGATTGGTGAGGCCGAGACCCGCGCACATGGTCACCATGCCGGCGCGCGGCGTGGCGCCTTCGTCGCCGGAGGCGATCATGTGCTCGCTCATGAACGCGGCGCCGGCGCTCGTGCCCGCCACCGGAACACCCGCCGCGTTGCGCGCACGGAGCAGCCGTGCCACGGGCGTTCCGCCCAACGTCGAGGTCAGCTTCAGCTGATTGCCACCGGCGATGAAGATGCCCGTCGCCTCACCGAGCCACTCGAGCCAGTCGTGGTCGTCGCAATCGATGCGGTGCTCGAAGTGAAGCGACTTCGCGGCGGCGACACCGAGCCGCACGAACACGCGCTCGTAGAACGTGCCAATGTCCGGCTCGCTCGACGCCGTTGGAATGACCGCGATGCGCGCGGCGGATCCACCACTCAGCGACACGAACCTGTCCAGGATGGCCGGATCGATGAGCTTTCCCCCGATGGGAATGATGAACCCGCGCGCGACGTCGGGAAGAAGAGGAGAAGGCATGCTCTCGAAAACTAACGAACGCCGGTTCGCGTCAACGCGAGCACCGCATACGCCGTAGCCGCATCACTCATGAACTTGCCCGTGTCCGAATTTCCGTCGCGCTTCTTGTTGACCGACGACGCCGTCCACTGGCCCGTGGCGCGGTTTTGATGCTGAACGAGCCAGGCGAGCGAGCTCGCGATGCGGCTGTCATTGGCCCTCAGTCCGGCTTCCTGCATCGCGAACGAGACGAACCCCGTGGCGAGTCCGTCGCTCGCGTCATCAGCGGTGGAACCGTCACTCCGTTTCCACTGCCCCAGCGACGGCATGCCCCATCCGCCGTCGGCGTGCTGAGCGCTGAACAGCGCTTCGACGATGGCGGTGCGCTCGCCGGCGCTGAGCAAACCCGGCAACCGGCTCGACGCCCACAGCAGCGATGCACGATTGTACAGCCCCTGCGTGGACGCCTGGCGCCGCAGATATTCACGGAGGAGTTTCAGCCGCGGCTCCAGTTCCGGCCTGGCGGCGTATTCCTCGGGTGCCGTGCCGACGGCCACTGCCGCCAACGTCGCACCAAAAAACGTGGCGTCGTCCGATTCCCATGGCGCGAGATGAAAGTTGAGCCACGCCCACGCGCCGGAGATGTCACCGCTCCTGAACTGCAATGCCCACATGTTCGCGAATGCGGCGCGGCCTTCATCGCTGGCGCGCCCGCGGCGCGCGTCTGCCACGGCGAGTATGAGCGCGTTGAGAACCGCCTCGGTGCCGCGTGACTCGCTCGTCTTTGGAATGCCGCGCGTCTGGTCCGGATAGAACGGCTCGACATCCTTCCACAGCACTGCCCGCGTGCGAACGTCGTCGAGAAGCTTCCGTTCGGCGGCGGGCGATTCGGTCTCGTGCAGCTCGCCCGCGAGGGCCGGCCGCGACAGTGCATATGGCAGCGCCGTGTGGCAGGACACGCATGACGTGCCGTGATCGCGCGACGCCGTCGGCCACGTCTGCCACCATCCCTGCCGTCCGTCCAGATATGCCGCGGCACCTCGAGCATCCCATGCCGCAGCCATCGCGGAGCGGCGCGGCACCTGACGCGCCGCGATGCACGCCGCCAGCACTGGCAGTGCAAGTACTGCGGCGGCGTGGAGGAGCTTCATGCCGCCCTACTCCGGCGCCGGTGAGAACCAGAGTGGTACACCATAGTCGTACATCAGCTCTTCGCCCGCGGCGATGTCGCGCAGGGCGATGACGGACATGGTGAACGGCTCCGGGCCCTCTTCGAGCTCGATGTTTGGTGTGTCGGAATGATTGTAGAACATGAGCAGCCCCGCCCCCATGGCCAGCTCGCTGCCCACGTCATCACTCCAGTACATGAGGTACTGATCCTCGATCGTGAGCGGCTCCTCGCGATCGAGCAGGTCGGACTCCGGCACGATGATGACGGGCGAGCGCTCCATCTCGGTGCCTGCCGCGCACGACGCGCGCGCCACCACGCCGCGTCCCTTTCCTTCGATCGCCCTCCAGTCCACCAGCCCGATGGGACGCGTCAGCGCATGATCCGTCATGGGCGCATCAGAAATTTCCGTCGTCATTCGAATTCGAATTGGGAGAATTCAGCCACGGGTTATCCGAACAGTTTCGCGATTGCGTCCTTCACTCCGCTGACGACGTCATTGTATGTCGACATGGCAAAGATGAGGAGAATCAGCACGAGACCGGCGCGCAGCACGTATTCACGCGTGCGTGCACTGAAGGGTCCGCCCTTCACCGATTCCGCGATGTTGATGAGAATCTGGCCACCATCTAGAATGGGAATGGGAAGCAGGTTCAGCACGGCGACGTTCACGCTGAGGATCGCGATGAGCGAGAAGAGCGTCTCGAGTCCGCTCCTGGCGGCGGCAACGGAGGCGCGGGTGATCGCGATGGGCCCGCCGAGCTGCCGCACGGAGACTTCACGCGTGAGCAACCCGCGCACGATGTCGACGATGCCGGTGGCCGTCACCCACGTCCGGCGAGCACCCTCCACCGTCGCTTCGCGAAGACCCATCGGCTGGCGGCTGCTGAAGTCAGCCGGTGTCGCGCCGATCTTCCCCACCTGCGTCGTGATTTTCGTGACGGGATCTTTTTGCGGCATGGGCTCAGGGGTCACCACGAAGCGCAACGTACGCCCCCCACGTCGCACCTCGAACGGCACCTCCTTTCCCGCCGACGGCGTGACACGCTCCTGCAGCTGCGACCAGCTCGTGACGGGAAGGTCGTTGATGGTCACGATGCTGTCGCCGCCGCGAAGGCCGGCACGCGCTCCTGCGCTGCCCGGCAGCATGTCGCCGATAATGGGCGGAATGAAGAAATCGATCGCCGCGCCCACGTCCTTTGCCGGCGGCTCATTGGCGCCCCCGACGGGCACCCTGACGTCGCCATGCTGCGTCGTGATGGCGAGCGTGCCCGCAGGCACCTTGTCGATCTCGTCGCGAACCTCGTTCCAGTTGCGAACGGGCGTCCCATTGATCGCCGTGATGGTATCACCGGCGCGCAGCGACGCGAGTGCCGGCGCGTTGGGGGCGACATGAACCGCGCCCACCTCACGCGTGGCCACGACCACTTCACCATAGGTCAGTCCGAGCAGCGTGAGCACGATGAAGGCCAGCAGGAAATTCATCGTCACGCCGGCAATCATGATGAACAACCGCGCGGCCAGGCTCTTCGATTCGAACCACCGGTCTTCAGGCACCGGCCTGGGCCCGAACGGCATCATGGCGTTCGGATCATAGCCGGCGTCGTCGGGCTTGAGGGCGCTCGATTCTTCGCTGCCTCCCTCGATCATCGCGGCTTCCGCATCATGCCGTGACGCCATGCGCACGTACCCGCCAAGCGGGAGCGCCGCCAGCACGTACTCCGTTTCGCCGTGCCGGTGCCGGATCAGTGCCGGCCCAAAGCCGATGGAGAAGCGCGGGGCATACACACCGGTGAGCTTGGCCGCAATGAAATGGCCAAGTTCATGCACGAATATCACGAGGCCGAATACGACGATCGGCGCAATGTAGGCTAGCATCCAGACAACTCCTGAATGTGGCGGCGCGCGTTGGCGTCGGCGGCGAGAATGGCATCGAGCGAACCGCCCGGAGCAGCCGACTGCGCGCTGAGCGCACTCTCGACCAGACGGGCGATGTCCCTGAAACGTATCGACCCGCCAAGAAAGAGCGCCACCGCCTGTTCGTTGGCCGCGTTGAACACGGCGGGAGCCGCGCCGCCGGCGCGACCAGCCGCAACACCCAGGTCGAGCATGGGAAAATCCGCTCGGCGCACCGGCTCGAACTCCAGCGGCGACAGTGCCACCGGGTCGAATTGAGGTACCCCGGAATCGGCGATGCGGTCCGGATAGGTGAGCGCGTAAAGAATGGGCAATTCCATGCTCGGCACGCCCAGCTGGGCGAGCACGCTTCCATCCACGAATTCAACGAACGAATGCACTACGCTCTGCGGATGCACCACGACGTCGATTCGGTCGTACGGCACGTCGAACAGAAAATGCGCCTCGATCACCTCGAGGGCCTTGTTCGCGAGCGTCGCGCTGTCCACGGTGATCTTGCGGCCCATCTGCCACGTAGGATGACGGAGGGCATCGGCCAGGGTGGCGGTGCCAAGCTGCTCGCGTGTCCACGAACGGAACGGCCCCCCCGATGCGGTCAGCACCAGGCGCCTGATCTCGCTCCGCGGGCGGCCGGCAATGCATTGGAGAATCGCGCTATGCTCGCTGTCCACGGGAATCAACTCGCCATGGCCGCTGCGTGCCGCATCCGCAACGAGATGGCCCCCCATCACGAGCGATTCCTTGTTCGCGAGCGCTACCCGCTTGCCGGCTTCGAGCGCCGCAAGAGTGGCCTTCAGGCCGGCAGCACCCACAACGGCGTTGAGTACGATGTCGACATCCGGCTTCGTTGCCGCCTCCACCAGGCACGCCTCGCCACATCTCCACTCGGAGTGCTCGGTCTCGCTGACAAGGCCGACGAATGACGGCGAAAAAATGCGCTCCTGCTCTGCTAACAGCGTCGCATTCGTGAATGCGGTGAGCGCCGTGACGTGAAAGCGTTCGCGGTGCCGGTCGAGCACACGCAATGCCGTCGTTCCGATGGACCCCGTGGAACCAAGAATCGCGACGCCACGTGACGTCACCCGAATACCGGAACAGGGAGCCAGCTGAAGAGCAGATACGCCACTGGCAGAACGAAGATCAGGCTGTCCACGCGATCCAGTACGCCACCGTGCCCCGGAATGATTCGCGAGCTGTCCTTGACCCCGCCTTCGCGCTTGAGCAGCGATTCAAAAAGGTCTCCCGTTTGCGCGGCAATGCTGATCAACGCGCCGAACAGAAGCGCGCCCTGCGGCGTGAATCCGAGATGCGCCACCGGCACGAGCACGTACCGCGCGTAGAAGAATGCCACGATCATGCTTGCGACCAGGCCGCCAACCGCGCCGCTCACGGTCTTGCCGGGACTGATGGACGGACTGAGCTTGCGCCCGCCAATGGCGCGGCCCACGAAGAACGCGCCGACGTCGGTTCCCCACGTGCACAGCAGGGGAAAAACGAGCAACGCGGCTCCGGGCGCGACACCGAAGGTCACGCCGGCAACGGAGAACAACCTGCCGCCGACGGTGTCGTACCCCGCCACAATGTTGTGGTACCGGATGGCATAACCGAACGCGAGCAGCCCCGACGGATAGACGATGCCGAACAACGTGCTGGCGGCAGCGCCGAGCGGATGTCCGTCCACCCCGCGCAGCCAGATCGTTGCGCCGAGGATGATCAACACCAGCAAGGCGCCGAGCGCTGGCTGGATGATGAAGACGCCAAGATAGTGGGCATGAATCGCGAGCGGAACGATCCCCGCGAGTGCGATGCCCACGTCGTCGAGCGGCCTATGCCCCGACGCGCGCGCGATGCGGAAAAACTCCCACGCACCGACCGCACCCACGATCGCCAGCAGCGCCGCAAGCGGCGCGCCTCCCGCGACGACGGTCCAGATCGCGAGAGGAGCGGCAATGAGTGACACGATGACACGCAGCGCGAGCTCGCTCATGCGCCTGGCCGGATACGGACTGCCGCGCTCCTCAGACTTCCATGATCTCGGCCTCTTTGGCCTTGATCAGCTGGTCGATTTTCACGATATGGTCGTCGTGAAGCTTCTGGAGGTCCTTTTCCGCGTGCTTCACGTCGTCTTCGCTCACGCCGCTCAGCTTCTTGAGCGCGTCGCGGCCGTGAGTGCGCGCATGACGAATGGCAATCTTGCCATCCTCCGCAAGCTTGTGCACGACCTTCACGAGCTCCTTGCGGCGCTGCTCGTTCATCTGCGGCAGCGGCACGCGAATGACGCCGCCCTGGTGCGCCGGCTCGAGACCGAGGTCCGACTCGCGGATGGCCTTCTCGATGGCCTTTGCCTGGCCCTTGTCGAAGGGCGTGACAAGGATGGTGCGCGGTTCCGGCACGGCGATCGCCGCCACCTGGTTCAGCGACATCATTTGTCCGTACATCTCGACGCGGATGGTGTCGAGCATGTTGGGTGAGGCCTTTCCGGAGCGCACCGATGCGAACTCGCGCTTGGCGGCGTCGAGTCCCTTGTCCATCGAGGTGCGCGAGTCCTTCACGATCTGCTGGATTGTCATCGGACGAGGGTTCCGACGCGTTCACCGCGAACCGCCGCGGCAATCGCGCCCGGTTGGTGGATGTTGAGCACGATCAGGGGCAGCGAATTTTC
>JAQBPY010000055.1 GCA_028287285.1 Gemmatimonadota bacterium
TCGGGCGCATTGCGCGCGAGGGAACGGACGTGCTCGTGTTGTTCAGTGAGGGCGATCCCGGCCTGGACTTTCTCACGCTCAACCACGCCCACGACCTATCGCGGCTGCGGCGGTTGTCGAATTTCCGGCTTCACGTCGTTGACGACGCGGATCATACGTTCACGTCCATCGATGCGCGGCGTCGGGCGAGTGCGCTACTGACCGAGCACTTGCTCGCGCACCACCCGTGAAACAGGCCGGCCCAAGTGCCGCCTACGTCGCTGCCGCGCCCGTCGTCCCGGGGGGCGCGGCATACGTGGGGGAGAGCGGGTTGGTTGGAACGGTTGGGGAGCCGACAGACGCCCGCGTACCATCGCTCGACGGATTGCGCGCCGTCGCGATCGTACTGGTGATCATGCACAACGCCGGTTCCGTGCAAGGTGCCTTTGACGGAATCGGCCTGCGGGTGTGGGGCGTGATATCTAACGCAGGGTGGGTCGGCGTACAGCTCTTCTTCGCCTTGTCCGGGTTCCTCATCACGCGGATTCTGCTGTGGGGAAAGGGTGAGCCGGGTTGGTTGCGAAGCTTCTACGTGCGACGACTGCTCCGCATCGTGCCGTTGTACTATGCCTTTCTCCTGCTGGTCTTCCTTGTAGCTCCCCGCGTGGCCGTACTCCAGTCGCTGGCCAGGGGAGGCACTGCCGCGCCGGGCTGGTACTGGCTTTATCTGGCGAACTGGTCGCAACCGTTCCTGGATGGCCCGCACGGACTTCCGCATGTGTGGTCGCTCTGTGTCGAAGAGCAGTTCTACCTCCTCTGGCCGGTAATCATCGCATTGTCGAGCGAACGCGCCATCGCGTGGATTGCGGGGGGAACTGTGATCGGCGCGGTCGTGGCGAGGCTTGGTTTGCACGCCTTTCTCCCGCAGGCGGTCGCCGCATCAGCTGCTTACACCTGGACGATCTGTCGCGCTGATACGATCGCGCTTGGTGCGCTGGTGGCGCTTGGACTACGAAATCGTGGGATGAATGCCTGGATGCGTACCCACCTGCGAACGGCGCTCGTTGTCGCTGCCGTTGTTGCATTGTTGGCGCTCGGGATACAGCATGGTTTTCCGCCAGAGGAAACCTTGGGTGAGGCGGTCAACCAGCCACTCGCTGGCATTCTCTCCGCGCTTGTGGTCATGGCGTGTGTATGCGGAGATCGCACCGACGCGCAGCGAGGCCGCACTCAGGTCGCGTTTCAGCGAGTGCTTTCGGCGAGGTGGTTGAGGAGTATCGGCAAGTATAGCTATGCCATCTATGTCTTGCACCTGCCAGTCCACATTCTGCTGAGTGGGACATTCCACGGAATGATGGTGCGTGGCAGCGGCGGCACGCGCTTCTTCGCGCACGCCGGGTACACCGCGCTGGTGCTTGGCGTTTCCTACGTGCTAGCGCTCGTCACATGGAACCTGCTTGAGCAGCCCTTCCTTTCGCTCAAGCGCTTCTTCCCCATGCCGGCGCGTCAGGGCAATATAGGAACGAGACGGTTGGGACCTGATCATCCGCGCAGAGATTGATCGATGCACATGATTGCGCCTGCTTCCCTTGCCTCGCCCATTGCTCCGCCGCTCGCGCCCTCCGCACCCGCGATCCCCTCGAAAGGCCGCAGCCGACATGTTCGCGAGCTGGATGGCATTCGAGGGATCGCGGTAATTCTGGTCCTCCTGTACCACTTCTTTATCTATCATCGGTCATACGCCGCCCAGGATCCGTCGTGGCTTCAGCCCATGGCGAGGCTGTTCGATATCGCGAGCGCCATGGGTTGGGTCGGCGTGGAGATGTTCTTTGTCCTGTCGGGATTTCTGATCACTGGCATCCTCGACGACGCGCGTGGTCACGCAGGTTACTTTCGATCCTTCTACGGCCGGCGTGCCCTGCGCATCCTGCCGCTCTACTATGCGGTGCTGCTCATCCATCTGGTGGTGTTCTCGCATGAGACGCTGCCGGTGTGGGCGAACATCCGATACGTCGAACTCCATCAGGGCTGGTACTGGTTGTTCCTGACCAACTTCCTATTTGCGTCGCCGGCCGGTTGGCATCGGCTCACGTCGCATTTCTGGACCCTCGCCATCGAGGAGCAATTCTACCTGGTCTGGCCCATGCTCGTATTCTGGCTCGACCGGCGACACATGATGCGCCTGTGCCAGTTTACGCTCTGTGCGGCTTTTGCGCTCCGTCTCTTCCTGCTATGGGACGGTGTGGCCGCGCAGGAGCTCTACCTGCTCACACCAACGGAGCTCGATGGCCTAGTGGCAGGGGCGTTCCTTGCGCTGGCGGTTCGCCAGAAGGGCGAAGCGCCCTTCGTCCTTCGTCAGGGCAGGTGGTTCGCGGCCATTGCGGCCCTCGTCCTCGCCGCTGTCATTCTCCTGCGACGCGGGCTGGCATTTACGGACCCCGTTGTGTCGCTCGTCGGTTTCAGCAGCTTTGCGATCGTGTTCGGCGCGCTGATATTTCTCGCCGCGCGGGGTTCCTCCGCGCAGGGTGCGACGGCGACGCCGCTGAGCCGCACGCTCGGAACCCCACTACTGACGTTCTTCGGCCGCTATAGCTACGCCATCTACCTCCTTCACATGCCGATCATTCAGCTCTGGCGCGCGCCACAGCGAGCGGAGACGTGGCTGGTGGGCGACGGCATGGCACCCTTCGTTGCTCATCTGTGCTACGTGCTCGTGGTCAGCGCATCAGTAGCCGGCGCGGCGCTATTGAGCTGGTACTTGTTCGAGCAACCGATGCTGGCACTACGACCGCGAAAGCTCGGGCTCAGCGATGACTAACGCCCCGTGCTCCCATTTCGTCCAGCCGCGCTTTGCGGCGTACGCCCTTTGGACTCCCAGGCGTGATGCTCATGCGTATAACCGGATAGAGTGGATCACCAGAACCACCGCGATTTGCCTGCCATCGCGAACGTCAACCGACAGGACGTCGCATGGGCCTCGTCAGGCGCAGGGGACGACGGAGGTAGCCTAAATTTCGTCAATTGCGCTGTAAGCCACGTATAGTGAGGAGTGCGTCGCGGCCCTCGCCACTGTTCCGCCTCGGTAAGCGGATGTGTCGGGCTAATTTAAGCGAAGGTTGCTCCACGACGGCATGCATGACATAGGCGGCGGCAATGCTGCACAGGATGGCCGCGACAAGCGTCGCGCTCGCGACGATAGGGTTTAGTGACGGCCCCGCTTTCGTACGCACAAGTGAGATCAGTCGCCAGCCGACCGATAGATGAACGAGGTAGAGGCTGTACGATATGCGAGCGAGGAACTGACTCGCTCGGCCGCACAGCCAACTCTGCATCCTTCCAAGAGCTGCTGCAGACACGATCAGCATGGCAGCAGCTACGGCAACTTCCGAAGAATGCGCGCGGTAGGCCGGCGCATGCAGGGCGAGGATCGCAGCCACCACTGTCGCACAAAACCCGATGAAGATCCCGACAGAAATGCGTTTCGATACACAGCACCATGCTACAATGCCGAGGGCGAATTGGAACCACCGATCGATGAAGAGCCCCGGAAACGGGAGAGGGAGCGCGCCAAGCCAAATAGCTATCGAGAGGTAGAATGCGCCGAGAAAAAGGATGTTCCTCGCCGCGTCCGGGCGATAGGCGGCCGGGATCCGGTGCCACACCACAAGCCCCGATACCAGCACGGCATAGAACTGGACCTCATAGGTGAGGCTCCAAAAAACGGGCAAAACGTTCGGCAGCCCGAGAAAGCGCTGCAAGTACATGACGTTCGCGGCGACTGTCTGCCAAGTTGGGATGGCGGTCGCTAGATGAGGGAAAAACAACAGGCTCAACCTCATCAAGAGCAATTCGACAGCGATCGTGATCCAAAGCGGAGGGTCTAGGCGAATCGATCGTCGAAGTCCAAAGCGCAACAGATATCTCGCCGAACGCTCGCCGTCGCGCACGCTGTGCGCAATGACGAACCCACTCAAAACAAAGAAGATCTCCACGCCGAGATTTCCGTTCAGGCACACTGCGGAAATCCACTTAGGCAGCCATTCGTGCACAGATGGGAAGAGATTTTCGTGGAAATGAAAGACCACGACCATCATCGCAGCGATCCCTCGCAATCCATCCACGAAGATGTAGCGAACCGGTTCCTCGGGGGCGGTGCTCTGGATCGCTGTCATCGATCGAGCTTGGACTACAGGTGAGGAATGGATGCGGATCGGCGCGTCGGCTCCCATAAATGGTCATCGTAGCCAAGCAGGACGCGCAAGATTGCGTGCAGCACGGCGAGGTTCGCGGCAACAGAAAATGAGACTAACGACAAGAAGCGGGGGAGCCGACGCGACGATGGCCAGCGCGCGCCGATCGCAGCCAACAGCAGCACTAGTACCACGCATCCGAGAATTCCCGCTGCCCATGCATGATGTGTAGCCATAACCGTCAGTCCAACGCTGCCGACAACCACCGAAGCAGGTACCAGCCAACGACAGATCTTGTGGCTGAAGAGCTTCCAGGAAAATGAGCCGAACTCGGATGGGTCAAGCAGACGCTGGTTGTGCAGGAGTGTTTCCATGCCACGCGCCATGGTGCGTACCTTGCGACGATACTCCGCCTTAAGTGAGGTCGTCCGGGGCACGTAGCAGAGCGCATCGTTAACTGATACCGAGCGGTAGCCGTGTGTCCGGGCCGTCAGTGCGGCGGAGAAATCGCGACTTAGGTCCGCGCGGACTGGCAGGCGGTGCAGGGACTCGCGGATCGCGTAGCCCGAGCCCGACGCGCCTACGATGCCGCCGGTGAGCGTCTCGAGCTCGCGAATACGCATCTCATAACCCACGTAGCCTGCCTCCGCGGTATTGGCGGTCGCAGAATCTCGCGACACACTCACGTCGCTGGTGGACGCGACGCCGATCGACGGATCTGCCATCGCCTGGACGAGCCGGCCTACCGCCGCCGGATGAAGACGGACTGACGAGTCCGTATTGATGACGATCTCGCCACGTAGCAGCGCGCACGAGGCATTTTCCGCAGCGGTCTTTCCGGAGCGCGTGCTCATGCGCAATAGTTCAACCCCCCGATCGGAATACTCGCGGACTATCTCATCAGTCTTGTCAGTGGAGGCATCGGACAGCACGAGGATCTGCAGGCACTCGGCCGGGTAGTCTTGCGCAAGCAGCGCCTCAATTGCGCCGCGAATCTGGACTTCCTCGTTGTACGCCGGCAGCACGATGCTCACAAGTGGAGTTTGGCGTTCCGGAGCGTCGGCTGGCGATCGACCCATCGCCATGACCCACAGCATAAGGGGATAGAGGGCATAAGTGTACATGACCAGCACCACTGGTACGCCTAGCAGAATCGAGCCGACGCTGGTCACGATGAGATCCGAACGTAGAGGTTTTGTAGAGGCATCAGTATCCCCGAGAGACGGGCGAAGCCTGTCGGAGGCAACACCCGGTCCGCGCGCGACTAATGGCCGAACGAGGTATATTGCACGCTCGCGCTCCGCACCGACCTCGAACGACGGTCGAATGCTAGCCCCTGCCGCTCCCGCCGAATGACATTCGTGACCCAGCCCTTGGAATCGGAGCCACTCGTTCATGACGGTACACCCACGGTAACTCTCTGGAGACGGGCGACCGTATTGACACGGAGTGTCTACCGACGCATCCGGGAGATATGCCAAGGTATTCTCCATCCGAGGCGCCGCCGAAGCGCGCGCGCGCGCTTGCTCCGCGCTGCGCCTGTGGAGTCCGTCCTATTCATCTGTCACGGCAACATCTGCCGCAGTTCGTACGCGGAGTTTGCGTTCCGTCGCCAGGCGAGCGGCGTGGCCCTCGTCGTTGAATCGGCCGGGTTCGTGGGTCCGGACCGGCAACCCCCGAGCGTGGCACTTCAAGTCGCGCTGCGTCGGGGACTCGACATGAGCGCCCATCGTTCGCGGCTGCTCACCCAGCCGATGCTCGACAAGGCGGGAATCATCGTAGTGATGTCGGCAGAGCAGGCGGCAGTCGTTCGGATAAGCGTGCGCCGAGATGTGGTGATCGTGCTCGGCGATCTCGACCCCCAACCGATCACGTCCCGCACTATTCGTGACCCGTGGAGCGCCGGCGCTGATGTGTTCGAGGCGAGCTATGACAGGATTGACCGATGCCTGCCCGACCTGATGCTCGCCCTCGGCGCGGTTCCCGCCGCGACACACAAATGACCCCCCCCCATCAGCGAATCCGTCACCACTTTACTGTGGACGTCGAGGAGCATTTTCAGGTCTCGGCGATGGAACCATACGTGGCTCGCAGTGAGTGGGACGACCTTCCGAGTCGAGTTGAGAGTAGCACGAGGCTGATTCTCGACCAGCTTGCGCGGAATGACGCCCGTGGGACCTTTTTCACGCTTGGATGGATCGCCCAGCGACACCCTGACCTCGTGAAAGCCATCCATCGCGAGGGACATGAGGTGGCGTCGCATGGCTGGGGACACGAACGCATCACGCGACTCACGCCCGCGCAATTCCGGGAATCGGTCCGGGACTCAAAGGCCATTCTCGAGGACATCACCGGTCGGGCGGTTCTCGGATATCGTGCGCCGAGCTTTTCGATCGTGCGCGGTGCGGAATGGGCGCTGGAGATCCTCATCGAGGAAGGGTACCGTTATGACTCCAGCTTGTTTCCGGTGCGGCGATCTGGATACGGTTTCGACGGTGGAGAGCGTGATCCGCACGTACTGGCTCTCGGTACGGGGACATTACATGAGTTTCCTCCAGCCACATTGCGCTGGGGCGGACGAGTGCTACCAGCCGGCGGAGGGGCATACTTCAGGCTTTTTCCTCCCGCCTTCGTCGGGTCGGCACTGCGGTCCGCGGAGCGTCGCGGCGTACCCGCCACCTTCTACATTCATCCTTGGGAGCTGGACCCGGGCCAGCCCAGGTTGAAAGTGCCGTTGCTCACACGCGTACGCCATTATGGCGGTCTTGATGGGACGGCAGCGCGCATCAAACGATTACTCCTCGAGTTCGAGTGGAAGCCGATTGCTGAGACGTTCCTTCTCGCGTCGCCTGAGGCAGCGAAAGCACAGGTCTCGCAGCTACGGCCCCCGAATACCCAACAATAGAAGCGAACTACCTTGGGTGTCTGACTGATGGTCACCCCATTAACCGGAGCCCAGATCTAGGCTCGGCTGAGTTCCGTGCGTCGATGTGACGTTCATCTTCGCTTCGTTGTTCGCCGTAGGCCTCGCAGGATTGGGCGTTGCGCACGCCGCATCGCCGTAGTGCCAGATTGTCCGGGTCGTGACGCCGGAACGTCCGAGCAATTTCGATTGGGTGTTGACACCGACCTCAGTTACGAAACAGCGACGTCGCGCGTTTATCTGTTACATCTAGTTCGAGCAGCGGCCATGTGCGAGCCTCGCAAATTGTTCTTGCCGCCGCCCGCCCTTCCAGGCTTTGTCCCATGAATAGTACCTATCGGAAGATGGTTCTCGGCCTGCTCCTTGTCGCTGCGTGCTCGGACGCCTCACCCTCGTCCGCAGCGCTCGCGACGCAACTGGCGATTACGACGCAGCCGGACAGCGCCATCTCCGGTGTTCCACTGGCGAAGCAGCCAATTGTCGAAGTGCACGACAGCGACGGTAAACCTGTCCACGCGTCTAAAGCCGTTGTGACCGTTGGTATCGGAAGCGGTAATGGGTCTCTCGCCGGGACGACTTCGGTCTCGGCTGTGAACGGCGTCGCGAATTTTACGAACCTCCGCATTACGGGTGCCGGTACCAACACTCTGATTTTCACATCAGCGGACCTGATCAGTGCCACCTCGGCCAGTTTCACCGTTGCGGCGCCGGTGCAGGCGCCGACGCAGCTCGCGATCACGACGCAGCCAGGTGCCGCCACGAGCGGGTTGGCGTTCGGTATCGAGCCGGTAATTGTTCTGCGCGACGCGAGCGGCGCTACTGTCTCGGGATCGACGGCGGCAGTCACGGCGGTCATCTCCAGTGGGTTGGGGACGCTGATCGGCGCGACGACAGTGAATGCTGTGAAGGGTGTCGCCACTTTCACGAATTTGGGGATCACGGGAACGGGCTCGTTTACGCTGACCTTCTCATCGCCCGGTGTTCCCTCGAGCACCTCGTCCTCGTTCGCGGTTGCCAGTTCGGGCGCGTTCGCTCCCCCGAACATCGCGACGCACGACTTCAACGACGGCACGTTCGGTCCATACACGAACGATACGCCAGGGCACAACTCCATCATTGCCGACCCAACAGGGGCTGGCCGCGGCAGCGTCGCGCAGGTTAAATACGACTATCCGGCAAACGGTGGCGGGCAGATCGACCTGAACCAGTACTTCTCGCTCTACCCAAAGACGTCATATAGCTACGGATCGACGGTGTTCTTTCGCGGCTACGTCTATTTTCCGGCGAATACTGTGAAGCTTACCGACCAGAACGTGCTTCGGAAGCTGGTCTACTGGCGCACCGATGCGCCCAATCTGACCCAGTGTAATCTGGTGGTGCTCATGTGGGGCGACCAGATCATGATGAATGTCGCAACGTCGCCGTCGAACGATGTCAGTTCGCCGCATGGCGTCGCGACGCTGGTCGGCGACCAGTGGACACGCGTGGAGATGCAGGTCACCATGAACTCTGCTGCCGCGGTCAACGATGGCATCGTGCGGCTCTGGATTAACGGGTCGCTGGTCTGGGAAAGACTGGACATGCGCCTCACGGAGACCACCGCCAGCGCCACGGTGAAGTGGGCGTGGTGGGGCATCGGCCACCAGCGCGAAGGGGATGGGATCGAGACGACGGTGGACGAACGCCGCTACTGGGACAACGTCGCGTTCAGTACGACCCGCATCGGTCCCTGACCGCACGGGTTGAAGCGCGGAGCGGCCCGGCGCCCCGTGCGCTTTCACCGTGCTTGCCTGCTGCGGACACGTGTTTCGAATGCTAACTTCGAGTTACGCGTCCCATCGCCCTAGACGGGCCTCGCTCTTTACCAAGTTAATGATGTGCGGAATTGTCGGCCTCATGACGACTGCATTCTCCGGAGCGGACGTACTCACGGATCTTGCGCGGTCGATGAGCGATTGCATCGTTCACCGCGGACCGGATGACAGTGGCAGCTGGAGCGATTCCTCCGCTGGCGTTGCGTTCGGATTTCGGCGGCTTTCTATCCTTGACCTTTCGGCACTCGGTCATCAGCCGATGGCATCGGGATCGGGACGGTTCACGCTCGTCTTCAATGGCGAGGTGTACAACTACGTCGAAATCCGTGAGATGCTCGAGGCGGATGGAGTACGATTCCGCGGACACTCGGACACGGAGGTTATTCTTGCGTCGTTCGAACGGTGGGGGGTCGTCGCTGCGGTGCCGCGCTTCGTCGGTATGTTCGCCATCGCGGTGTGGGACACGGAGACACATCGCCTTTCGCTGATTCGCGATCGACTCGGCATTAAGCCGCTCTACTATTCGCATCGTCCCGGACTTTTATCGTTTGGATCGGAACTGAAGGCACTTGTCAGAGTTCCGGGCTTTGACGGAACGATAGATGAGACGGCGCTGAACGCGTACCTGCGTTACCTATATGTTCCCGCACCGCACACGATCTACCGCAGTGTACGGAAACTGTTGCCTGGGCACATCCTTACCATCGATACGGTAAACGAGACGCTGCCCGAGCCGGTGCCATACTGGTCCCTTGACGACGTCTATGCGACCGGGTGCGCCAACCCGCTCGACGTGTCGGATGAGGAGGTTGTCACCGAACTTCGGCGTATCCTTGCGGAAGCCGTTCGGCTTCGCATGCGGTCAGATGTCCCCATGGGCGCGCTGCTCTCTGGCGGAATCGATTCTTCGACGGTCGTTGCCCTTATGCAGGAGCATGCGACGCAGCCGACCCGGACCTTCTCGATCGGCTTCCCCGGAACTGCCCACGACGAGGCGAAGGACGCTGCTCGAATCGCGTCGGCGCTGGGCACGCACCATACGGAGCTATCTGTGACCGCCGCGGACGCGCTGGACGTCGTTCCGCTGCTGCCGGATATGTTCGACGAACCTTTTGCGGATCCGTCGCAAATTCCTACCTACCTCGTGAGCAAACTTGCGCGGCGCGCGGTGACGGTCGCGCTGAGCGGGGACGGTGGTGACGAGGTTTTCGCCGGGTACGAGCGGTATATTCAGGGCGAGCGCGTCATCAGATCACTAGAGCGGATCCCTTCGGCGCTGCGCCGTGCAGCCGGGGCAACCATCGGCTCGTCGAGCGAGCAGTTCTGGGACCGAGCATACCACGCCGTCGCTCCGTTCGTGGACTCGACGGGCCGCCATCGGTTGGCGGGGCAAAAGATTGGGAAGCTTGGGAACCTCATGAGCGGCACGTCCGAGGGGCAGATGTATCGGTCCCTCTTGTCGGCGGGCTGGCAGGATCCCTCTGCGGCGCTGGCACGTGACGGCGAACGACCAACGCGCATCGACGAGTTGCTGGACCGGCACGCGAGCCTCCCGCTACTCGATCGCATGATGCTCGTCGATCAGCAGAGTTACTTGGCTGACGATCTGCTCGCGAAAGTCGACCGCGCCAGCATGGCCGTCAGCCTCGAGGCGCGCGTGCCCCTGCTCGACCATCGAGTGGTGGAATTCGGATGGCGTCTGGGCCGTCGCTTCAAGATCCGAGACGGACGAGGCAAATGGGCCCTTCGGCAGGTGCTGTACGGCATGGTCGATCCGCGACTGGTCGACCGCCCCAAGACCGGTTTCTCCGTGCCGATCGCTTCCTGGCTGCGCGGACCGCTTCGGGAGTGGGGTGAATCAATCCTCTTTCCCACCGGCGTTCGGTCAGATGAATGGCTGGATCTTAAACGTCTGCGTAGCACATGGGACAGACTTCAGGCTGGCCGCGATGAAACGGCGCTTGCCCTATGGTCGACGCTGATGTTTCAGTCATGGCGGAAGCGCTGGATCAGCTGACCCTGGTCGGGAGGCGGTCAGCGGTCAACTCGCGCTGCAGGCTGTCGACGCACATCAATGCGAAGGCGGCGATGGTGAGTCCCGTATTTGCGTGCCCAGTGTACGCCAGAACGGAGCCATCGGCGACGAACAGGTTCGTCGTCCCGAATACGCGGAGGTCCTCGTCCACCACTCCGTCGGTCGGAGTGGAAGCTATTCTGCACCCACCCGAATGGTGCGCCCCGGAGTCGAGCAGGTCGGAAAAGAGGACGAACTCCTCCACGAGGTCCTTCTGACTGTGGAGGAACGCTCCGAGGAACCCCTCCAGCGACGCGGTATCCGGCTTCGAGATTCGCCAATGAATCGTGAACCGACCATCGGCGTCGCGCACGATGCAGTTCGTCTCCGCGGGAAACTGCTCTGCGAACACGAAGCCGGCGATGTAGCGGACCGATGGGAAGACCCCGAAGCGGAAGTTGAGCGCTTCCATGAGCAGGTCAAGATACCTGAATAGCTGAAGTTTTTCCCACAGCGTTATCTTCGCGCCCCGGTGCCACACGAGCCTGTTCTTGAGCACGTTGTAGTCCCGCGGATTTCGCATCGAGAACGCCGGCCGCAGGTAGAGCGCGTGATTGCGGTGCGCTGCAATGCCGAGGCTGTCGTCCTTGAGCTTGATCCCGAGGCGGCGTCGGAAGTGGCCAGTTTTTCCGTACGCGCTCCCGAACATACGCTTCAGGTTTCGTCGCGCCTTCAGCTTCGCCTTGAACACGAAGCCAGTCGGATGGTCGGTGATGTTGCGCCCTATCGGAAGTTTCGCCAGCGCGGGGTTCACCGCTGCAGCGTTCAACAGCACCTTGACAGATCCGATGCCGCCAGCACAGAGGACGAAGAGATCGGCCGCGACGGTGGTACTTTGGCCGCTGGGGTGCGCAATTCCCTGCACGGCCGTCGCGCGCGACTCGCCGTCGAAGAGCAGGGTGTCTGCCGTCATCGTAACGATCTCGAGCCCGTCCCGCCGCTGAGCATTTTCCAGCAGCGATTTCGTCGAGAAGGGCTTCGACGGAAAGATGAGGACCTTGGGCTCGAACAGTGCCTGATCGATGGCGACGGATACACCCTCCCCATCGGCGGCTGTCAAGTCGTCCATGGAGATCTCGGCATCACTCAGCAGGTGAAGGGCCTGGCGGTAGTACCCACACAACCGGGCGTAGCTGATGGGATACTTCGGGGATCCTCCCGGACAGCCGGGTGCCTCGATGTCCGATGCATCGAGGGCGATGAGGCCGCCGTGCCAGAAGTTGGAGCTCCCCCCCAGCCCTTCGCCACGCGTGAATGCCGACTTGAGGCCGTCACCCTCCCACGTCTCATCGGTCGGCATGAGCGGCGCAGGTGTCATTCCCTGCTCGATGAGAGTGACGCGGTGCCCTGCGGCGGCCATCCGGGCGGCGACGATTCCGCCTGCCAGCCCGCCTCCGACGATGCAGACCCGCTTCCGGTCATCAGCGCGCACCGCGCTCCTGACTCGAGACGAATGACAGGCTTCGCCCAACATAGTAGAGGTAGAACATCGCCATACCCTTGAGAATGGTGGGGCCGTGCATCGTCCGGAAGCGCACCCGAACGGACAGGTACAGGTGGGCGAGCAGCAGAATGATTCCCGCCATCGCGAGCCGCCCTGACACTATTGATCCTCCGAGCACGATCAGGTGCAGGACTATGAATGCCACCGACATCCACACGACCTTCGACTTGACCGCCCGTTCGAGGCTGACGGTGTCGCCCCCGCCATGCCAGCGTTCGCGACGAATGAACGACCCAGCGGAGACTGGGTATCCATGATGGATCACCCGTAGCGATGGCTCCGGGGTAACCGGTGCGCCCAGCTTACGAGCGCGGGCGCAAAGGTCGGGATCCTCTCCGGTCTGCAGCCGAGCATCGAAGCCACGCAGCCGCTCGAACAGGTCACGAGGCACGATCATGTGTGCGGAGCCAAGGCTCGGCGCATCGCGATCGCGCGACATTTCGGCGAACCAATAGCGCAGGAACCAGTTCCCACTGGCGGGAGCATCGCAGTTGGACCCCGAAAGCGCCATGGGTGCCTGGAGCACGCGCTGCAAGACGCCCCGCGACTCGCGCTGCCACGCATCCGTGAGGGTGACGTCCGCATCAAGGAAGACGAAAACGTTGCCGAGGGCCGCCGCGGCCCCCTCGTTTCGCAGCGCGGCGATGGTCGCGACATCGGGCTCGAGCACGATCGCGCCGGCCGCTCGCGCGATGTCACGCGTAGTATCCGTCGAGTGATGATCCACGACAATTATCTCGACGAGCAGATCCGGTGCGCAGTGCTGCCGAATTGACGCTATGGAAGCGCCGATGAAGCGCTCCTCGTTTCGTGCAGGCAGGATGAAGGACACATGGGGGACCACGTTGCCACTCACGGCCCAGTCGTAGACGATCGTCCCCAATTTCCCTTTCGTGACTGTTGCGGCGTCATCGGTTTCCGCCCGTTCCGTTGATCGCGAAGAATATAGTGCCTCCTGGCGCGAAATGGTTCGGCCTGCGAGTGGACATAAGTAGTCAGGGAACGGAATTTAGGCGCGGATGAGCGCGGGGAGATACCGCAAGGACGACGTGCGTGATCAGCCCGGCCATGATCGCGGAACCAGTATCATTGAAGTGGATGAAGTCCCCGAAGAGCGAGCGTCGCCCATTGAGCGCCTGCTGGGCATCGCCGAGTGGCACATGGTGCGCTGATGCATACTTCCGCATCCGAGACGCAGCGGCTACGTCGAATGTGAGCAGGGTGAGTGGCCTCGCGCGAGGGGTGAAGTGGTCCCATGACAGCAGGAGCAAGCTATCGCGCGGATCGGGCGGGATCGCGAATCGCATAGCGTGCGTGACGAGCACGGGCTGCGAACCGCTGGCGCGAATCGCTTTCACTAAGCTGTCCAAATCCGAAATGAAGACATCAACGCGGTCGGTCGGAGGATCGGGAAAAAACCAGCTCGATGGCTTGCCCGCGGTGTCCGCCGCGATCCAACGGGCTACACGGTGGCTCTGGATGATGTCCGGCGTCGACCAGACGTTGTGGAAATGCTCAATCAGTCGTGGCCGGGGGGGCAGCTTCGTGTCTGGGGGGGCGTGGCCCGGTAGGGGTGTCCAGCCCGGCGCAACTTCACTCAGGTAGAACGCTGGCGTGGGGTAGATCACCACGACATCGGGATGGAACTGCGCCGCGTAATATTCCCAGAGCCGGATGATACTTCTCAACCCAGCGCCAGCGATTGCCGCGTTTAGTACTTCGTAACAGCCGCTACGCTGCAGGCTATCGCGCAATTGCGCGGGATATTCACGATTTTCAGACTCGTACAGCCCGAAGGACTCAGATGCCCCCAGGATCATCACTCGCCGACAGCCCGGCGCGGCCGCCACCGCCATCTCCGGCCCGCGAAAGCCGAACCGGTTCAGTCTCCACTGCTGATAGTGGCCGTTAGGGCGACCGCGAATACCGAACCAGTCTCTCAACTTCAGGTCGTGGTCGTAGTCCGGCGTGTGTACCAACGGTACGTCGAGCCGAATCCAGTCATCGATGCGCGCAGCCGCCTCGGCCGACCCAATGGCGACAGCCGATAGTGCAAACGTAAGAAGCACGCTACGCGCGGAAATGCTCATCGTCCAGGTTGACGGAGTTACGATTGCGTGACGTGGCCGTTCCCAAGGCGTCCTCAAGCGGGATCGGCCTGGCGGACAGCTCGAATCATATCCTCTTCGGACGCGTTGGCGGCATCCGAGGTAACCGGTGACCGCACTCAACGACCATGCTTTTCAACAGCTTCGTCTTTTTGCTGGCGTTCCTGCCTGTGACGTACGCCGTGTTCTGGTTGCTACCCAGCGCAAAGTCGCGCTATGTGTGGCTAGCGCTGACCGGGTATGTCTTTTACGGCTATTGGAATCCCCGATTCTGCCTGCTGATGGCATTCTCGACGGTCGTGAGCTTTTCGGCCGGGCTAGGATTTCTGCGCTGGAGCGATGCCCGCAGACGGCGGCTATGCCTCATCATACCGATCGTGGTGGATCTGAGTCTCCTCGGGTTTTTCAAGTATTCGAACTTCGCGCTCGATACCGCGCGGGGTGTCGCCAACCTTTTCGGCTGGAATGCGCAGGTAGTGCATTTCGACATCGTCCTCCCGATCGGCATCTCGTTCTACACGTTTCACACGATCTCGTACATCGTCGACAGCTACCGAGGGACGATAAAGCCAACCCGTAATTTCTTTGAATTCGCGGCGTACGTCTCGCTCTTCTCGCAGCTCGTCGCAGGTCCGATTGTTCGCTTCCGCCAGATCGAGGAAGATCTCGAGAATCTTGGGACGGCCGACCGGACTCGCTGGCTCGAGCGCGGAGTGAGGTTCTTCATCATCGGTCTGGTCGAGAAAGTGATCATCGCTGACTATCTCGCCTATTTCGTCGACTCGGCCTTGGCACATTACGCAACCTTGTCAACCGTCGGGACCTGGGCCGCGGTCCTCGGCTATACCTTCCAGCTCTACTTCGACTTCTCCGGCTACAGCAGCATGGCCGTGGGCCTCGGGTATCTATTTGGCTTGCGCATTCCGCAGAACTTCAATTCGCCGTACAAGTCGGTGGACCCCTCCGACTTTTGGAGACGATGGCACATCTCGCTCTCGACCTGTCTCCGTGACTATGTGTACATCCCCCTTGGGGGCAACCGCGGTGGAGAGGGGCTGACGTACCGCAACCTCCTTCTGACGATGCTGATCGGCGGACTCTGGCATGGTGCGAGCTGGACATTCGTCATCTGGGGCGCCTATCACGGTCTGTTACTCGCAGCGCACCGCCAATTTGCTCGCTATTGGGATCCCTTGCCGGCACTCACGCGGCGAAGCGCTACCTTCCTCGCCGTTACGCTTGGTTGGGTGTGGTTTCGCGCGACGAGCTTTCGGATGGCGACGACGCTCTTCGCGAACATGTTCCGCCCGGTCGGAGGGGAGACGATTGCCCAGCCCGCAGTGTTCGCACTCCTCATGGTCATTGCAGCAAAGTGGGCATGCTCGGGCCCGAATGCGTTCGATATCGAGAACCATTGGGTAGATCGGCCCCAACGCCGAGCGTTGTTGGCCGCGGCACTCGGGGCGAGCCTCGCAATCATGGCTGGCGCGGGCTCGTCGCCATTCCTCTACTTCCAGTTTTAATCGTGGACACAGGAACGGTAGCAGCGGCCGTGCTCCAGCCGGCGCCGTACCGAATTGCCAGCTTCACTCGTGCCAGTCCCGTCACAGCCTGAAGAAACTGCACCGGAGCTTCGTCGTAGGCGAGCCACCGTGAACCGTTCGATCAGGTGATCACGCGCCGAGTCAAGCACTAGAGCGTCGGCCCACGCGTAGTCGAGTCGCTGCTGACCAACGCGCAGCGACATGGAATGTTCGCGCGCCTCGGCAAAGGGCATGGCTCGCGCGATCGTACCAGTAGCATTCGCCATCGATCACAGCTGGCGCGACGAACACCGTCACCGGGCAGGCGAATTCCGCGAAGGCCGGGGAAGCAATGTCTCGGAAGTCGCTGTAGCCGTCGTCCACAGTGAAGGCGACGCGCGCCCTGCGCTGTCCGGACGATCCAACGTCGCTCACGCCGATCAGGGGGACGAAGCCGAATCCCTCCCGATGAAGTATTCGAGGTGAGTACTCATGGCTGCTGGCTCCTGTCCCGCGCTGCAAAGGTCGGGATTGGCAAACCCGTGCATCATGAACACGGGCACGGCAGGCTGCGACACCGTACGGAGGGTTCGGGCGACCGCTGGCACCGAGAGCGCACGCACAAGCAACGATTCGAGTCTCATGCGCGAAATGACAACATCTCACGGAACGCTGCGCAGCGTGATACGTGCGAATCTTGTAGCCTGCCCTCCGAGTAGGCACTATCTTGGGCCACCATGACCTTACCACCGCATCCAGAGCGTACCCAACCCGCGATGATCCGCTGCATTCCCGCAACAGATGCAATGGAGTGGGACGACTTCGTCCGTGACACGGATGGCGCGAGCTTCTGCCACCTGTGGAGCTGGCAGCACATCATCGAGGAATCGACCGGCCATGCCGGCGTGTATGCTGAGGCACGCGACACCGAGGGCTCTTTGCTGGGCGTGCTCCCGCTGGTCCACGTGCGAAGCCTACTTTTCGGTGAGCATCTCGTCTCAGTGCCCTTTCTCAACTATGGGGGGCCCGCCGGCAACGCCGCCGCGCGCGCCGCCCTCACGCAGTGGGCGATCGATGAAGCCGCACGTCGGTGCGTAAAGTCGCTGCTCCTGCGCACGCGTCGCGCGGTGTCAGGTGACTTTCCGGTTGCCCAGTCCAAGATCACCGTCATACTTCCCCTTCCCGCTTCCGCCGACGACCTGTGGAACAAGGGCTTCAATGCAAAGTTTCGCGGCAAGATCAAGCGTCCGCAGCGTGACGGCATGGAGACAAAATTCGGACTTGAGCACCTCGACGGCTTCTACGACGTGTGGGCGGAGAACATGCGCGACCTTGGTACTCCCGTATTGCCACGCGCATTTTTCGAGCGCATCATCACGATGCTGCCGGAGCTCGTGTTGCTTGGCGTCACGTACTGGAATGGCCGAGCCGTCGCGGGAGGTTTCGGTTTCATATGGGGTGCGGAGTTCGAGATGACCTGGTCGTCGTCGGCACGTGCGCTCCGCGCCCAGAAGCCGAACATGCTGCTCTACTGGGACTATATGCGCGAGCTCATCGCCCGCGGCGTGACATCGTTTAATTTCGGGCGGAGCACTCCCGGCACCGGGCCGCACGAGTTCAAGCGGTCGTGGGGTGGGGTGGACGAATCGCTCCCTTGGATAGAGTGGCCGGACGCGGGTGGTGGCTCGGGCGAGAGCAAGGCCGCGCAACTCGCGTCAATTGCCTGGCGTCGCCTTCCACTCGTCGTCGCGAATACCTTGGGGCCATTCTTCGCTCGTCAACTCCCGTGGTGGTGACGCCGCTCCGGCTTCGCCAGCAGCTCGCGGCATTCTCTCCCCTTTCGGCCATAACGCTAGCGGCAGCGGCTCTCACACGTCTCAGCGGGGCGCGCACTGCGCTCGAGGGCGCGGAAACGCTCGTGGCGCACCATTACGACGCGCAAAGGGCGGTGCTCACCGACTCGGGACGGAGCGCGCTGCAGGTCGCGATCGAGCTAGCGGTGAATGTACGGGGAGAGGAGCGGATCGTGGGATTGCCCGCCTTCCAGTGTTTCGAGGTCGCATCCGCGGCCGTGGGCGCTGGCTGTCGGATCGACTTCTACGACGTCGATCCGTACACCTTGGGTCCGGACCTTGATTCCCTCGAGCGCATGCTGCGCCGCGGCGTGAAGGTCGTGGTCATCGCGCCGCTGTACGGAGTGCCCGTGGCCTGGGATGAGGTGCGCGCTCTCGTGGATCTGTACGGCGCGCGCGCCATCGAGGATGCCGCCCAAGGGCACGGAGCACGCTGGAACGGAAAGCGGCTCGGATCCCTGGGGCTGCTGAGTGTGGTGAGCTTCGGGCGCGGCAAGGGATGGACCGGTGGGGCGGGCGGCGCCCTCCTGATGCGTGGTGACTTCAGCGCCGTCGAACCGCCGATGCAGCACTCGGCTCAGGAGGCGCGGATCTTCGCGGTAACGCTTGTGCAATGGCTCGCCGGGAGACCGTGGCTTTATGGGCTTCCCGCGTCCGTCCCTTCGCTCGGGCTTGGCGAGACGCGCTATCATGGTCCCACCCCACCAGAACGAATGGCGGCTATCTCCGCATCGGTCGTTCGGTGGACGCATGACATGTCGGCCCGCGAAGCCGGCGTGCGCCGCGAGAACGCCGAACGTTGGCGGCTCGAGTTGCCGGCGCGGACCCTAGCGGGGCTACCCCACCTCACACCGGGAGCGGTGCCCGGGTATCTCCGCTTGCCTATTCGCCTGAGCCCCGCCAGCGCGGCGTCTGCATCGAGCGGGCAAGCGAAGCGCCTCGGCGTTGCTCGCAGCTATCCGGTGCCCTTGGAACGCGTCGCGGAGATCGCAGGCAACCTGTGCGAGTCGCGTCCAGTCAACCCCGGTGCCGACCTCCTCGCCGCGCGCCTCGTGACGCTGCCGACCCACTCACGCTTATCAGAGGACGACCGGAGGGCGATCGTCGACCTGTGCGGCGGCTGGACGTACTGAGGCGCACCCGCACAGGCCGCCCGTCGGTTCAGACCTGGTAGTACTCCCGATACCAGGTCGCGAACCGGCCAAGCCCCGTCGTGAGTGGCGTTCCCGGCCGGAAGCCCACGTCACGTTCTAGGTCGCTGACGTCGGCGAACGTCGCAAGCACGTCGCCTGGCTGCATTGGCAGCAGGCGCACGTTCGCAGTGCGCCCAAGGTGCCGCTCGAGGGTCGAGATCATCTCCAGCAGTTCTACCGGCTCGCTGTTTCCGATGTTGTACACGCGGTACGGCGCGAGGCTCGAGCGCGGGTCAGGGTTGGCGCTCGACCACTCGCGGTTTACCGCTGCCGGTCGGTCGGTGGTGCGCATCACCCCCTCCACAATGTCGTCAATGTAGGTGAAATCGCGACGCATCTGGCCATGGTTGTAGACGTCGATCGTTCTGCCGGCGAGGATGTCGCGGGTGAAGGAAAAGTACGCCATGTCCGGGCGGCCCCACGGTCCATAGACCGTGAAAAAGCGGAGTCCCGTCGTGGGCAGCCGGTAAAGATGACTGTACGTGTGGGCCATCAGCTCGTTCGCTTTCTTCGTCGCCGCGTAGAGACTCACCGGATGATCCACCCCCTGCGCGACCGAGAAAGGCATCGTGCTGTTGGCACCATACACCGAGGACGATGACGCGTAGACGAGATGCTCGACCTCGCTATGCCGGCATCCCTCGAGGATGTTCATGAAGCCCACGAGGTTGCTGTCGACGTACGCATTGGGATTGGACAACGAATAGCGTACGCCGGCCTGGGCGCCGAGATGCACCACGCGCGCGAACCGCTCCCGTGCGAACAGCGCTGCCATGCCATCACGGTCGGCAAAGTCGAGCCGCTTGAAACGAAAGCCCTCCCGCGGCGCGAGCCGGGCGAGGCGCGCCTCCTTCAGCGTCACGTCGTAGTACGAATTCAAGTTGTCGATTCCGACCACCTCGTCACCTCGCTGGAGCAGGCGCTCCGCGAGATGGTATCCGATGAAGCCCGCCGCGCCGGTGACGAGGATCTTCATTGGAGTGCCGGTACTTCGGTCACCCACCGAGTGTCGGGCGCCGGGTCGGCGTGGCCGAGCGTCATTTGCAGCAAGCGGTCGTTGATTGTGCGGATGTCATAATGCTTGCGTACCCAGTCGCGAGAGGCGTCACCGAGCTTCGCGAGATCGTCCGGGCTCACCTCAGCGAGCCTGCGAATCGCCATCGCAAGGGCGGCGGAATCCTCGGGCGGAATGGCGAACGGCCGCATCGCATCGGGGATCGATTCAGGTACGCCGCCAACCATAGTGGTGATCACCGTGGTGCGGAGCAGCAGCGTCTCTTGGACGATACGGGCCTGGTTCTCTATAAAATTGCCGAACACGATGCTCGGCAGGATCAGCGCATCCGCGTTGGCCACCTCGCGAAACAGTTCGTTCGAAGACAGGGTCCCGAGAAAGCGGACGTGATCGGAGAGTGCATTGTCGCGGACAAACTGCTCGAGCGAACGGCGCAAGTGTCCTTCTCCGACAATGGTAAACGAAACGTCGCGCATGCCTTCGCGGATGACGTCGCGCACCGCTTCAAGGGCGAACTGCATCCCCTTTTCCTCACTCAGCCTCCCCGCAGAGATTAGGCGGAGCCTGCCGTTCGGTCGGAACGTGCGAGGCAGGCCCTGCGGAAACTTCTCGAAGTCGAAGCCACCCGGGACGACACGAAGCTTCGCCGGCGCACACCCGCGCTCGACCAGGTGCTGCATCATGAACCGTGTATTGGTGAACACCACGTCGCATTCATCGAACACCGTCTGCACTTCTGCCGGCGACAGCTCTCCCGTATAGCGCGGCACCTCGGGTCCGTGGTAGTACAACCCGATCGGGACGCCTGGGTAGAGTCTGTCGAGCCAGGTGAAGGCGATGGCGCTTGTGAGGTTGTGGATCAGCCAGAGGTCAGGAGCATGCTCTGGCAATACCAGCATCCGGGCCCACTCCGTAATGCGGCGACGCGTGCTACCTTGCACGCGCCGGGCGAGGCCGGCCGCGCGCAGACAGAACGAGGGACGACGGACAAGGCTAGTGACAATCCGTCCAAGATACTTCGGGACGTCTCGCACAGTATTTGGGTAGTTGATCGTTCGCTGGTCGAGCTTGAACCGCGCGATCGTCTCATTGTCGGCGGATCCCATCGAGCCACTTGAGTAGATCGCGATGTCGTGGCCGTCTCGGACGAACTGCGCGAATTCTGTATCGAAACCCGGACGATAACTCGCTGGGTAGTATTGGCTGATGATCGCGATATTCATGTCAGTTGTTACGGACTTGACGGTGGCGAGCGGTGCTGATACTGGCGATCACGGGGACCCGCGCCTTGCTCGTCGATAAAGCGACCGAGCGATCCGTTCTAGGGATACCGGCACCGATGCGAGCGCAATGAGGCCCAGCGTGCGACCGTGCCGGGGCTGGTAATATACGGCTCGCGCTAGGGCGCGCCGTGCCGCACCACGGTTACCTGACTCGAGTTCGGCTTGACCCAGCCAGCGGTAACGGCCAGCAAGCACTCGGCGAAGAGATCGCGTGTCGAGGGGTATCCGGTCGCGATGCGCATCGATGAGCGGCAACATCGTCCGGAGGCTGTTGCGCGCTTGGACGACCATCATATCAGGCCGGGTCAGCTGGTCCGCTCCCCCGATACGGTACAGTGCCATGGGAATGTCGATGAACCCAACGAGCCCCTCGCGGCACATTCGCATGCACCAGTCGTAGTCTTCCCCCGCACGCATGCTCTCGTCGAAACCGCCTGCCGCATCGAGCGCCGATCGGCGGACCATGACGGTGGGCATGTTTATGTAGCTACCGATAAACATCGGGCCGAAGAGGTCGCCGACGTGCGCCGTAGCGGTGCCAATGCCCGATGGAAGCGGGAGCTCGAATCGGCGAGGAAATAGTTGATCCATCGGAGTCAACTTCCACGCTGGATATGCGACGCGAGTGTACCGCGGGTGTAGCATTTCAAGTTGTGCGTTCACTGCCGATACGTCGGTCCAGACGAGGCCGAGTTGTTCGTCCGCGAGCATGCAGGCCACTTCGAGCGCTATCTTGTCTCGGTCCCAGATGTCGTCCGAGTCACAAAAAGCGATGAACTCGCCAATTGCCATGGCGATTCCGGCGTTTCGCCCGGCCGAAAGGCCGGCATTTGGTTGCCAGGTGTATTGCACGCGCGGGTCGTGACCGAATTCGCGGGCCACGAGCGCATCAGTTCCGTCGGTTGAACCATCGTCGACGACCAAGACCTCGAGTTCGGCGTAGCTCTGCGCGAGTACGCTCGACAGTGTTTGCGCCAGACAGTAAGCGCGATTGTACGTGGGAAGCACGATGCTCACCAACCCGCATTTGGCTTGAGGCGCCGGAGACCTGTGAGTCACGTCGTCGACTGTCATTCCGTCAAGTAACCTCGGAGGAAACGTTGCGCGCTTTGGTCTCCGTCGTGATACCGACCCACAACAGGCTCCACTATTTGAGGCAAACACTCCAGTCGGTCATCGCACAAACCCACACGTTTTGGGAGATAACTTGTGATCGATGCCGGTTCGACGGATCCAATCGCTTCGGTGGTGGAATCCTTCGACGACGTGAGGACTCGGTATATGCCGCAGCCTCACTGAGGCGTATGTGCCGCGAGAAATTAGGCATCGAGAACGCTCAGGGGGAATTTACGAGCTTCTTGGATTCGCACGACATGTATACGCCTGAGTATATCGCGAAGAAGGTATCGTACGCCACGCAAAATCCCACGGCTGTACCGGTGGGGCGCGGGCTGTCGCTACGTGGACCGCGACAATGTCGAAATACTCCGTCCAACGTTTGCCCGCCCATCGGAAACTATGAGGAGCTGGCCATCTTTACGGCCTTCCAGGGGGACCAACAACATTTTCGCAAGGACGGCTTTACTCCGCAAGCTTGGCGGATTCACGAGAACTTGCGCGAGGTCGAGGATAGAGAAATGCTGCAGCGAATAGCACTTTCAAGGTCACATTGGATTCGTGCAAGAAACGCTAGTGAGTGTTCGTGTTCATGCGGAGGTACGCCCCGGAAGGGATGTGCGATCCGTCGAAGGTAGCTATTCGCTGATTCGATCTCAATTGAAGTCGGACGTGCGAAGGAGGTCGGCCGCGTGAGACTTGTTCAACTTCGGACGTCGGTGCTCGAGGCGTCGTGAATATATGCGCGCCGTGGTATACTGGGGGCGCTCGTCCGGCTGAGATATGTCTGAGTTGTCCGTTCGGTCGGTAGGTCCTGGACTGCTCGCCTGTAAATCGGTCGAAATCGAAGCCGCCTTGGCCGATAACTGGCGGGGTAATGTTGGCTGATAATGCCGATTTTCATTCGGTTCGCGGTCGGTCATCGTGATGGACTGCGGCTACAATGCTACCGCAGCCCCCGTTTGGCCCCGCGGTAGACCGACACCATCGTCTCGGCGAACGGTGCAGGAAGAAGCGCTAGGCAAAGTAGGCCCAGCGTACGGGCGTGGCTCGGTTGGTAATATATACTTTTGAGGAGCGCTCGCCACGATCGACCACGATGGCCCGCGTCGAGCTCCGCTTCGCCTAGCCATCGATATCGTCCGGCGAGTACCCGCCGGAGCATGCTCGGGGATAGGTCGATGCGATCTCTGTGCGCGGTAATGAGTGGTAGCATGGTCCGGAGGCTGTTCCGGGCCTGATCCACCATCAGTGCCGGCCGGGTGATCTGATCGGGCGCACCGATACGATAGTCGGCCATCGGGACGTCCACGAACGCCGCCGGCGCCTCCAGGCACATGCGTATGCACCAATCATAGTCCTCCCCCGCCCGCATGGTCTCGTCGAACCCGCCGGCGCGATCGAGGAGCAGACGTCGCACCATGACAGTCGGCATGTTGATGTAGCTTCCGATAATCATCGGGCCAAAGAGGTCACCAACGTACGCGGTCACGTCAGTCCCGTCCGAATCAAGGTGCAGGGTGATCGTCTTCTGGAAGAGCTGCTCCATGGGAGTCATCTGCCACGCAGGGTACGCCACTCGAGTGTAGCGCGGGTGCAACGTCTTGTAGTTGATGTCCACGGCTACCACGTCCGTCCAAACAAGGCCGATCCGCTCGTCAGCTCGCATACAGGCAGCCTCAATGGCTATTTTTTCGCGGTGCCAAATGTCGTCGGAATCGCAGAAGGCGATGTATTCTCCGAGGGCGATAGCAATGCCCCTGTTGCGCGCGGCGGAGAGCCCCGCATTCTGGAACCACGCATATCGAATACGCGGATCGTGTCCAAATTCCCGCTCGATCAGTTCCCCTGTCCCGTCCGTAGACCCATCGTCGATGATCAACACTTCCATCTGACGATAGCTTTGCTCCAGCACGCTCGAGAGCGTTTGCCCGAGACAATAGGCACGATTATAGGTGGGTAGAACGATGCTCACCAAGCCAAACGTCACCTGAGGCGTTTCCGATCCAGGGGACTGGTCTGAACCCGATTCTAGGCGAGGAGAGTTCATGTGATGTTCACGGTTGATGAGTTGGTTTCAATTGTCATACCGACATACAACCGGAGCGCGCTCCTGCGACAAGCGATCGAATCCGTCATGGCGCAAACCCACACAGCGTGGGAAGTCCTGGTGATCGACGATGGGTCGACCGAGCCCATTCAGCAGGTCGTGGAATCATTCCAAGACATGCGGATGCGCTACCTCAGGCAACCGCAACAAGGCGTGTCCGTGGCGCGGAACTACGGGATCCAAGAGTCAAAAGGGAAGTTCATAAGCTTCCTCGACTCGGATGACATGTACGAGCCCCATTGCCTCGAGGCAAAGATAGTTTATGCGGCAACGCATCCTGACGCGATTGTCATAGGAGCAGGTTGCCGATATATCAATACGGACAATCAAGAAATCCTTCACCGAACGCCTCCGCGTACCAATGCGACGTACGACGATCTCGCAATCTTCACCGCCTTTCCGGGTGGCACAAACAACATTTTTGTCCGAAGCGATGCGTTAGGAGCAACCGGAGGCTTCACTACGCATCTCGTGGAGGCCGAAGATCGCGAGCTCCTTCAGCGACTATCGCGACGGGGGAGAATAGGATTTGTTCACGATACACTGGTGTGCGTTCGCGTCCATACCGAAGTGCGAAAGGGAAGAGACCTAGAGTCCGTCCGCCCCAGTTATGCCTGGATAAGGGCACAAATGTCGGATAAGCAATTGAGAGTGCGCTCAGAGGCGTGGGAGTACGTCTCGTTCGGGAGGCGCTACTGGGCGAGAAAGTCGTACGTGACCGGAGTGTACAACTTCGCCTGTTCTTTCACAAAGTACGTGCCGCAGATCCATCCAGAGTTGTCGCGTCTCCGCACCATCGCCGAAGGTGTCATTCCGGAGCGACTATACTCTCATTTATCTCGTATATTCCGATCATTCCGGCGTGCGAGGATAGGGTAGCAGGATTGTAGAGCGTTTGACCTCCATGAAGGAATGATCCGAAATGCAAAGGAGTGTACAACCATTTGGCGCATTTAAACTTGGAAATGCCCGACTCTCGCAACAGCTGTCGCGCGCCTCAACTCCGGAAGCGTCGACGCCGAGTCCACAGATAGGATTACGCGCGCAAGCCTCGTATCGCAGGTCTCGTCGAATGTTTTCCATGGACATCGTACGCGGAGTGGCTGTCGCGCTCGTCCTGTTGAACCACATGCCGATGGGGACGCTCCCTCCGGCCACGTGGTTTGAGTCATTCGTGAGAACGTTACAAGATGCTGGTTGGGTAGGCGTGGATCTGTTCTTCGTCCTGTCGGGCTACCTGATCTCACGCATTCTTTTCCAGGAAATTGATCGAACCGGCACCATAGCGTTGGGGCGATTCTGGCTGCGGCGTGGATTCAAGATCTGGCCTTCGTATTTTTGTGGCATACGGAGCCATGATGCTGCTCTGGGTCGCATCGAGCCGGCTATTTGGTCTCGGCGATGGACAGGATCAGCAATTGATTCGCACCATCCTTCCCAACCTCATCTTCGTACAGAACTATTTTCCAGCCGATTGGCGATGGCCGCATAGTTGGTCGATCGCGATCGAGGAACACTTCTATCTCATCCTGCCGGTCCTCTTGGTGGCCTCGATCCGTCGGTGGCACGGAGTTAAGAGAGATCATCCTTCTCATCTTCTGGGTATTGGGTGGCTTGTCTTCCTCGCCATACTACTGGCCCGCTTGGTGACCATCTTTGTCTGGCCCGCGCCTCCCGGCATCCACGCATGGGAGGCGACGTACTACCCCACGCATGTGCGCGCGGACGGTTTGGTGCTCGGTGTCATGTTGGGATACGCATCGAATCGCACCTTCCCCGGCGTGGCGCGTCTGGGCCGGCACGCACGCGCCGCGATCACTCTCGCGCTGTGTGCCATGGACTGGTTGTGCTGTTTCCGCGCAACACGTCACCCTTCACCTACACCCTTGGCTTTTCTCTCCTCGCGCTTGCCTTTGGTGGGGTTGTCCTCGCGGCCCATGAGCATCCGGACTTTGGTTCGGTCGGCTCACGCTGGAAGGTAGCCCTACCAAGGATCTTCGCCTTCCTCGGCGTCTACTCCTACACGATCTACCTCGCGCACTCGGTCATTCCCAATTCTCCGGGCTATCTTTTGGCTCTTCGCATGGTGCATCACCTCGCGGGTAACTCCATCTGGGTGGAACGCGCATTTTTTCTCCTTGCTTCGATCGTCGGTGGTGTGCTGCTCTCACACATCGTCGAGCGCCCCGCTTTGCAGTGGAGGTCGAGGCTGTTTCCATCGCCGATGAGTTCTGCCGGAGACACGGCAGCCGGTCGCGCACTAGCATAGCGAGGCGGCATCTTTCGGGAAACGCCCGGCCGGGCCATTCGTTCGCGCGTCGCATCGGCTACGGACGCCATCTGACGGAAGCACGAACAGCGCCTGCGCGGTTGCATCATTGGGACCCTCGACCAGCAAGCGCGCGACCCACGAGGGACGACCGTGGCACCCGCGCCAGTTCGACCGATAGCACGGGTGCGAGAGACTCCGAAAACTGCTTGCTGATGTGGTGCTCGTCTTCATAGCGCACGAGTCCGTCGGCCATTGCGGGGCACGCTCCACCCGGACAGATGTGGTCGTTCAGGGTCAGGTATGTGGCGCGATCGAGGTGATCGAGAGCGTTGCGTTCTCTCGCCGCAAAAGACTCATCAACTGCACTGCGTTTGGGAAACGAACACTCACCCACATTACGAAAATGACGCACGAGACATTCTGGAACATCGAACCCTGGTCGGGGCGTGTCCTGGAATACCACCATGTGTGCGGCACTGGCGTGCGAGCTCCCTGACTGAGCTTCCAAGTCCCTCGGTCCACATGAGGACCCCCTCCGGTTTCGTCATCGAGATCTGTTGCGACCCGGAGACCAGCGTATATAACCCCGCGTTCGAAACCACCACGATGGTTGCGTGTAGCGAATCTATCCGGGCAAATGCACGTCGACGCCATCGGTCACATTCCACGTATGCGCGCCCCAGCGATGGATTGAGGACAGATACCATTGCGGAGGGACAGGCGGACTTGGTAAGTGACACGAGGCGCCAGCGTCTGCGCGCCGCGACTTGTTCGAGTGCCGGAAACCACTGTGCCGCGTGCGAGTCGCCGAACAGCACCAGCGTGGTGTCACTTGCAACCGCCCCATAGACGCAAGCGGGTGAAGTATCGCCCGTCAGACTCACATGACATCCATCGGCATATGTCCGTGGCAGATCTGAACGGCCACGAAGGGAGCAAATTCGGGCCGTCCAAGCCGTGCGCTGGCATACGCTGCAGCTAGGTTGGCAAGTCCCACCGACAGTGCCGCGATAATGACCGCGCCAATGACCGTGGCCACGCTGCGGCGTTGAAGCAGCTTGGAAACCTGACCGGCTTTTCGACTAGGTAGTACGTCGCGGCGGCAGGAATGAGCGCGGCGATCACCACAATGAGGGACGCTGTGGGCGACGGATGTGGTACCGTCTCCGCAAAGAACACGAGGAATGGCCAGTGCCACAGGTACCAGCTGTACGAAAGGCGTCCGATGAATCGAAGAGGCTCGCTACTCAATAGGCCGCCGATGACAGTGACTCCGCGCGCGCCCGAAATCATGATTCCTGCAGTGGCCAGGGTGGGCAGGAGGGTGATCCAGCCAGGGTGTGACACGCGTTCCGTCGTAAGCAAGCCGGAAGCAACAAGCACGATGAACGACAGCGCTGAAATCCATTGGGCGTGGCGGATGGGTCGCGACGGAAGCCTCCTGACGACGATGACCGCCAACGCTCCGATCCCGAATTCCCAGGCGCGCGCTGGAAGCACATAGAACGCAATCACTGGGTACATGCGTCGCAGAAACAGACAACCAGCGAATGAGGCCAGCGAGAGCACGACGCCGGCGTTGCGGAAGAAGCTGTTGAATCGCGACATGCCGCGCACGCGCATCGCGATCAGCGCAACAAGTGGCGCGTAGATGAGGTAAAATTGCTCTTCGACGGAAAGTGACCAGGTATGGAGTAGCGGATCGCGCACCACGTCGCTCGCGAAGGAATCAGTACACCGAATCGCAAAGAGAATATTGGAGCCGTAGAGTCCGAAGCTGCGAGCCGTGTGCGCATGCCGAAGCTCCTCGAATGGCGTGAAGAACGCGGCATCTGCCGTAAGGACGACTATCATGATGACCGTCCCCGCCGGGAGCAGTCATCTTGCACGACGAGCCCAGAAACCAACGAGCGATAACCTCCCCGTTTTTTCTACTTCATCAATCAGCACTCCGGAAATGAGAAAACCTGAAAGCACAAAAAACACGTCGACGCCGAGATAGCCGCCCGGTACCGCAGTGATGTGAGCGTGATACAGAACAACAAGAACGATGGCTATTGCCCTCAACCCTTCAATGTCAGGGCGAAAAGCCTAGGAATGGCGTGCCTCGGGTACAGCCCGTGTCGCCTCGGTAGAAAAGGAAGTAGTCATCGTCACGTAATTCCGGACGGAGGCAGGACGAAGGGAAGTCGGCGGAAAATACGCGTCGCGATGAGAATCACTCGGCCCCTTTCTGGATAAGGGTATGCTCGCTTTCGCTCGTGCTCCAGCCAACGGGGCCTCCCGGACCGCGAATGCGGGTGCAGTTGTCGACGAGCAGAACGGCTAGACGCCGCCGAACGATGCGAGTTGGTCCTGTTGGAGGTCTCGCGAAGGCGCGCGCGGCGATGGACTCCTCGACGACGGCGAGACGAATCCCCCCCTGGATTGCACGCGAGCCGCACTAAATGGGCACGCGGTGCGCCTACCTCAAAACGACTTGGCCCCATAGGTTGCAGCGTGCCTGACTGGGACGTCCTGATATCGCAACCGCACGGTGGTGCATGCACGCACCCGACGAGCGCCGCGCACGATGCCCGGCCCACCGAGAAACCATCGAACACGCCACAAATATGAAGGAAAAGCGACGGTCGAAAGGGAGGTCTCGACGAGGACTCAACAGTGCTATTCGGGCTGTCCGTCGACGCGGGTGGCCGCAGTCTGGTCATTGTGCTGACCCACAAGTGCTCGAAAATTGTCGGAGGTGCCGAGTAGCTCCGCGTAGGATCCGACCGCAAGGAGATGGCCCTCCTGCAACAAAGCTATGCGCGTACAAGTCTCTACCGTACGAAGACGGTGTGCGATAAGGACAACCGTCCGGTCCCCCTGAAGTGCGTGAATCGCTTGCATCACCGCGTCCTCGGTGAGCCCGTCCAGGGCGCTGGTCGCCTCATCGAAGATGAGCAACTCCGGATCGTGGTACAATGCCCGGGCGATACCAAGCCGCTGCCTCTGTCCGCCCGAAAGCTTCAATCCCCGTTCGCCGATCACAGTGTCCAAGCCATGGGGAAGGTCTGGCATGAAACTCTCGATTTGGGCCAGACGGGCGGCACGTTCAACTGCGGTTCTGTCAACGCTGTCGCTCGGCAAGCCGAATGCGATGTTCTCGGCGATGCTCGCGTTTGACAGAAATACCGACTGCGGCACGTAACCGACATTCATTCGCCAGTTGCGGAGCCGCGCTCCGGAGAGCGGCTCCCCATCCCACGAGACGACGCCCTGATCGGGCGAGAGCAAGCCAAGCATCAGATCGGCGAGCGTCGATTTGCCCGACCCACTGCGCCCAACCAACCCAAGGCTCTCTCCGTGCGAGACTGAAAGTGTTATGTTCGCGAGCGCACCCCTCGTCGCGCCAGGATATCTAAAGCTTACGCCTTGTATGTCGAGGCTGGAGGTCGATGAGCTGGAGCGCGTAGCTGCCTCACTCGGGTGCGGGAACGCACGAGGAATGGAGGCGTGCGTCTCGACCCAATCTGCGTGAAGAGCTTGAAGCGAGGGCAGGAAGTATCTGATCTCGACTGCAGCGGTATAGACCTGCTGAAGGGCAGGAAGCAGGCGGTACCCCACAAATGCGTAGAGTGCCAGCAGCGGAATGGCCCGCGCAGCCGCCGACGGATCTCGTATGAGAATTACCAGAGCTACGCCAAGTATACCCCCGAACGCCAAAGGCTCTAACAGGAAACGTGGCATGGCCGCGTTCAAAGTCCCGGCATTCGAAACGTAGCCAGTACGGTCCGTTGACTCGGCGAATCTTCGACTCGTTTCGAATTCGCGCCCCATTACTATGATATCCTTTACGCCCGCAAGCCCTTCTTGTGCTGCTCTCTGCCGCCGCTCAGAGTAAAGAGACCAGTCTTTGCCGAGTTGTTCCTGACGCTTGCGGATGGTGAGGTAAAGCAACGCGTAGCTGCTCCCCAGAATCCCCAAGGTCCAGAATGCAACAAGGGGATTTCGGGACACCAGAAATATCAGGAGGGCGAAAATCACCAGCAGCCGCGAGAAAAACTGCAACGCTGAGCCAATCAGCCGAACTACCGATTCCCCGTCGGTGTAAATCACCTTGAGCAATGACGGGGCGTCGCGCCGTGTGTGGAACAAATATGGTTGAGAGAGGTAGGCGTCGAACAATGCATTGCAGAGTCGCGATCGGCACCGCGCGACGAAACGCAGCTGAATCCAAAGTGCGGACGCGGCGACCACGTTGCTCGCCACGATAGCGGCGCCTGTCAGGCCTCCAAGCAACAACAAGCGATCGCGAACTGATGCCGCGCCCAGCATGCCTGAAAGGTTCTGAAGTATTTCATACCGATCGAGCGCGCTGGGATCGCTTATGACGCCCATGAAAGGCAGAATGGATGCAACACCAACCACCTCGAACAGCGCCGCAAAGACGGCGGAGGACGCCACCAGAGCTAAGCGCCTGGCGTCATCGGTCGAGAAGAGGTCGCGCACGAGGGCTCCGACCGCTACAGGAGAAGAACGCATTTGTTGGGGATATCGCGGCGAATAACGCGAAAGGGCTGAATAGTGCGCAAGGTCCGCATCGGCATGCCGACTTGGCCGCGCTATGGCAAGAGACTACATCCAACTAGATTGCAGAGCCCGACTTGTTCGATTGGCGATCCCATGAACTCGTTCGCAAGTTGCGACGGGAACGTCAATGTACGCTGATGTTCACCCCGCTGCGAGAGGCGGGCGTGTTCGGGGCACTCAAGCCGAACACTAGGTATCGCAATATGCAGGTGCATTCCTGCTTTGTGACACGGGTCTGACAGTTACGCAAGGGTGACCGGCAGTCCGCATGCCGCCGATCGAACGAAGTTCTGGAGAACTGTGCTGCTCTCTTTCTTTCGATGCAGATTTCCATCGGATTTTCCCTTGGCCAGCGCACTAATGGGACGACCATTTGAAAAGGTTCATATTCGATGAAAGCGTCTCTCTGGCATCGTGCCAGGATGGATCTTCAGCGTCGGGGCCCAATTGGTGAGAATATAGGGACAACTATGCGCGCGCGAACCATCAGGCGCCACACGAGCGGAAATGCGACAGCGGTTGCCCTTGATGCCAGAATCTCGCATGCGGGTGAGGCGCCAACGGACCTCTACGCCCTGAAGCTGCCGGCCCTGTGGCAAGCCTTCCGGAAGCAGCGTGCGTCATTCTGGTGCATGACGTCCTACCTGTTCTTTGAATACGTCCGTCCCCAGCAAATATACGAACGACTCCCGAACGTACCGTATAACAAGATCTGCCTGGTCCTCGGCGCCATCTTTTTCGTCGCTGAAGGACGGAGGATTCAATTTGGAAAGATAGAAGTAGGCTTGCTCCTGTTCTCCATCATCGTGGTTGCATCCTCAGCAGCCGCAACATTCCCTCAAGTATCGTTCGATCATTTGATGGAATGGTTCAATTGGGTGATCATATACATATTGGTCTCGAACACTGTCGACTCGGAAGTGCGATTTCTGGTGTTCGTGTTCACCATGCACTTGTGGAACCTGAAGATGTCGGTCCACGGCACGAAGTCGTGGGCGCAGGACGGCTTCGCGTTCCGAGACTGGGGTACAGGGGGAGCCCCGGGGTTCTTTCAGAATTCTGGTGAGTTCGGACTCGAAATGTGCATCTTCCTCGCGATGCTCGCTCCATGGATCCTCAGTCTGAGGCGGTATTGGTCCAAGTGGAAGTTTCTTTTCTGGATCGGAGTCGCAACCACGGCCATCACCGGTATTGCCGGATCGTCATCGCGCGGAGCGATCCTCGGTGCCGGCGCCATCGTTGGGACGTGGCTCCTTCGCTCTCGTCAAAAAGTGCGCACCCTTGTCCTCGCCGTATTGGTCGTCGGATTTGTCTACGTGATCATGCCACCCGAGGCCAGGGCCCGCTATTCGACCATGGGCAATGATGCGACATCATTGCAACGGAAGACATTCTGGAAGCAGGGGATGGACATGATGCAGGAGAGTCCGGCTCTAGGCATCGGGTACAAGAACTGGATGGACGTTCACCGCATGCGATATCCAGGCACGGAGCACATTGTCCAGCACAATATTTTCGTTGAGATCGGGTCGGAGCTCGGCATTGGTTCTATCCTCGTATTCCTTTTCCTTGTAGGCTGCACGGCAGCTACCAATCGAAAGACTCGGCAAATGCTGAAGGAACGACCTCGCTCGGAGTTCATGATTCAGATGGCCTTCGGTCTCGATGCCGCGATGATCTCCTACCTCGTAGCCGGTTTTTTCGTGACGGTGTTCTATTATCCGTTCTTCTGGATCAACCTCGCGCTTACCGTCGGACTTCACCGTGCGGCACTTGCCAGCACCGTGAGGTCGGCGCGCCGGGATGTAGCGCCGAGGGCATTGCGCCCACGGTCCTTTCCGCTGGCGGCAACACCGACCTGAATGACCAAGCAGCCGAGAACGGTCCTTGCCGTGATCGAGACCGATGGACCGGGCGGCGCGGAAACAGTGTTCCTGGAGTTGCTCCGCAATCTTGATCCGGCACGCTGGCGTGGCATAGCGGTCATCCCGGGGACCGGCTGGCTGCACGATCAACTTGTGCACAGCGGCGTCGAGACCTACATCGTGCCTGAGCGGTCGACTTTGGACTACCGATATTTCGCACGCCTCGCGCGCCTCGTCCGACACCATCACGTGAGCCTGCTGCATGGACACCTGTTGGGCTCGTCAATACGAGTGGCGATGCTCTCGCGTCTCGTGGGCATCCCTGCGATCGCGACGCTTCACGGCGCAGCTGATATCGGCCAGCGCGAGCGGTTCTTCGCGATTAAAAGACTGCTACTGCGGAGGCTTTGCAGAGTCGTGTATGTATCGCAGTCCCTCAGCGTCGAGCTTCACGAGCAGTTGGATATTCCCGGGCTCTCCAGTACCGTAATTCCGAATGGCATCGACGCGTCCCGCTTTCGTTCTGCTGGCCGTTCGTCGTTTCGCGCCAGCCTGGGTATTGCCGATGACGAGTTCGTTGTCGGATCAGTAGGCAACCTGAATGCGGCGAAAGGATTCGATGTGCTGCTCCGGGCTGTCGCTCTGATCCGGTCGCAAGGTGTCAAGTTGCGGGCTGTTATCGTCGGAGACGACATCGGACGTGAGAGCGCGGCACTTCGTGCGATGCACCGCACGCTCGGTCTTTCGGATGCGGTGATATTCACCGGTTTTCGAAAAGATATCCCAGACGCCCTTGCGTCGTTTGATATCTACGCTCTGACGTCGCGCTCCGAGGGCTTCGCAATCTCGCTGGTCGAAGCGATGGCTGCAGCGTGCCCAGTGGTTGCAACGAGGTGCGGTGGCCCCGAATACATAGTCGATCATGAAGAGACGGGGATATTGGTGGAGAATGGTTCACCGGAGGCAGTTGCCGAAGCGCTCCTTCGGCTTTACGAAGATCCACGGCTCGCGACGCGTCTTGGGAATGCCGCACGCGCGTCGGTGACGGAGCGATACACGCTGGATGCGCAGGCGCTTCTTTACCAAAAGGAATATGACTCTTGTGCCCGATGAGCCACGGCGCGCGAATCCTCGTGACCGATGGCGAGCAGCGTGCAACGCTCGCCGCTGTGCGCGCGTGGGGGCATGCCGGATACCGCGTACAGGTGTGCGCCAGCCGCAAGGGCGCACTGGCGAGCATGTCGCGCTACTGCGAGAGAACCTGGATTGTACCCAACTCGCTTGACCAGCCCGAAGCATTCGCCACAGCCATTCTGCATGCCGCAACAGAAGGCTGCGTCGACGTGGTGGTACCCATCACCGAGAGCGCGGTTCTCGCCATCCTGCCACGGCGTGCCGAATTCAAGGCCGCTATTCCATTTCCATCGCTCCACGCCTTTCGGCGGATTTGCGACAAGCGGTTGGTCGCCGAGCGCGCCGAAAGTCACGGCTTGCCGGCGCCGAAGCAGCTAGTCATTGAATCCAGGGAGGACGTCGAGACACGAGGTATCCAGGTACAGTTTCCCGTCGTTCTTAAACCTGCCCGCTCCGTGGTCGAGGAGGCGCACGGACGCGCAAAGACGAGTGTGACCTACGCGAGCGATCTCTCGGAACTGTCCGATGGGTTGCAGGACTTGCCGGAGTCCGCCTACCCGGTCCTGCTGCAGGAGCGCGTGATGGGTTACGGAGCCGCGATCTCGCTACTGGTCTGGAACGGACGGGTGGTGGCCGCATTCGCACACCGTCGGCTGCGCGAAAAGCCACCTTCGGGCGGGGTAAGCGTGCTGCGCGAGTCGATCCCGCTGGACCCGGCACTCCTCGAGCGCTCGACCCGCCTCCTCGCCGACTTCGACTGGCATGGGGTAGCGATGGTCGAGTTCAAGGTCAGTACGAACACGGGCGATACCTATATAATGGAAGTGAACGGTCGGTTCTGGGGCTCGCTTCAACTGGCGATCGACGCCGGCGTCGATTTTCCAACCATGCTTGTTCGCTGCGCAATGGGCGAAGTCGTCAACCCAGTGCTGACATACAGGGTGGGTGTGCGCTCGCAGTGGGAATGGGGCGATATTGACCATCTGCTCGCCGTATTGCGCCATTCTCCGGAACGACTGGCGGTGCCTCGCGGAACGATTCGAAAGTGGTCAACGCTGAAGAATGTGACGCGAACATTTCTCGGGGCGAGTCGGGGGGAGATCTTCCGTGTCCGAGACCCGATGCCATTCGTGCGCGAAACGATCGATTGGGTTCAGCGAAGGTAGTGATGACTTTCCAGGCTCGGGCCGGAGATGGCCTCCTTTGCGTGTGCAATTTCCCGAGCAATACTGGCTTTGCCTGGGATTTTATTGAAAGCCTCTACGCGATGGTGGCGGATGAACTCGCCCCCTTCGGTGTGCGGACGGTGGTTGCATACCCTCGGATTGACGGCGCACCGCGAACGTTGGAAGGACACGCGGCGAGCGCGGTGCACCTTCCCGTGAACTATTCTTTGTCAGCTCTCGTGAAATTGCTGCGTTTCGTGCGCGATAAGCGAATTCGCGCTGTCTATCTATCGGACCGAAGCGTCACATCACCGCTGCATGTATTTCTCCGCCTCGCCGGTGTGGAGCACATCGTCGTGCACGATCATACCTCCGGCGCTCGGCAACCCGCGTTCGGAGTCAAGCGTCTCGTTAAGTTGCTTCTGTCGCGTTTCCCGGGATTGATGGCGGACGAGGTGATCGCGGTGAGCGACTACGTTCTTCGACGGCAAGTTGAGGTCGCACTTGTACCTTCCGGCCGCGCAGTTCGCGTGTGGAATGGCGTAGAGGTGGCGGCCGTGAACCCAACGTCGCACGCCATCCACGATGAGCTTGCAGTTCCACATGATCGTCAAGTCGTGGTTTGCTGCTGCCGTGCCCATCCATCCAAGGGGGTGGCTCACGTGCTGCGCGCCTTCGACGACCTGTGGCGCCGCCGCTCCGAAGGAATGCGACCGGCGCTCGCGTATGTCGGAGACGGACCGGAGCGGCAGCGGCTGGAGCAGCTGCGAACATCGCTGGCGTCGCGCCGAGACATTCATTTCCTTGGATATCGAACCAATGTGAGCGATCTATTGGCCGGTGCGGATGTTTGCGTGAGTGCGTCCACCTGGCAGGAGGCATTCGGATTGGCAGTGCTCGAGCCTATGGCCCTCGGGCGCGCCGTCGTGGGCACGCGGGTGGGCGGCGTGCCGGAGATTCTTCTCGATGGAGAAACAGGTCTGTTGGTGGAGCCGGGTGATGAATCAGGACTGTCAGCGGCGATTGAGCGTTTGCTTGATGATCCAGAGTTGCGCGCTTCACTCGGGGCTGCAGCGCACGCACGCACACGCGCTCATTTCACCATTCAGGCGCAGGTGCAAACCCTTAGCCAAATCGTCAGCGCAGGGTTGTCCGGGCGCCGCGCCTCTGTCCATCCTAGCGGCGAGAGCGCGGGATGAGGCGACTGCTCAAGCGGACGGTGGAGCGTCTCTTGGTGGCGTCGCGCGCGCCCAACTTTGCTACGCGACGTCATCGCAGTGATATCCTGGTGATTGCGTACCACAACGTTCGTCGAGCAGGGCGTCAAGTGAATGGCGACCCGAGTCTGCACCTTTCGGAAAAGGACTTCGAGCAGCAGCTCGATGCCATCCTCGAAACGCATGATGTGATACCTCTTCAGTCCGTATTCGAGCGGGTGGAGGCGCCGCGCCGCGCGCGCATCGTGATAACTTTTGATGACGCCTATTCCAGCGCGCTTGAGGTCGCGGTTCCGATGCTCGTGCAGCGCGGACTACCAGCCACGATATTTGTCGCCCCCGCATTGCTGGGTATGACGACCTGGTGGGATGAGCTTGGCTCCTTTCCTGGCGGATTAAGCAAACAAGTGCGGGGTGTAGCCTTAAGTCGTCATCGCGGGGAACGGCAAGCGATCTTGAAAGCGGCAGAGTGTTCGTCCGGCGCTCAAGCGGACCGCGTTGTTCCTGCCATCGCGAGTCTTGAGCAGGTGCGCGAGATTGCTCAAGCACCCGGAATAAGTATCGGTTCGCACACACTATCCCACAGGAATCTCGCCGCACTGGATGCTGAAGACTGCATGCGCGAGCTTTTGGAATCGCGCCGTTGGCTTGAGGTACAAGTGCCAGGGTCGATTCCGTGGATAGCGTATCCATACGGATTGTATACACCTACCGTAGCTCGACAGGCGGCAGACGCTGGTTATCGCGGCGCCTTTCGTGTAGATGGTGGCTGGATCCGCCCGAGCGCCGATCTTGACGCGTTCACGCTTCCACGCTTCAATGTGCCTTCCGGGATGTCCCTAGACGGATTTCGGCTACGGATAGGCGGGCTCACCGCGTGAGCCACAGCGCCCGGTCTTTGAGATGACTCCGGCTTCTGCGAGGGAGGTGCGGCGGAATGGCGGCCATGTGGTGCATGTTATTGCGCCTGGGGAATTCGGCGGGCTGGAGCGGGTGGTCGAGTCACTAGCTGAGTCTCAGCGTGCCAGAGGACGCACCGTGTCCGTCATCGCACTTACTCAGCAGGGCATGAGGACGCCACCGCTCTTGGCGATCCTGCGCAGCGTGGGCATCGAAGTACATGAGGTTACGAGCGGGGGGCGCGCCTATTTATCCCAGGCGAGAAGCATCCGGGCGCTTTGCGCACGGATCAAACCGACTATCGTCCACAGTCACGGTTACCTGCCAGACGCACTTGTATCATTCACCCTCGGGGACCGGTACTCGAAGGTGACGACCGTGCATGGATTTACGGGCGGATCGCTACGCAACAGAGCGTACGAACGACTTCAGCTCCTCTCGTTCCGTCGCTTCGATGCGGTCGCCGTCGTGTCGAACGCTCTGCGTACTCGACTCATGGAAGCGGGACTGCAAGACAACCGCATCACGGTAATTCGCAATGCGTGGCGATCAACCGGCGACCTTCCGAATCGAAAAGAAGCAAGGAAGCTTCTCGGGCTTAGCGAGCCCGCGGGTTCCCCTTCTGAGACACTCGTCGGGTGGGTTGGGCGCGTCAGCTGGGAGAAGGGCTTGGATGTGATGGTAGAAGCGCTGGCACAGTTACGCGACCTTCCCTGTCGGCTTGTGATTCTCGGCGATGGTCCTGACCTGGACCGATCGCGCAAACTTGCGCAACGACTCAACGTTACCGAAGGCATCCGACACTTGGGTGCGATCCAGGGAGCTGGGAAGTTACTGCGTGCCTTTGATCTCGTTGCCTTGACCTCGCGAACGGAAGGAACTCCGATGATCCTGCTCGAAGCGATGGCCGCCGAGGTGCCCATCGTGGCGACGAGTGTGGGTGGGGTGCCGGACGTCCTTACTCCCGGCGACGCGCGCCTTGTACCGTCAGAAGATCCAGTCGCACTCGCGAAGATGATCCGTGATATACTCGCCGACGGGGTTTCTGCACAAACGCGCGCAGGAAACGCCCGTCGCCGCTTGGCGAATCTGTTCGACACGGATAGTTGGATCGACGCATATGATGACCTCTACGCCAGGGCTGGCGGCCATTGATCCGACGGGTGACGTTCACGCCCCATGACGTTGCATCGCCGAGTGGGCATGAGCTGCCATGTTGCAGTTGCCCCGTCACTGCCATGGTTAACGGCGCGGGCATTGGTAGCTTGCCCACGAAGTGATCGTGCTCAGTCGCATTGTTAGCGTACGTTAGTTCAAAGACAGCCCAATTGACGCGTTGGAGCCGTTCAGGGACAGCAGCATGATGCGTATCCACCTTGAATCAATTTGATGACGCCGCCTGCTGATGCATCCGACGGACAGAATCCAGAGGCGATCACGGAGCACACTGCACCCATGGTCACTAACGTATCGCGTAAGCCCGCACACGCGCGAATACCATCGCTCGATGGCTTGCGGGCGATCTCGATTGGGTTGGTCTTGTGGGCGCATCTTGGGGGCACGCATGGATTCGGGACGAGCCGTGCGCTGGCGATGATCGACTGGGCCACACTCGGCGTTCGCACGTTCTTTGTGCTTTCAGGCTTTCTCATCACCGGGATACTTCTCACCGAACTGTCACATACGGGGACAATCAACCTTCGGCGATTTTATTACCGCAGAACGATGCGGATTTTTCCAGCGTACTATGCCCTCATTGCCGCCGTCGCGGTTGCCGGGAGGCTCGGGTATCTGCACCTCGCCCGAGGGGATGTGTTGGCCGCAACATCGTATACGATGAACTATCACAGCGTGCGCGGCTGGTCCCTCGGCCACACCTGGTCGCTTGCCGTTGAGGAGCAGTTCTATTTACTCTGGCCGGCGACACTGTACCTGTGGGGAGCGCGTCGCGGTCTCGGAGTCGCCTTGGCATTCGTGATCATTGCTCCGCTCATCCGTATCGCACTTCTCGCAATGCCCGGCGGCGCCACGATCGGATTCTCCTTCGAGACGGTTGCTGACGCGATCGCCGTCGGCTGTCTATTGGCTGGCCTGCGAGACCAGCTCTGGACGTATTCGGCGTATCGAGCCCTCGTCCAGTCGTGGCGCTTCATCTTGGTGCCTATTGCCATCGGCGCAGCTCTGGCAGTTCCGCAACTTGAAGCAGACCGTGCCCTCGGCTTGGATCGCGTATGGGTAGGGATCTACAACCTCGTCGGGATCACGGTTATCAACGTCGGCCTTGCACTGTGTATTGATGCGGCGATTCGAAATCATACCGGTCCCGTAGGTCGCATCTTGAACGCGCGACCGATCATGGCTCTCGGAGTCATGAGTTATTCGATCTACCTTTGGCAGCAACCGTTCCTCAATCGCAATGTGGACCGGTCAGCAACGCGATTTCCGCTTAATCTCGTACTGACGCTCGTGTGTGCAGCCTTGTCCTACTATTTGGTTGAACGCGTGACCCTCCGATTTCGCGATTCGACTGCCCGCACCTCGCGCACCTAGTGCAGGGTGGTCACGTTACCCACAACTGGTTCCAGGTCGGTTGAGCACAGGACGCTGATGCGTGCTGAGGAATTACATTTGCGCGAGGGCTAGGGGCGACAGACAGCGATGCGCGCGTGGGCACGGGCGCTTCGAGCTTGTCACAGGAGCGAACCCAACCAGCGCGCCACATATTGCCGTGCACGAAAGACGCGAAACTTAGCGGAGCGGTCCGTCGCCGTGCGTCGCATGGTGATAGCGGAGCCAAGCGAATGACTATCGACGGCCTGCTTGCGAGCATTGAAGTAGAATTGCGTGATCTTCGCCGCTCCCATACCAGGGGTATTCAACCAAGCGGGTATGCATGCTCGACAGAGTACGTCGACGTCAGTGAGTACCTTGCTGAGCCCAGTGCCCGTGGATGGACACACGCTTTGGAAAGCATCGCCGATCAGTACCAGTCCTGGACGCTCGACATTCTCAGTCACAAACAGGTCGATAGAAAATACCTCAACGTGTGATGTCAAACGCACTTCGCCACATAGCACGTCCAGCCCGGGCATCTGGCGATTGAGCTCGGTGATAGGATCGGCTAGATACCTGCGGACGTCCGGATCCGTGGGCGGTTGGTAAGCAAAGAGGTTGGCGCGCATCCCATCTTTCCTATTGAACAGGGTCAGATAGGCGATTGGCTGGTCGAGCCGACTCGGCGCATATGTCAACGCCTCGAAAGGGAACGGTTCACCCGAGCTTCGTTCGATCGAGAATCCGTATGACATCGAATGGTGTTCGCTCACAACTCGCTTCCGCAACCCCAAATTAGCGTGGAGCTTGCTACCGATGCTCCCACACGCGAGAATGACTAAGCGAGCCGAGATGCACCTGCCGTCAGACAGTTCCACGTTCTGTAAGTGGTCGGATGCCTGAATGGCCACGACACGACCGGTGATGATCTTGGCCACCGCTTCAGCCTCTTGGCGGACCGAATTGACCATGTCGTGATAATGGATTCCATACTGCTCGATGACACGACTCCCCGTGGCCATGCCATTGCGCCCCGTCACTTCCACATGAATGCGTTGCGCCGTCGCGTGAACCGCATCGAACAACCCCAGTTCGCGAAGCGTGTGCGCCTGGTCAGGCTCAATCTTCTCCGCCTTGAAGCATGGAGCGCACACAATACGGGGGTCGACAACCATCACACGATACCCCGCACGTCCCAGCACGAACGCTGCGCTCGATCCCGCCAGTCCAGCCCCAACGATGCAGACATCCATCACGTCCGGTGCGTCAGTCGCGTCAGCGGACGAAGGCGCCGGCTCCGAACTCGGGAACGTCATGCGAGGAAGCTCTCGATTTTCACGTGGTCAGCGGGAAGGAGGCATTGAAGCCCTTGGTGAATATAGCCGATTCAGTACGACACGCTTGGCGTGCGTGCTCGAGGACCGAAGCGCCCGATTTCACGAATCTCGAGTGTCGCCCACTGAGGACCGAGCGATGAACGTCAAGAGCATTGCCCTGCAGATCCTCACGCGTCCCGCCGTTCTTCGAGGGTTCACTCCCTTTACCCGCGATGTCGGCATCATTCTCATGATGCATCGCTTCGCTGATCCGGACATAGGAACGCCCGGGCACGATGCGAATGGCCTGCGCGACAAGCTGGAATTCCTTCGGGCCAACAACTACACGTTGCTGCGCGTGGACGAACTCGTCGATC
>JAQBPY010000062.1 GCA_028287285.1 Gemmatimonadota bacterium
CCGTGCCGCGTGCCGCGCACCGCACATCCTCGTGCAGATCGAGGCGGGCCGCGACGGGCACGCGGATTTTTTCGCGAAGCCCTCGGCGATCTAATGACCGCCGCCGCGCATGAGTTCCGCATGCAGAAGCCCGACGACGAGGGCTTCGCGACGCGCGCCTCGTATGAGGGGCGCGTCCGGCGTGCGGCGCTCACGCACGGTGCCGACTCGCCGCAGCACCTAGCGGCGCTGCGAGAACTCGAGGGACCTGAGTTCCCAGAATCGCTCGACTACCTCTGGCGGTGGTTTCAGGAACTGCATCGCACGCGCGCGGCCGGCATGAACGGCCCCGAGCCGATGACCCACACCGAGATCGACGCGTGGGCACGCCTCACGAACCGCACACCGGACGCGCTCGAGGTGGATGCGCTGCTCATGCTGGATCTTCTGTCGCGCCACCCTGACGCGTTGCAGGCCGCCTGAATGGCGGACATTGCGACGCTGTCGATCGTTGTCGAGAACGCGGACGTCCCCAAGGCGACCGCGTCACTCGAGGGATTGTCGGTCGCTGGGGCGAAGTCGGAAGCGGCAACGCAGCGTCTGACGCGTCGCATGGCGTTGCTGGAGATCGAGGCCCGCAGCATTGACACCGCCATGCGGGCGGTGGCGGTCGGCGTTGAGTACACAAGCCGCGCCATGGGATTGGAGCAAATCAAGGCGATGGAAATGGACGCGGCAATGCAGAAGGCCGCGGTCGATTCCCGCGCGCTTGCGGAAGCCCAGCGCATCGCGGCGACGTCGGTCGACTACACAAGCCGCGCCATGGGCCTTGCGGAAATCGAAGCGCGGAAGATGGATGCCGCGATGGGCCTGACTGGCAGGACGAGCGCAGCGCTTAGCAACTCATTCGCCGCATTCGGCGCCATCGCGGCAGTTGGCTTCCTCGGTCGCGAATTCATCTCGAATACCGTCGAAGCGCAGAACGCGATGGCGCAGCTCGAAGCGGCCGTCAAATCAACGGGTGGTGTTGCTGGTCAAAGCGTGGCGCAACTCGACGCCTTTTCGATGGCGATGCAGCAGACGACGACCTATAGCGACGAGGCCGTGAAGGGCGCACAGGCGATGCTCCTCACGTTCGACAAGATCAGGGGCGCGAAGTTCGATCAGGCCACGCAAGCAGTCGCCGATCTCGCTGCGCGTATGGGTGGAGATCTTCAGGGGGCCGCCGTGCAGGTCGGCAAAGCGTTGCAGGATCCAGCAACCGGACTCACCGCGTTGCGACACAGTGGTGTGTCGTTCACCGAGTCGCAAGTCGCGATGATCAAGCAGATGTACGAGACCAACCGCGTCGCCGAGGGGCAAGCGATCATCCTCAAGGAACTCGAGCATCAGTTCGGGGGATCGGCGGCGGCGGCGAGGAATACGCTTGGCGGTGCGCTCGCCGGCCTGAAGAATGATTTCGGCGATATCTTCGAGGGAACGACAAAAGAGACGTCGGCGCTTGTGGATTTCCTCCACGCCGCGGCATCGGTCGCACGGACGGTTAACGAATACCGCGACATGCTCAAGGCGACCGGCGAGGCGGCCGCTATTGCCGGTGTTGGGGTCGGCACGTTTACGCTCGCCATGAAGGCGTCGACGCTTGGCATGGCTGGCTTCGCCGCCGCGGCCGCGCCGATTGTGGCGCTCGCCGCCGCGTTCGGCGTGCTTGTGATCGCCATGCAGAACGCGCATGCCGAGATCCAGCAGCAGCAGGATGATGCCGATGAGGCGACAAAGCACGGCAAGGCGTATCTCGACTACCTCAAGGCGCGCGGTGTGGCGCACTCACAGTCCGGCGGCGCCGGCGCTCTCGTGAAGCCGCCGGCGACTGAGGAGAGCGAGGCGGTAAAGAAGTTCCACCAACTCACCGGTGAGATCGAGGAGCAGGTCGCGAAACAGCGCGCACTCAACGCCGTGTTCGGGCAGGGCGCGCTCGCGATACAACTCGTCGGCATTCAGCAGGACGAGGCGATCAAGAACAAGAAGATCGACATCGCGTTGTCAGAAGACCAGCGCGCGCGGGTCATCGCACTGAATCACGCATACGCCAATCAACTCGAACTCGCCGCGAGGCTCGCGGATGCCGAGGCGCAGCGCCTTCGGGACGTGTCGCTCCGCGCGGCAAACGCCGCGGTGTTGATTCAAGCGGAGATCCGCACGAGCGAGCGCCGGGCCGATATGGCCATCGCGGGCGAAGCCGATGTTGGGAGTGCCATGGTGCGCACGACGTCCCTCATTCAGGCGGCAACCACAGCCGTGCTGGGGTATGGGCTCGCGTTCAAGGCGGTGTCAATCGGCGTCGTGCGGGATGCGTCCACAGCACACCTCACGACGTCACAACTAGCGGACGACGTCATCGCACAGCAGCAGCGCATCAAGACCGCATTCGTCAACGCAGGCGGCGAGCAGCCTGCGGTCAAGGCCGCGAGTGAGATGGAGCAGATCACGAAAAACTTTCTCAAAAGCTCGCAAGCAGCCGTCTCGGGATTCTTTGAGAACTTCTTCGAGCAGGGCATCTCGAGTATCGGCGATTTCCTGTCGCAGACGCGCACGCTGATCTTCAAGCTGTTTGCCGAGCTCGCGTCCGCGAAGCTGATGGAGAAGTTGTTCGCGGGGTCCCCGGCAATGGCGGCTATGCTCGGCATCACGCCAAAGGCGCCGACAGGCCATGGAGTTCTCTCGGATGGAACGGTGAGCGCTGCATCCAAGTGGGGCGCGGGTGCCGGGATCGCGCTTGGCGCCGGCGCCGTTGGGTACGGTGTCGGCTCGCAACTGTACAGCAACCAGCGCAGTGATTCCGCCAATACAGCGCTCGGCGCCTTTGGGGGTGCCGCGTCCGGCGCGGCGATGGGCGCGGCACTCGGATCCGTCGTGCCGGGCATTGGAACGGCCGTGGGCGCGATTGTCGGCGGCGCGGCTGGCTTCATCGGCGGCGTGCTCGGCATGGCCAACGCGAGCAAGGAGGCGGCCCGCCAGATGGTTGAGGCGCGGAAGGGGATTGTCCTCTCGATGCAGGGGCTTCGCGCAGCAGTGGCAGGAAACGACTTGGACGCAGCGATCGCGCACGTGACCGACGACCGAGAAGAGCGCCGCAAGGCGATTGAGGCGGCCTATGCCGGGGGCGGCGCGGGAAGCGAGACCGTTCGCCAGCGCAACGTCCTCCTCGCAGAAATGAACCGACTCGAGGACGAGCGCATTCAGCAGCTCGTGCACGAGGCGGCCGTCGCGCACCAACGCTTGCTCGAAGACACGCAGGTCCAGATTCTCCGCAACAACGGCCAAGCCGATGCCGCGGACGCCCTCGCGCGCCAGATCGATCAGGAGCGCCGATTCGCCGACCTCCGGAAGTCGGGACTTGACGAGGGCACCATCGCTGCGCTGGCGCTCTCAGAGGCGGCGAAGTTGGCCGCTGATAACGCGATCAAGGCTAGGGACGCACAGCGTGCGATGGAAGACCTGAGCGTACGGATGCTGACCGCACAGGGCCAGTCCCAGGCGGCCAGCGATGCCACCTTCCGCAACCAGCAGCAACGCGAATACCAGGACGCCGTCACGGCGCAGAAGAGCGACGAGTACTTGCGCCTGCTCACCGCAGTCCAGATGCAGGAGGCGATTCAGCGCGGCGTCCAGCAGGAAACCGAGCGTCTCACCAAACTCGTGCAGGACAACGCCGCGGCCGAGGCAGCGCGCTTCGACCAGCAGATCAAACTCCAGCAGGACGCGTTGCAGGTCAACGCCGAGCAGCTGCGCGCCCAAGAGCAGGTTGCCCAGCTCACGCAGCGCGCGTACGACAGCCTGCGCACGCTCAACGACAGCCTCAAGCTCAACACCAGCCTGACCACGCTGTCGCCCGTGCAGCAGTTGGCCGAGGCGCGCCGGCAGTTTGAGGCGCAAGCCGCACTCGCGCGGGGTGGTGACCGGGACGCCGCCAGCGGGATCAATTCATATCTGCAGGCGTACCTCACCGCCGATCGCGCGGTGAATGCGTCGGGTCCCAAGTACGCGGCCGATTTCGCAGCGGCGCAGGCGACCATCGATGCGCTCACCTCGCAGTACGGCGCGCAGTTGACGACGGATCAGCAGATCCTCAAGCAGCTGCAGGACCAGAACGCCGCGATGACGGCACAGTTGCAGGCACTGCAAGCGGCCAAGGATCAGGCGGCCCAACTGGCGGCGCAGCAGATCGCGCAGCTCCAGCGCATCGCGAGCAACACCACCGCGGCGAGCAATCCCATTCCCATCACAATCCCCACCGGCAACGGCGGGTACATCGTGATCGATGGACGGACGGGACAGGTCCTCAGCCAGGGGGGCGCCCCCACGGGCAGTCCTGCGTCAACAACATCGATTGCGGATCAGACGTTGCCGCAGCTGCTGGCCCCCGCCCAGCAGACCGCGAGCAACACCTCGCAGACCGCGAACTCGACCGCCGCCACCGCGGCGGCGACTGCGGCAACCGCATGGTCCGCCCAGGCCACCACCCAAATCACGAGCGCAGGATTCGCGGCCATGGATAATCGGCTGGCCTCGCTCGAGCGCGCGATTGCGAGTCTCGCCGACGCGCTCGCGGCACGGGCGTACTGATGGACATCTCCGTGCTCACCTTCGAAGCGTACGATCCCGCAGGCCCCACCGTGCGTCTCGTCCGCGTGGCCACCGCGGGCTTTACGACGCGCCCGAGCGAGACGCCGCCGAATGCGTACCATGACGGCAGGCTTCTCGTCCCCGCCGCCGTCAAGCGCGATGCGTTCGACACGGGCACCCTCGGCGGGCGCTCGCGCTATGGCATCGGTGATGCGACCATCGCGAACGGCGACCGGCGATACGATTGGCTGCTGGAGGCCGGGGTCGATGGCCGGTATGCCGAGGAGCGGCGCGGTCCGCTGGGCGGTGTGTTCCCCACGGACTTCCCCATCACGTTCCTGGGGACCGCCGAGCAGGTCATCGGCGAGCGCGGCAGCGATGGTGCGCCGGTGCTCACGATCAAACTCCGCGATGGGCAAGCGGTGTTCGACGTGCCGCTCCAGCCGACCAAATACGCCGGGACCAATGTCCCACCGAATGGCGTCGAGGGCACGGTCGCCGACCTGCAGGGCAAGCCCAAAATGATCGTGGACGGCGCGCCGCGGAATGTGACGCCCGATCTCGTCAACGCGCCAAAACTCATCTACCAGTGCGGCGACGGGCCGTTGGCAGGCATTCCAGCGGTCTATGATGACGGCATCCCCCTGTTTACGGGATTCCCCTTCACGCAGCGCACGACGGGGTTCCCGGGGGCATCGGCGGGCATCTACGCGTCGTGCGTGGGCCGTGGCGTGATGCTCATCGGTGGCGACGGTGGGCGGCTGGAGCGCTCCACAGACGGCGGCGCGACCTGGACGCCGGTGACGAGCGGATTCGGCGGCGACCTGATTCGCGCCCTCCACGACACGGGCACGGTGTTCGTGGCCGTCGGAGCGAACGGCAAGCTCAGTACGTCGCCCGACGGCGTGACATGGACACTCCAGACGACCGCGAGTTTCGGATCAGGGACGATTGCGGCGATCACCTCCACCGCGACCAGCATCCTTGCGGTTGGGGCCACGGGCGGTGGCGGGGCAGCTGGCCATCTCGAGCGCTCGGTTGATGGTGGGGTGACATGGGTTGCGCACACGACCGGATTCGGGGCCAGCGGCATCGCGGGCATTGCCAGCGGGTTCGGTCGCCTCGTGATTGTCGGCGGCGCGGGCGCGGTCGCATCCTCCGAGGATGACGGTCTCACGTGGGCCCTCGGGACGCTGAATGTCGGCACCGTCACCATGAACGCGGTGGCCGCCGGCACGCTGGGATTCGTGGCGGTCGGGAATGCCGGCACCGTCAGTACGTCGCCCACCGGCCTCGCATGGACGAAGCGTGACCCCGGTATTCCCGTCGCGGCGGCCCTCCAGACGGCCATTGCTGGCAATGGTTGCTACCTCATCGCGGGCACGTCGAGTCTCCTGCTGCAATCGTTTGACCTGCGCAGTTGGATCGTCCAGCCGAGCGGGTTCTCGGCGGGGTCCATCATCGCCACCCTGGCGTTTGGCGACACCACCTTTCTCGCGGGCGACATCGCCAATTACGAGGTCGCGACGTCACCTGAAGTCGCGTTCTACGCCAGTGCTGCCGATCTCGAGGATGACACGCTCGCCCCTGCGCCCGGCACGTACAAAGTCTATCTGGCGGGCGCCCAATTTCGCCTCGGCGCGCCTGCGTCGGGCACCGTCACCGCGGATCCTGTACAGGGGGCCACGCCCGCCGACCGGACCCACGGGCAGATGTTCGCGCGGACCGTGGCGCGGCTCGGCAAAACGGTCGCCCCCGCCGACATCATCGCCCTTGATCTCGCGGACTCATCTCCCGCCGGCTGCCGCGTCAAAGACGAGATGCAGGCGAGCGCGCTGCTTGATCAGATCGCACAGTCCTGCGGCGCGTGGTGGGGCGCGGATCTCACGGGCACCATTCGCATCCAGCCCTTCACCGCGCCCTCCGGCTCGCCCGTCGCCTCGTTCGGCCGCCAACACATTCTTGAGTTCAGCTGGCTCGCCCCGAGTGACGGGCTGCGCGGACTGCCGCGCGTCCGCACGATCAAGCGGTGGGGCCGGAACTACACCGTCCAATCCACGGTTGCCGCGGGCGTAGATGTCGCGCGGCAGGCGGATCTCGCGCGCGAGTGGCGTGAGGCGGTGAGCGAGGACCTGAGCGTGCTGTCGATCCACCTGCTCGCGCAGCAGGTGGACAGCGATTCCCTGTACACGACCGCCGCGGGCGCACAGGCCGCCGCTGATCGTGAGCAGGCGTTGTTCGGAGTGCAGCGTCGTCGCGCCCGGGTCACGGTCGCGCTCACCCCGCAGGTTGACGCCCTGGACCTGTTCCCCGTCATTCGCCTGACACTCGCCGACTACGGACTCTCCGCGGGCCGGTTGTTCCGCGTCATCGGGTTTGATCCGGATCGCCAGCGCCAGCGCATGACCATGACGGTGTTCGCATGAGGCGCGCGTGCTGGTGTCTCCTTCTATTGGGCTGCCAGGTCGCCCCCACGGCACCCGTCGAGACGACCGACGCCATCCCGCATGGCGGCTGTGTGCTGCGCTACGTGCAGACGTTCCGATATCCGGACGGCACGCGTGTCAATGTCGGCTCCGCGCTCACGGAATCCCGCTGTAGCGCGCCGGCGGATGTCGTCACCTGGACCGTCACGGTCGACGGGGAATCCATCACCTATGAGGTGCGCCGGTGACCTGTCTGATTGGAACGCCCATCGTGTCGGACGCGAATCACACCTACAGTCCGACGTTCAGCGGCCCGGCGTGGCTCACGAGCGGGGACGTGCGGCTGAGCAACGCGCTGGTGCGGGATAGTGCGCTGGTCGCGCGTTCGGTCGATGCGACAAATGCGAACACATGGTTTGATGTGGACCTCAAGCGGCCCTGTCGCGTGCGTGGGCTCCTGCTCGGGTATCACAACCTCACGACGGCTGCCAAGCTGCGGACGCGGGGATTTGTCACGCCCCCGTGCTTCGACTCCCTGACGGTCGGCGATGCGTCGTGGACGGCGAACGGCACACCCACGCGCAGTGCGGCCGCGTTCACCTGCGCAGACGGCACCCCGCTTGACCTGATCGGCGACGATGACGGTGCCGCCACCGAGTCGTTTACGAAAGCCATGCCCTTTACCGGCAACGGAACGAAGACGCTGCGCCTCCGGATCGCACGGAACTCCGCCTTTGCCAACCACGCCGTGACCGTCGTCGACACGACGGCCGGCGTCACGCGCTTCTTCAGCTACATCGATTTCACCTCGGCCACGCCGGTCATGTCGCCTGGCCCCGGGACGCTCGTCTCGCTGACCGCGCGCGGGGATGGCGCCTGGGATGCGGTGGTCGCCATCCCGGGTATCGTCGCCGCCAACACGAACACGGTCAATGCCTATGGCGGCGCGAATGGCGCGGCCAATATGGCCTCGTTCTACATCGGCGACCTGATGGCCTGGGACGCCGCGACCGATCAACTGGCCTACACCACGGGCGTGGCCGACGCGTGGCCGGTCGTGTACGGCTCAGGTTCGCTCCCCACGGGCGACCCACGCCTCATTGCCTCCGGGGGCACGGGCAAATACACGGACGAGGAAGCGGCCGAGCTGCGGGCCCGCCAGCCGATCCACTGGATTCACGCCACACCCGCTGTGGCAAGCGCGCGGTACTGGCGCACGCAGATATACGACGCCGCCAATCCGGCGGGCTACGTCGAATTCGGACGACTCATGATCACGGCCGGCCTGCAGCCCACCGCGAATTTTGACTACGGGGCCACGCTCGGCTTCGACACGGGGTCGATCCGCTCCGTGGCCGATGGCGGCGCCGGCATCTACGCCGAGAAATGGATGGCGCGACAGGCGGTCGTCACCTTTGGCGAAGCCCCCGAGGCGGAGGCGCTCGCGCAGCATTTCGAGTTCCAGCGACTCATCGGCACGACCGGACAATTTCTGTGGATCCACGATGCGAATGACACCACGAACATGCTCCGCCGGAGCTATCCCGCCGTGATCGAGAAACTGTCGCCGTTCTCGTTCCCGAACTACGCACGCAACAGTGTGCCCTATGCGATCCGGGAGGAGTTGTGATGGTGCGGCGCGGGCAGGACACCGAGGACGACCGGCGGCAGAACGCTCCTCGCCGGGAGGCGGATCTCGAGCAGACGTTCAATCAGTGGGCGGCGGCAGCAATTCGCCATCGCGTGCTGCTGCTCTCGCTCGTCGCGGGACTCGCGTCCGTGGTGACCTATGCGGCCACCGCGCTCGGCATGCGCTATGTCGGCCCGAAGGAAGACATCCAGCGCGTCGACAGAAAAGTTGACACGCTCGCCGCCCGCATTGCTCGCGTCGAGAAGGCCGTCGCGGACGGCAGCGTTGATCGCGACGACATCAAGCGCGCGCTCGGCTGGGTGATCTACATGCAATGCACGGAGACGCGTACGAATAACCCCGCGGCGGTCCCGCCGATCTGTAACGAACCGAGGAAACCATGACCAGGAACCCATGACCAGGAACCCATGAGCAGACTACTCACTATCGGCGGCGTCATTCTGGCCGCCCTCGCACTCATCGCTACGGGCGCCTACGTGCTCTGGCAATTCCACACGACCCCCGGCCTCGTCATCGGCGTGGTGCTCATCGTGCTCGCCGTGGCCGTCGCACTGCCGGTGCAGCTCAAGAAGGGCGCGCACGATCTCAAGGACATGTCCGTTGACTTGCACGACGCCACGGTCGTCATTCTCCCCGCTGCAGAAGATGCCTTGCGCGGCGGCGCTCGTCACACCGATCCCCCGGCAGGTGCCCCGTGATTCCCCAGGACATGATGGGCGAACCGGCCCATGTGCAGCAGCTGCTCGAGTATACCTCGAGCAAGATGGACGTGTGCGAGGATCCGCTCGGCTCCAACCGCTCGCCCGATATCGACGCGTGGGCGGATGAATTTGGCGTTGATCGCGGGAGCTACTGGTGCGGGCTCATGGTCGGGCACACACGCAAGCACTGCGGCATCTGGATTCCCGAGCGCCACAGCTACGACGTCGCGAGCTGTGATGAGTGGTACCTGCAAGGTGAGCAGGCAGGATTGTTTTCTAAGACGCCGGTCGTTGGGGCGGCGATTCTCTACACGAACTGGAAGAAGATCAGCGGCGGCCGCTTTGATGGGCGGTACGACATTCACCACACCGGCACCGTGATTCGGACGAAGCCAGCGCTCCATTCGGCCGAGGGCAATACCACGCTTGGCAAGTACGACGTGAACGGCATCGTGCTCGCGGTGAAGTCAGTGAATGTGCCGGCGGTGCTCGGGTACATCCTTCCCGCGAAGGTGCAATAGTGCCGCTCTCATCCCGCACCATCGCCCTTGCGGTCATTGTCGTGACATTCACGACGCTCGCGCTGCTGCATTTCCGCGGTGACCCGCCGAGTGTCGCCGCTGCCGTCGCACACAGTGAAACCGTTGCCGCCGAACACCACGCCGCCGTCGTTGATACGCTGTATCTGCCGGCAAAAGCGCAGGCGGCTATCGCGCGCGCCGGCTACCGCTCCGCGCGAGACTCGGCGTTGTCAGACCTGCGTGATACCGCCCTCACGAAGCGCGCGTTTGCGTTGGCGGATACGGCGTTCATCCACGACACGGTCACTCTCGTGCGCGCGGATACGGTGATGGCGGCTGAGCGAGCCGTGTCCGCCGCTGTGAAGAAAGAACTGGCCATCGCCGTCCAGCGTCCGCGCTTGTCGTTCACGGGTGAGGGATTGTACGAGCCACTGGCCGGTACGCCGGCCGTGAGTGCGTCCGTCGCGCTACGCCTCGTGCGCTCGCTCTCGGCCATTGCGCGGTGTGATGTGCGGCTCGTCGTGGGCGAGCATCCGCATTGCTATGTTGGCGGCTCGGTGACCCTGTGAGCGGCGCCTGGCTGGCGCGCATCGACTCGGTCCAGATCAGCGGGGATCTCGTGGAGGTCTCGGCGACCCTATGGAATGACGCGGACAAGTTCTCGCAGCTGTTTCACACGGACGGCTCGGAGCAATCGTTTCTGGACCAAGTCACTGCGGTCACTGCGTCGCGAGCCGAGGTCGTCGCGCGGAAGCAGGAGCTCGAGCGCGGCATGACGTTCACGCTCGCGCCGGTGGTATATCCAACGCCGGCGGCGCCCAGCAAGGAGGATGAGGCGCAATCTGCGTTTTTTCAACTCAACGCACTCGTCGCCTCGGACGAACGCGGCATCGCGCGCGGCCTGATCGCGTCCGACGACGCCGTGTATCGCGAGCGCCTCGCGCGACTCAAGGCGCTGTTTCAGGACCGCTACCGAGGGAACCTCTAACGTGGCGTACGCCCTCGTCGCGAACACGACGAATTTCCACGCATCGGGTGGCGCGACGAATACCTCGTCCGCGATCACCACCACCGGCGCGACACTGCTCATCGTCGTGGTCGCCGACGATCTCACGCGCACGACGACGCTCACCGATAGCAAGGGGAATGTCTTTACCTCTCGCGCGCTCAACACCGCAGGGGTCAATGTGCGCGTGCAGGTCTACGAATGCCTGAACCCCATCGTGGGGACTGGACACACGTTTACCGGGACGCACAGCGGGTCGCAGTTCTCCTATTTCGCGATCGTCGCGATGGCGTTCACGGGCAATAAGACGACAGCGCCGTTCGATCAGAGCACTAGCGCGGTGACGAGCTCCGGCACCTCACTGGCCTCGGGCTCCATCACGCCCAGCGTCAACAACGCTCTCGTCATTGCCGCCCTCGGCTGCGACATCCTGACAGGCCCCACGGCCGGACTGACGCTCGTGGATTACATCGCGGCAGCCGGCGGGCAGAGCTGGGGACTGTGCGTGCAGTACGCCCTCCAGACGAGTGCGGTGCCGGTCAATCCCACCTGGACGTGGACGACGAGCACTGATACGACGGCCGTGGTGACGTCGTGGAAATCCAGCGTCACTGGTCAACTCCTGCGCGCGTCGTCGATG
>JAQBPY010000065.1 GCA_028287285.1 Gemmatimonadota bacterium
CCACAACAGTCCGCTCGATGGATGGAAAAAGCTTCGTCTTTGCCATGGCGCGCACACGCACCGGCCCGTGCGAAAGCGTCGAGCGAAGTGAATCCAGCGCGCCGCGGGAAATGGGCATGCCCCATCCCTTCTTTGCCGAATCCATCGGGATGGATGAGAACTGGATGGAGGAGCGGTTGATCTCCGGCTTGGTATAGGCCGGCATGCGGTAGGCCAGCACACCAACCGCACCGCGCTTCTGGACCGCCTCGGCGAAACCCGCACTCACGCCATTTTCCACGAGCACGATCTTTCCTGCCACCTTCGCCTTGTCGTAGTCCGCTGCCGTGCCCTTGCCCACGTCCACCAGCTCCGCCACGACGCCGGAATCGGGGGTAGACCACGAGTTGATGGCGAGCATGTTGAGGTTCGTGGCAAGCTTGAGCAGTGGTGCCTTGTCGCCGACAATCGTCAACGATGCGTCCACGAGATCCCACGCGGGGCCGCGGAGCGGACGTCGCTCGACCCGATACGTGAGCAGCGTGGATTTGCCCGCCGAATCTTCCGGCACGTATCCGGCTGCGTGAAGCTGCTGGATGACGCGGTCGAGGCTCTTGTCGAAGGCCGTGTTGCCGGGCCACCGGAACCAGCCTCCCATGTACGCAACGAGTTCCTTCGCGCGCTCGCCAGAATATTCGGCGCGCGCAAGCGTGAAGTAGCGGTCGATTGGCGCCGCGACGGTGCGCGGTGCCTGTGCGTGCGCCGTGGCGGAAAGTGCACACGCGCTGATCCAGAGAAGTTTTCGCATCCCCAAGATTACCGCGTTCGCGCCAACTCCGACATATGCTTTTGTTGCGGCAGCGCGAGTGCCCACGCGATTGCCAACTGTGCCGGCAACAGCAGCGCCACCACGGGGCTACTCTCCTGACCACCCGGAATGATGGCGAGGCAGAGAGACACAAGGCCCATCGCCGCGTTGATTGCCGCCACCATGCGCGCGGGCCGTGCCGCCTTGCCGCTGAGGAGCGCGATTGGCAGCAGGACCACGAGTGCAAGCGACAGCGGCGTGAGCAGCAGGACGTTCTCGTTGTACGCCCAGAACACGTGTTGTGTGGCCATCCAGGCAAGGAGCAGGATCACGCCAAGCACGCCGCACAGCAGCGACCAGACTGTCCCCACAAATGCCAGCGCATACGCGGCCGCACGGTGCGACATCATCAGCATCCTCAAACCGGCAATGAGCACGGCAAAGAGAATTCCGACGTACAGATACGTGAGGGTGATGTGCGGCGCGACGGTCGCTTCGGGAATGGGCGTCGTGGTGGCGGGCAGTGCGACCATCCATTCCTTCGCGACGAGCGGAACCTGAGTGCCATTCGCGCCCGGAATTCGCATTACCCGCGCCGCGTCCCTGAGGCGCATGGGAATGAAGAACGACTTCCATTCGCTGATGGGCACGTCTGCGGGACGGCCAAGTGCGATGTCGATGCCCGCCTGCACGGGACGGTCGCCATCCGTGAGCCGAATGCTTTCCCGGCGATATGTGATGTCTGTGGGAACGCCTTCAGTCTGCCGCTTGAGTGCGCCGCCAACGGCACCATCGAGTGCATCACGGAGACGCGTCGCACAGTTGTCCCGGAAATAGTCGTAGCGGTAGTACTTGTTCTCCTCGAGCGAGTTCGTCTCCACTGCTTTCAGCAGTGACAGCGCCTGCGCCGGGGAGAGATTGAGGAGCTGCAGGGTGACCGGACGCCCGCGCATCCGCTCGCGCTCGATCAACCCCCTGGGATCGTCCGCGCCCATCCAGTAGCGTGTGTCACCGGTGAGGAAGCGGCGCAGAAACCCCGGCTGGTCAAAGCTGAACTGGCCCCAGTGATACGCGACCGTGGCGCCGGTGAGCGCGTTCCGGAAGATGAGCGCGTCGTGCCCGAACCGCTCGAATACTTCTTCGCCCAGTCCAATGGTCACGAGCGTAACGTCGATCTCGCTTCCCGGTACCGACGCCGACACCACCGCTTTCTGCGCACTTGCAACGTTCGCGAAAACGAACAGGACGGCCGCGCCCCATCGACGCCAGCTCAAAGACGTACCTCGCGCTCCTCGTCGGCGGACTTGTAGATCGCCTCCACGATGCGGTGCAGCAGGATCTGATCGGACGGCGCCTCATACTCGGCGTCACCCGCGATGACTGCGACGAAATGCGCCAGCTCCGCGCGATATGACTGGATGAACGCGCTCTCGCGCGCTGCGGCGCCGCGCGGCGAAACATCCGTTGGGCGACCGTGCAGCTCCTTTACCACACGTAGCGGCGCGAGACGCGTGCTGCCGCGCGCGGAGAGTGTCTCGAACCACCAGCGCTCTACCTCGCCCACGTACGCGCCCGACACGTCGAAGTTGAACCCCACACCCGAGGCGCAGTGCAGCTGCACGAGCATGCCGTCTTCCACGGCATTCTTGCCCACGCCGCGATCCATCTGCGCCACCACGCGCTCGGGCTCCGGGAAATCCGACAGCCAGAGAGCGAGGTCGAGCAACGGAAGGCCGTAGTCGAAGAATGCCCCACCGCCCGCCTCGACCCGGCGCTGCCGCCATCCCTGCCCCGGGCGCTTGTGGTGATAGGCCCCGCCGCGCATGCCTGTCAATTTTCCCAACTCGCCACCGCGGAGAAAGCCGGCAAGCGCCTGGACGTCGCTGCGAAAGCGATGATTGTTCGCCACCAGAATCTTTCGGCCGGCTCGCTGCGCTGCGTTCACGATGCGCTCCGCTCCCTTGGCGGTCAGCGACAGCGGGCGCTCCACGAGCACGTCGACGCCCGCCGCAATCGCACTGAGCACGTGCGGCTCGTGCAAATGATTGGGCGTCGCGATGACGATGGCCGCGAGGGATTCCGCCTCGAGCAGGTCCTCGATGTCCGTAAACACGTCGGCAATGTCGAAGCGGTCGGCAAGTGCGCGCGCCTTTGGCCGGTCATTGTCGCAGATACCCACCAGGTGGACGCCTCGCATCTTGGAAAGCACCGGAAGATGAGCCAGCTGCGCAATTGCCCCTGCGCCCACGACGCCAACGCGCATTGGCTCGTTCACGACCCTCGTCTCCTGGCTTGGCCGGCTCACGATACGTCTCCCCGCCTTTCGGCGCGCTCTTGCTCAGTCGATGCTGCCAACGGTGGTACCCGGATAATACGTCCGCAAGATGGTTCGAAAGTCCTGCCCCGCGCGCGCCCGGCCGATCGCGCCGGCTTGGCACATGCCGACACCATGGCCATTTCCTCCACCACGCAGCGTGAGTGTTTCCACGCCATCACGACCACCTGCCACATCGACGGAAAAATACGTGCTGTACAACAACTCGCCACTCGGCAGCCGCAGGGCGTCCCGCATCTCGTTGCCCCGAAGTGTGACCGCACCGCGGTCGGTATCGACCGTCAGCAATGCAACACGCCCCGCGGGCGTGACGTCGGTCACCGTCACGTTACGCACCGAGCTCACGGCCCCGCGCCCCGGAAGTGTTCGCACGTACCGGGCGATGGTCTCGCGTAGCGCCTCACGCGAATACGTGCGCGTCCAGCGGAATTTCGGAGCACCGTCACAATAGAAGCGTGTGGTGCCGGGGATCTGGTCGCTCACCCGCTGCAGGTATGGCTCAGCCGATGTCTTCCATGCATCCTGCGGCTCGGCGGTACTCCCTCCGCACGTGGAGAAGTACGGCGCATTTACCACTCGGCCATCGTACAACAGTACGAGACCGGACGTCGATTCCACCGCGGCATTCGAAACGGTCGTCTCCACACTCGAGCCACCATACACCTGGTCGCTCACCGTCGCGCGCATGTCGTACGGCCGCGTCGTACCGGATAGATGCGCCACCGCATAGCTGCGCGCCGTAACCGCCTGCGCTTCCACCGCCGCTGCATCCGCTGCCGCGGACGTGCCGATCTCGCCGGGAACGACCCCCTTGAGATAGTCGTCCATGCCGAGGCGGTTGACGACGAGCATTCCTTCTCCGGCGGCGATGATCAGCACCTCGCCACGATACGCGCGACTGTTGAACGAGATGCGTCCGCGGTCATCGGCGGGTCGCGCGATGAGCACCATCTCTCGCCCCGACACCGGGCGGGAATCCTCACGCTTTGCACGGATGTTGCGCCCGTCACGCTCGAGAATCCATTGCTCACCGGGCTGGGTGAGCGCCACCGGCGTGCGCCCATCCTCGGCGAAAATCTCCCACGCACCCGGCGAGGAGAGCCGCACTTTTGGTTGTGATTCAGCGAGCGCAATGCGGACGGTCCGTGCCGACGCACCCCGCCTGCCGCTCGATGGAGCACCCGGCCGTTCGGGAGCACGTGACGCCACGGCCGCGGAGCATGCGATCGCCGTCAGCGCAACGAGCGCCGACGCGCGCAGGCTAACGGCGCGCGTGGCCGAGAGCCGCATCGAGGCGTTCGAGTGTCGCGGCAATTTCGGCGTCACCGTGCGCGGCGGACATGAATCCGGCCTCGAACGCGGACGGTGCAAGATAGACACCCCGTTCCAGCGCCGCGTGAAAGAACCGCCTGAAGAGCTCCACGTCGGCAGTCCTGGCATCGGCGAACGAGCGTACCGGCTCCGCCCGAAAAAAGAATCCGAACATGGAGCCCGCACAATCGGCGGTGAATGGCACACCGTGCCGCGCCGCAATGTGCCTGAGCCCCTCGATGAGCGCGCGAGTGCGTTGTGCGATACTCTCATGCAGCGCCGGCGTTAGCGCGCCGAGCGTCGCGATTCCCGCGGCCATTGCCAATGGATTTCCGGATAGCGTACCAGCCTGGTAAACAGGTCCGGTTGGCGCAATTCGCTCCATCAGCTCGCGACGTCCGCCATATGCGGCCACCGGCAAGCCACCACCGATGACCTTGCCCAGGGTGGTGAGATCGGGCGTGACACCGTAGTACGCCGCCGCACCGCCAATGGCAACGCGAAATCCAGTCATCACTTCGTCGAAGACGAGCAGCGCACCATGTGCATCCGCAATGCTCCGAAGCGCCGGAAGAAATTCCGCATCCGGCGCGATGAAGCCCGCATTGCCAACGGCCGGCTCGACAAAAATTGCCGCAATGCGCTCGCCATGCTGGGCAAAGAGCCGCTCGACTGCCGCAATGTCATTGAACGGCGACGTCAGCGTGAGCGCCGCAAGCGCATCCGGCACGCCGGGCGAGTTTGGAAGGCCCAGGGTGGCGACCCCCGAGCCGGCGCGCACGAGAAAGCTGTCCCCATGCCCATGGTAGCAGCCGTCGAACTTGAGCAGCAGGTCGCGACCGGTTGCCGCACGGGCAAGACGCAGTGCACTCATCGTCGCCTCCGTGCCACTCGACACGAAGCGCATCATCTCGACATGCGGCATCCGCTCGCGAATGAGCTCGGCCAGCGCCACCTCCAGCCCATTCGGAATTCCAAAGCTGGTGCCACGGGCCATGGCTTCGCGCAGGGCATCGAGCACCACCGGCGCAGCGTGGCCGAGTACGAGCGGCCCCCACGACAGCACGTAGTCGATGTATTCGTTGTCGTCCGCGTCCCAGATGCGTGCACCCGCGCCCCGCGCCACGACGAATGGGTCACCCCCCACGCCACTGAACGACCGCACCGGCGAGTTCACTCCTCCCGGGAACAGATCGCGGGCACGAGCCATGAGCGCCGCCGACTGTCGCCCTGAACGCAGTGGAAGCATGCCATCGAGCGCCGCGGAAGGGCCTGCTTTTCCATCGGACGTCAACGCCCGAAGCTCCCGATCGACGTCCCCATCACCGGCAACGACCGCACGCGCTTCGGCGCCGCACTCGGCGCATCGATCACTCTCAGCAGCGTCGCCCTGAAATCGACGTCGTCTTCAATGCCTTCGATGACTGCATCGATGATCGTGCCCGGCGGCAGGTGCTCCGCTCCCTGCACATACGCAATGCCGTCCACGTCATCCGCCTGCCACACCGTCCGCGCCTGCGCTTCACCGTCGACGATCCGGTCGATCATGGTGCGCGCCGCACGTCCGACAAACCGCTCGTATCGCTCTGCCGTGATCTGCCGCTGGAGCTCCATGAGCCGCTCCAGCCGCTGCCGCTTGACCGATTCGGGGACGTCATCGAGCATCTCGGCGGCACGCGTTCCTTCCTGTGGCGAATACGTGAACGCGCCCACACGCTCGAACTGGATCTCCTCCACGAACGCCATCAGCTGATCGAAGTCCTCATCCGTCTCGCCGGGAAAGCCCACGATGCACGTTGTCCGAATCGCGATGTCGGGCACCACACCACGGATGGTCTGGACGCGGTCGCGAATGCTGCGCTGCCGCTCGGGGCGGCGCATGCGCTCGAGCACCTTGTCCGACGCATGCTGCATGGGCATGTCGAGATACGGCAGGATGCGTGATTCCTTCGCCATCACCTCAAGCAGCCGCGGCGTGATGCCCGACGAATAGAGATACAGCATCCGCATCCACGGAATGGTCGTTTCTGCCACCAGTGCCTCGAGCAATTCGGGCAGCGTGAATCCGTCGCGGCGGTCACGCCCGTAGTGCGCGAGATCCTGTGCGACGAGATTGATCTCGCGCGCCCCTTGTGCCTCCAGCAACTGGGCGTCACGGATGACCTCATCAAGTGCAAACGAGCGATGCTTGCCACGCATGAGCGGAATTGCACAGAAGGCGCAGCCGTGATCGCAGCCTTCACTCACCTTGAGGTAGCGTATGTGCGGTGTGTCGCCGGTAAAGAGCCGCACGCCAGGATGGATGGCCGGTACATCGGCAATGAGCCCCCGCGCCTCGAGCTCCGGCAGCAGGCGGTCCATCTCGGACGACCCGAGAAAGAGATCGACCTCGGGCAGCGCCTCCTCGAGCTCGCCCTTGTGCCGTTGCACCATGCATCCCACCGCCACGACCGCCTTGCACGAGCCGGAGCTCTTGAGATCGCCGGCCTGAATGATGGCATCGAGCGACTCTTTTTTTGCCGCGTCGATGAAGCCGCAGGTGTTGATGACGATCACCTCCGCTTCCGAAAGGTCGTCCGTGTATTCAGCGCCGCGATCGGCGAGCTGCGCGAGGTAGCGCTCGCTGTCCACGGTATTCTTGTCACAGCCAAGTGTGATGAAGCCTAATTTCATACCCTAAACATAACCAATTCCATGACTTAGCTGAATGCCATGCGGACTCTGTTGCGCAAAGTGACTTTGTGTTGTAAAGTTCTTTCATGCAGACCACCCACGCCTCCGCCGCCCACCCCGCCCTGCACTCGGACATCCCGCTCCAACGGCTGACCACACCCGCCAATCGTCCGCTTGCGAGACGAATCGCCTGGCACGCCGTACTCCTGGGCGTCTCGGCCGACGTCCTCCTGAAAGGAGGGCCGCACGGAGCGGCGTTCCCCATCTGGATCGGACTCGCCGCCCTCTCCCTCATCGCCATGATCTGGCGCGCGGATCGGGTCGTATCGCGAGAAACAGGCTGGTGGCTCGCAACCGCCGTTCTTTTCGCGTGCGTCCTTGCCTGGCGCGACGCCGAAATGCTCGCCCTCGTCGACGTGCTCGCGACACTCGGTGCACTCGCCATGGCGGCGATCGCCATTAGCAGTGCACGATCCGCACTCTTTGCGACGCGTCTTCGAGACACCGTCTGGGCCGCAGCGTCATTGCTGCGATCCATCATCGCTGGCTGGCTTCCCTTCACGGAGCCAGGACTGATTGCGTCCGGTCCGTACGGACGCATCGCGCACCGGGTCGGGCCGATTGCGCGCGCCGCCATCATCGGATCCATCGTGCTCTTTGTTTTCGGCTCACTGCTCCGCTCCGCAGATCCGATCTTTGCCAGCATCTTCGCACTCCCGGAGCTCGATGCGTCGGCCATCGTCGCGCACGTGCTGGTGACGACGTTCTTTTCGTGGCTCGTGAGCGGCTGGGCGCGGGGCGCACTGCTGGTGAACGTGGGAGCGCGGCGGCCTCCGGATGTGTTTCCACTTTCGCTCTCGGCCCTCGACGTCAGCACCGCGCTGGGCATCCTGAACGTCCTGTTCGGCGCCTTCGTCGTGACACAGCTCGGCTGGTTCTTTGGCGGAGAAACATTCCTGCACGCGCGCACCGGCCTTACGGCATCCGCCTACGCGCGGCAGGGGTTCTTCGAGATGTTGTGAGTGGTGCTGCTCGTGGTTCCCCTGCTTGTGGGCACACGCGCGCTGCTGCGTCCAGGCCAGGCACTCGCCCGCCGGCACACGATGCTCGCCACACCAATTGTTGGCCTGTTGGGCGCGATCCTGTTCTCCGCCGTCATGCGCATGAAGCTGTACGTGCAATACTTCGGGCTTACCACCGACCGGTTCTATCCGCTCATTTTCATGGCGTGGCTCGGCATCGTGCTCGCGTGGCTGGCCGTCACGGTCCTCCGCGGTCGCGGCCGCCTGTTCATTGCCGGGGTGGCCACGTCCGGACTGGCGGTTCTTGGCGCACTGAATGTCGTGTCGCCGGATGCGGTGGTCGCGCGGTTCAACCTCGAGCGTGCTGCCCACCTGGCCAGTAATGCGGAAGCGCGCCTCGACTTGCGGTCAATGGCAAACTTGAGCGCGGACGCGGTCGACATCACTGTCCAGGCAGTGCTTTCGTCATCGTCAGACCGCGAAGCGGAATGCGCGTCGGCAACGACACTTCTGAACCGATGGGGGCCGGATTCAATGGCGGCGTTCAAGAGCAGTCTCGCCGGCGCATGGCGCTGGCACAATGCTGCCGAGCTTCATGCTTTTCATGTTGTAAGTACCAATGCCGCCCGTCTCGACGAGCTCGCTCGACGCACGTGCGCCGCGAGATAGCGTGGAATGGCGCTAGAATTCAGCTGTGCGCATTTCCTGGTTTCTCCTTGTCCTCATCGTGCTTGGTTGCCGCGACAACCAGCGTCACGTATTCCAGGCGCCTCGGCCGCCGGCACCGTCCGGGTGCGCGAGTGCATCAGTCGCGGCCGCGCCCGACGTCCCCATTGGCAGCGCCGGTCCGGAAGCGCGTATTACGGCAGTTGCCGACGCAGCCACCGGGGCGCCGGTCACACTCAGCGCGATTCCGGCAACATTTCAGGTTCTCTCGATCGTCGCGCGCGGCAAGTATGACTTTCCGCCCAACGCGGTGGTGTACGTCGACATCGCGATTCGCGGCCGCATGGATACCACCATGGCCGTTCACTTCGGCTCGCCGGCGCCCAGTATCATGGCGCATGCCTTCGAGGTGCCGGTGGCTCGGGCCGGCCAGCCCGGTCTCGTGCCAGGCAGCTACTCCGCGCAGGTGCGGCTCATGGTAAACGAGCGCCCGCTGGTGTCATCCGCGCCAATCTACTTTACGGTCAACTGAAACGCCGCTGTTTCAGCGGTAGTTTCCGAACTGCAGCTGCACGCCGAAATCCTTGCTCTTCAGGAGCGTGATGGCTTCCTGCAGGTCGTCCCGTGATGGCCCGCTGATGCGCACCTGCTCCCCCTGAATCGACGCCTGTACCTTTTTCAGCTTGGCGTCCTTGATCGCGGCCGCCACTTTCTTGGCCGTCTCCGTATCGAGCTCCATCTTGAGCTTCACCTCGCGGCGCACGGTGTCTCCGGCGGCCTGCTTGATGTCGCCCACGTCGAGGTTCTTAACGGGAACGCCGCGCTTGATCAGCTTCGACTGCACGATGTCGAAAAGCGCCGTCATCTGGAAATCGCTGTCGGCCACAAGGGCAATGAGGTTTTCCGCGCGCTTGAACTCGATGGTCGCGCTGGAGCCCTTGAAGTCATAGCGCTGGACAACTTCCTTCTGCGCCTGATTGATTGCATTGTCGACCTCCTGAAGGTCGACACCCGTGGTCACGTCAAAAGAAGCGGTCTGAGCCATTGCGGTATCCGAAACGAATCTGAGTGAGATCGGCGATTCCCGACTGCTGAAAGTGCGAGGATGTCGGAATAACGCACAAGTGCATCAAAACAGGTGGCCTGAGCGTATAATCAGTATCTCTCCCACCCTTCGCTCTGGTCTTGCGCTCCCATTTCACTGCTGCCGCATTCGTTTTCACGGCAGCCTTCAGCACTTCGCCGACGATGGCGATGGCCCAACAGGAATTCGTGGGTCAGCGGCTGCTCGTCCATACCTTCGAATCGCCGCGCGGCGCACTCGGCCGGCGGGTTGGTGACGAGATCTCCAGCGCCATCGATCACGGAAAGGAACGTGACCTGGAGGTGGTGGATCGCGATGAGATGCTTCGCTCGTTCGAGAAGTCCGGCTTCAACCCGGACAGCGTGCTGCTCATGAACGAGATCCGGGAGACCACGCGCCGTTACCGCGCCGACGAATATGTGATTGGGCGCGTCATTCCCGGTGCCGGCCGGGCCCTGCGGCTCGAGGGGAATCTCATGCTCACGCGCGACTCCGGCCTCAAGCAGCCTATCTCGACGAAGGAATTTCCCGACCTCGCCCCGGCCGCCGAAGCCTTTGCGGCCGAAGTCCTGAGGGCCCGTGGGCAGCTCGTACCGGTGCGCCGCTGCGAGAATGCAGTGCGCGGCGGCAAGCTCGCCGATGCGGTCACCGCGGCATTGCAAGGCATCAAGACCTACCCGCGCGCCGCCATCGCACGCATCTGTCTCCTCCGCGCCTACACCGCGTCGGCCATGCCTGCCGACACGATTCTCTCCGTTGCCAACGCGCTGCTTGCAATCGACTCGCTGAATCCGTACGGCCTCGAAGCCGCCGCCGCGTCCTACGACGAAATGGGCAACAGGGAAAAAGCGGGACACGCCTGGAATGCGCTCGCCACCGTGTCCGCACATGATGCGGATGTCGTGAGCCGTACGGTATCAGCGCTGATGCGCGACGGAAATGCCACCATCGCTCGGCCCATCATTGCGCGTGCCGTGGCCGAGCGTCCAACCGACGAGCATCTCCTTGGCCTGAACTGGCGTGTGATGCTTGCGTCCGAAGACTGGGTCGCGGCGGCGAAGGCGGGCGAAGCGCTCCGCAAGGCGTACCCCAACTACGAGACGCAGCCGGACTTTTTCGTGCGCATGGCCACCGCGTACAAGAATGCGAGAGATCCGTTTCGTGCCCTCGCGACAGCAGCAGAGGGCGTGTCGCGCCACCCGGAAGATGCGGACCTCTATCTCCTTTACGCGCAGCTCGTTGGTGGCGAGAACGATACGGCGCTCGTACGCGGCATCGAGCGTTTTCCAAAGAACGGCAAGCTGCTCGCGCTCGATGCGCAGAACAAGCGGAAGCGCGGAGACAAACAAGGCGCGCTCGACGCCACCCGCCGTGCCGTGCGGCTGGATTCCACGCTCACGCGCGGATATCTCCAGCTGGCCCAGGCATTTCTCGACATCGATCAGAACGACAGTGCACTCGTGGCCCTCACCACCGGCATGAAGACGGTGGGCGATACCACCATCGTTGCGCAGTTTGCGCTCGCACGTGGCAACACGCTCTATCGTGCGGCGAGCGCGAGCAAGAAGCGCGGCGACTTCGAGTCTGCGGTCAAATTCCTGCAGCTCGCAAACACGCTTGCCCCGTCGCAGAACGCCGGCTTTCTGCTCGGCTCCGCGGCATTCGGCGTGGCACAATTGGTCGCCACGGACATGCCCACCTCCAGGAGCTGTTCGTTGGCCACCACGGCACAGCAGAACCTTGCCATTGCGGAAACGCAGCTCACGGCAAACAGCGCTGTGGCTCCGGAGGCGGCGAAACAGTTCCTCGACTATCTGGGGCAGCTCAGGCCGTACGTGGCGCAGCAGCTGAAGCTGCTCTGCACATCTCCCGCGCCCTGATCGCAGTTACGGGTATACAACGGTCACCGCCGTCTCTGCGGTCTTGTCCAGGTGACCTGACGACTCAGCGGCAATCCGCTCGCATCGTACGTGGTGGCTGACGGTTGACGTCGCGCCGATGGTGACTTGTATCCCGACCGGCCTAACCCAGGTACGACTCCAGCGCGCGAGCCCTGCTCACGTGCCGTAAACGGCTCAACGCCTTTTCCTTGATCTGCCTTACCCGCTCACGGGTGATGCCCAGCAGCGAGCCAATCTGTTCCAGCGTCATGGGCTCCTCGCCGTCCAGCCCGAAGTACAGGCGAAGAATCTTTGACTCGCGCTCCTTCAGGTGCGCCAGCGCCTCTTCGATGGACTCGGTGAGCGCCTTCTCGAAGGTGAGCTCGTCGGGGGTGGGATTCAGGTTGTCGGGCAGGTAGTCCAGCAGCCGGTTGTCCTCACCCGGCGTCATGGGCGCATCCAGCGAGAGGTGGGTCTGCGAGATGGACATCGTCTTCGCGACTTCCTCTTCCGTGATGTCCATTCCCTCGGCGATCTCGGCGTGCGTCGCCTCGCGGCCCAGCTCCTGGAGCAGAAAGCTTGCGCGCTTTCCAATGCGGTGGAGTGTGCCTGCCCTGTTCAGCGGGACGCGAACAATGCGGCTCTGTTCTGCCAGCGCCTGCAGGATGGCCTGTCGGATCCACCACACGGCATACGAGATGAACTTGATGCCCTTGGTCTCGTCGAACTTGTGCGCCGCGCGAATGAGGCCGAGGTTGCCCTCGTTGATCAGGTCCGAGAGTGAGACGCCCTGATTCTGGTATTTCTTGGCGACGCTGACGACGAAGCGCAGGTTGGAGCGCACGAGCTTGTCGAGCGCCTCCTGGTCTCCCACCCGGATTTTCTGGGCGAGCGCAACCTCATCTTCCCGCGTGATGAGCGGGTAGATGCTGATGTCGCGCAGGTACTGATCCAGCGATCCCTCTTCGAACGACGACTTCTTGCTGTTCGGAGTGGTGGCCATGCTGCGGTGTCCGGGGAACGGCGAGGCGACCGAAAGGTCGTGGGGGAAATCTAGTTCAATGCACGCGCTCGCCGAGACGCAACCATCGCACGTGCGTCAACCAGGCGAAGTCGTTGGATGAATCCGGGGCAAAGCTGAAGTAGACCACCTCGGGGCGTCCGCGCAGCAAGGAGTCCGGCACGAAGCCCCAATATCTGCTGTCGAGCGAATTGTCACGATTATCGCCCAGCACGAAGAAGTCGCCCTTGGGAACGATGAGGGGGCCCCAGTTGTTGCGCGACGGATGGTAGGACGGAACGACACCGGCGGGGCGCACGAGATACTCGGCCTGCCAGCGGAAATCGTCCCAGACCGGATCCGAGTCAGGATCCGAGTGGCTGACGTATGGCTCCGAGAGCGCAAGGCCGTTCCGAATCAGTACGGCATCGCGCATTGCGAGCGTGTCGCCCGGAAGGCCAACGAGGCGCTTCACGAAATTCTTGGTGCGGTCCTTGGGCCACTCGAACACGATCACGTCGCCGCGCTGCGGCTGCCGGACGGCGGGGAGCCGCCTGCCCGTGAGCGGCACTTCGGCGCCGTAGACCAGCTTGTTCACCAGCAGGAAGTCGCCAATGAGCAGCGTGCCTTCCATGCTCCCGCTCGGGATCTTGAACGCTTCCACGACGAACGTGCGCAGCAGGACGAACATCGTGATGGAGACGAATCCGATCTTCACCCACTCGAAGAAGAAATCGAGGTTGACCCGGCGGCGATTGACGTGCTCCAGCGCCTCGAGCTTGCGCTCGATCGTGATTTCGCGAGGAGGGAAAACGGGATCAGTCGCTTCCGGCATGGCCACTCTGCAATTAAGCCCGCGCTCGGGACGGCAGCAAGCGGTCTGCTGTCGTCCCGGGCGGAGCGAAGGACCTGCTTCTATGAGCCCTTAGATATCCTGGTAGTTGTCGATCTGCGCCCGTTGCAGCGCCCCGGAGAAGTCGCAGTACCCGACCTTCGTCTCCGAATAGAACTCGTACACTTCCCACCCGCCTTCGCGGTGGCCATTTCCTGTCTGCTTTACCCCGCCAAACGGCAGATGTGCTTCGGCGCCGATGGTAGGCGCATCGATGTACGTGATGCCGTTGTCCAGCTCGTTGAACGCGCGGAAGGCAAGGTTCACATCCCTGGTGTACAGGGAGGACGACAACCCGTATTTCACGCCATTGTTCACCTGGAACGCCTCATCGGCATCCTGCACGCGAACCACGCTGAGCACGGGCCCGAAAATCTCCTCCTGCTCGATGCGCATCCCGGACTCCACGCGTGCAAAGATCGTGGGCTCGAAGAAGAACCCATGCTCGAACTTCTTGCCCTCCGCCCGGCGTCCGCCGCAAAGGAGATCGGCGCCATCGCTCTGCCCGATGTCGATGTAGCGCTCGACTTTCTTGAGTGACTCCTCGTGGATGAGCGGGCCCACGTCCGTGCCCTTCTTCCGCCCGTCGCCGAGCACCATGGCCCGCGCGCGGTCCACGAGCTTGCTGAGAAATTCGTCGTGCACTCCCTTCTGGAGAATGAGCCGGCTCGTTGCCGTGCAGCGCTGGCCCGTGGTGCCGAACGCACCCCAGAGAATGCCGTCGAGTGCCAGCTCGAGATCCGCGTCGTCGAGCACGATCATCGCGTTCTTGCCCCCCATCTCGAGCGACAGGCGCTTGTGCATGCGCCCGCACTCCTGGCCAACGAGGCTGCCCGTCTGCGTGGAGCCCGTGAACGAGATGACGGGCACTTCCGGATGCGACACGAGCGGTGCGCCCACATCCTCGCCCAGTCCATGGACGAGCTGAATGACCTCGGGCGGGAGGCCTGCCTCGAGCATGATCTCCACGAGCACATGCCCGGTATGCGGCACATCCTCGCTCGGCTTGAAGATGCAGGAGTTTCCGCACACCAGCGCAGGAAACATCTTCCAGGTGGGAATGGCGAGCGGAAAATTGAAGGGAGCAATGATCCCGCACACACCAATGGGCCGGCGAAAGCTCATCGCCCACTTGTTCGCGAGCTCACTCGGCACGGTGCGCCCGGAGAGCTGGCGGCCCATCGTGGCGGCGTAGTAGGCGGTGTCGATGCCCTCCTGCACGTCGCCGCGCGTTTCCGTGAGGGGCTTGCCCATCTCACGGGTCATGAGGTCCGCGATCTCCTCCTTGCGCTTCGCAAGCAGGTCCCCGACGCGGCGGAGCACGTCACCGCGCGCGGGGGCCGGCGTCTTGCGCCACAGCTCGAAGCCTCGCTTTGCTGAAATGACGGCGGCGGCGACGTCGAGGGAATTGGAGAGTGGGAACTGGCCGATCACATCACGTGTGTCCGCGGGGTTCCGGTTCTCGAAATACGCATCGGACTCGGGGGCGACCCACTGTCCGGCAATGAAGTTCTGGAAGGTCTTGGGCATGCGGGAAAGCTAACTTGTAGGGACGGAGGTTGTTAATGCGCCCATTGTCTGCCGACCGCATCGCCGAAGCGATGGCTGTGATCGATCCCGTGTTCCTGCGCAGCCCGCTGCTGCGCGAGACAACGCTCGACCGCGCCCTGGGAATCGAGATCAGCCTCAAGGTGGAGACGCTGAACCCCATCCGCTCGTTCAAGGGACGCGGCACGGACCTGCTGGTGACGCAGCTCAGGGACCGGCGGCTCCTCGTCTGTGCGTCGGCGGGCAATTTTGGTCAAGGTCTGGCACGGGCTGCGCGTCGCCGGCAACGACCGCTCGTCGTCTACGCCGCACGCAATGCGAACCCACTCAAGGTTGACGCCATGCGTGCCCTGGGCGCTGAGGTGCGGCTGTTCGGCAAGGATTTCGACGCCGCAAAAGACGCGGCGCGCCGGTTCGCGGCATCATGTGACGCATACTACGTGGAGGACGGCGCGGTGCCGGAAGTGGCGGAAGGTGCGGGCACCATGGCGTTCGAGCTGAGCGAGGCGGGGCTCATGCCGGAAACCATTCTTGCTCCCGTGGGAAACGGCGCATTGATCACCGGCATTGGCACGTGGTGCCGGCATGCGGAGCGTGGAACGCGCGTGATTGGCGTTGTGGCAGAAGGCGCGCCGTCCATGCAGCTGTCCTTTGCAGCGCGGGAGCCGTTGCCCACCGACGTTGCCCGCACCATCGCCGATGGCATCGCCGTACGCGAGCCGGTTCCCTACGCCGTGGAGGCGATGAAGTCCACGGTGGATGAGATGGTGAGCGTGACGGACGACGCCATCGTTCGCGCGATGCGGTTGGTGCTCCTGCATACGGGCATCGTCGTGGAGCCTGCGGGCGCAGCAGGAATTGCCGCGCTGCTCGAGTATCCGGAGCGGTGGCGCGGCGGCAGGGTGGCGGTGCCGCTGTGTGGCGGGAATGTCACGCAGGCGGATGCACGAAAGTGGTTGCTCGCTCCGAACGCGTCCGCCTGACGGGCGACAGAGGTAAGCTGATCTACTTTGCCCTTACTTTGCCTTTGCCTCGACACAGGAGAACCCGGCGCGCGCGACGTCCGGCTTGGCGTACCCGGTGCGAGGAAGGACTTCACGGGCACCGAGGAACAGTCCCCAGCCCACGAGCAATAGCGAGAGCACGTGCGCGCGCGCGGTCCGGTGTTTCCAGGTCCATACGCTGCTCCACAATCCGCCCAGTGTAACCGTCGCAATGGCCGCGGCATAGCCCGCAAACCCGAACCCGCATTGCGAGGGGTATGGCCAGAACACAATGCCGATCGCAAGCGCCGTGGCGAGTGCCAGCCGCAGGAACGCAGGCCATGTGCGCGTTTGTGCCCGCTCCGCGGCGACCTGCGCCTTCACCGCCGGCGGCGCGTTCTTGGCAGGCGCCGGAATGAGGGCCGAGTCCGACATGGACTCGAGCTGCTTGTCGATCTTCTTGAGCTCTGCGTCCCAGTCGGTCATCCGTCATCCTCGTCTGATGCAGCACCATCGGGCGCAACCACCGGCGGGCCACCTTCTCTCGTCAGGCCATATCGCTCGATCTTCTTGTAGAGATTCGATCGCGGCATGTCCAGCGCGCGCGCCGTCTCGCTCACGTTCCAGTCAAAGGCGCGAAGCTTGACGAGCAAATAGGCACGCTCCGCGGCGTGCTTGAAATCCTCGAACGTGGGGACGTCGAGCAACGCGCCCAGCCCACCGTCCGGTGTTTCGCCACGGCGTCCCACGAGCCGCTCCACATCGTCCGCGGTGACGCGCGGCCCCGCGGACAGGATGAGCAGCCGCTCTATGGTGTTGCGCAGCTCCCGGACGTTTCCTGGCCACTCGCGCTTCTGGAGGCTCGCGACCGCGTCATCGCCAAAGGCGCGCGGTGCAATGCCACCCTGCGTGGTGAGCTGGGAGATGAAGTGCGAGATCAGCGATGGAATGTCCTCGCGCCGTTCACGGAGAGGCGGTACGTGGATGGGCACCACGTTGAGCCTGTAATACAGGTCTTCCCGGAACCGGCCTGCCGCAATTTCCTCTTCCACCACCTTGTTCGTGGCGGCAAGGACGCGGACGTCCACCTGCACCGCCTTCGCTCCGCCAATTCGTGTGACCACACCATCCTGCAGCACGCGCAACACCTTGGCCTGCGCCGCGAGGCTCATGTCGCCGATCTCGTCCAGGAAGAGCGTGCCACCCGTGGCCTGCTCGAATTTCCCGGCGCGATCGGTCACGGCGCCCGTAAAGGAGCCCTTCATGTGGCCGAACAACTCGCTCTCGATCAACTCGCTCGGAATGGCCGCGCAGTTCACTTCGACAAAGACGTTCTTGGCGCGAGCTGATTGCGAATGCACCGCGCGCGCCACCAGCTCCTTGCCGGTACCGTTCTCACCGGTGATGAGCACGCGCGCCGGCGTCCTGGCAACGAGCGCAATCTTCTCCGTAAGCTCCCGGATGCCGTACGAATTGCCCACGATCTGGAAGCGCGAATGCACCGTATCGCGCAGCCTCGTGTTCTCCTCGGCGAGATCCAGGTGCGCGAGCGCATTGCGCAGCGTCACGAGGATACGATCCGTATCGAGCGGCTTTTCGAGAATGTCGTATGCGCCGTGCTGCGTGGCCTCCACGGCCGTCGCAATGGTCGCGTGTCCGCTGATCATTACCACGATGGCATTGGCGTCCTGCTCGCGCAGCTTCTTCAGCGCCTCGAGCCCATCTATGCCTGCCATCTTCACATCCATGAACACGAGATGCGGCTTGAACCGCGCATACTCGGCCAGGCCGTCCACCGCGTTGGCTGCGGTCCTCACGTCGTATCCCTCGAACTCGAGCAGCTGCCCTAGGGCGGCCCGAATGCCCTGCTCGTCGTCGACGATCAGGATCTTCCGGTTCATGGCGTCGCGCCCGGGGTCGTCTTGTACAGCGTAACGAGATGGTTCGCGATGCGGACGTCGCCAAGGGTTTTTGGTGTGGTCACCGGCAGCGCATCAGGCGCGATCCCCTCCGGGCGATTGCCACGGGAAATCTGCTGCACGAGCTTGGGAATGGCGCCGGCGGGAATCTTGAAGTCGCGGAGCTTGATCTCGCGAATCTGGAATTCACTGAGACCGGGCCGCACCACACGGAACGTCCCGCCAAAGGAAAGACGCTCACGATCATTCAACAGGCCGCCGAGCGGACCCAGGATTCCGCTGCCGGCGATGTCTTTGACGGGCACAACCGCACGCACGAAAAGCGCATCGCCAATGACCGCGGCCTCGGCGCTGTCGGCGCTCGTGGGGATGGTTTTGGCAACCGTTTGAAAGACGTACGACGCCACTTCGCCGGCCCGGAGGTTGGCAAAGACGGGACCGCTCGTGGTGGACATCGATTCGATGGCCAGCCTACCGCGCTCACCGGCCGCCGGGGACAGCGGCTCCCACGTGGACGTCGTGGCCACGACGGGTGCCGCCCCGGTGACCTTGCTCATCCACTTGTCGCGGGTGAACCACGCGGCAACGCAGAGAATTGCCAACAGCACGAGACATCCCATGCGAGCAATGCAGCCCATCGGTCAGCGTCCTCCCCCTGCGAGTGTCGCCGCGTGCACCTTGCGGTAGCGGGCGCCATCCGGCGCCAGCGTGCTTTCGAACAGCGTGATCTCCTCGACCGCGCACGTCGCTGAAAAATCTATCTTGCGCGCGGCTCGGGCAAACCGCCGCATTCGATCCTCGGGCAGCGGCGTCCGGACGCGGGCCAGTGTGACATGCGGCCGGAATGCACGCCCCTCGATGCCAAAGCCGTGAGTATCAGCCGCGACCTCGACGTCGTGATGCAGCAGCTCGAGGCGCGGCTCCTGTGCTACACCGATCCATACGACGCGTGCCCGCCGGAAGTTTGGAAAGGCGCCAAGACCGCCAATTTCCATGGCAAATGGCCGGTGCTTCGCGGCCGCACTTTCCGCGACGGCGACGACTGCCTCCAGCCGGACGCCGGGGACGTCACCTAAGAACCTTAGGGTAAGGTGTCGCTTGGGCGGAGCGACCCATGCAAGCTCGGGCGCTTCAGCCCGCAACATGGCGAGCGCTGCTTCCAGTGTCTCGAGCAGCGCTGTTGGGAGCTCAATGGCGAGAAAGAGGCGCACTCGCCCAATCTAGACCAGAAGATCAACAAATGAACCTTCAGGCCGTGCCTATGGCCAAGCTGCCGTCGCGGCGGCGTGCACAGCTAGTACTGCAGATCGATCAACTCACGCACGCGCAGCACCGCTTCGGCGCGTACGGGCGCAGGCGCGTCGTCTCGTACGAGTTCCACCCGCACATCACGAAAGCCACCGGACGCCTTCACCGCATCGGCAACTGGCCGCAGTGCACGCATCCACGCCGCATAGTCCTCCGCGGAGTTGGGACCGTGTCCCACAATGAGCAGTGCCCGCTCCGATGGTGGGGAGCCCACCTACGTCGCCAACGCGCGACCGCGATCCGCAAGCACGCGCGCCATCTCGATGGAGCTGTCCATCGCCGCGGTAACCCGCATGGGAACAGACCCGTGTGCCTTCTCGATGCCCGACATGTGCAGGTGATGCATCATCTCATTGTCGAGCGTCACGGACTCGCCCGCGAGATATCGTATCTGGTCGTAGTGGCCGCTATGGCTCGATATGAGCATCGGGACGACCACGATCCGAGATACCCCCTGCGCGGCGAGCGTGGCCGCAGCGTCCTGAAAACGAGTGGTCGCCGCACTAGTGCCCATGAGGAAGCTCACAGCCACCGGGCCTCCCGTATGTGCCTGCTTCGCCACGTCCACGACGTATGCGTTCCAGAGCGAATCGCCGCCGTGCGCGACCACGATGGTTCCCACCTTGGTGGGCCTGGGCGCTCGAGGCGCAGGGAAGCGAGAGCGCGACTGCGAGAAGCGTGCGGATCATGTAGCGGATCATCTAACCGATGATCGAAGCACGGCCGGGGTTACGCGGGCGGCTGAGCAGCTTGTGCCCAGTCGCGTCGTCATGCGTCTCCACGCGGCGGCAACGAGGATCGCGGACGTGCTGAGAGCAGAGCGGTGGTGCATGTGTCGTTCATCCAATCGTTGAAGGGACCGGTCAGTCGGCGTCCGAAATGCCGTTCTCGATTGCGTATCGCGTCAGCGCCGCAACCGACGAGGTGCCAAGCTTTTTCGCGATGTTCTCGCGATGGCAGTTCACGGTACGAAGACCAATGCCAAGCCGCTCCGCGATTTTCTTGCTGGTGTAGCCAAGGGCGATGCGCCCCAGCACCTGGCGTTCACGCGCCGTGAGCCGCACGGGCGCGCGGTCGACATCGGCGGGTGTCATGGGTTCGCGAGGAGGCGCGTGTCCGTACATGACGGCAACGTATCCAGCATACCCGAGTAAATCAATCGGGATTGCTACCAGTATGTATTCATTCTGCGTAAGTCAATGTCCTACATGAACTTAGGAATCAGATCGGAGCTCAATGGCGACATGCGTGAACCCCTGTTCACGCGCCAATGCCAATGCGGCGCGCCGCAGCTCCGCATCAGATCCCAATCTGGCTACTGTGGCCTCGTCGGCAATGAGCACGGCCAGGCCTGCCCGCGCCTCCACACGACACACCAGCCCGCGCTCCGCCAATGCTCCTTCCAGCACCGGCTGGCTGCCGGGCTTTTCGCGGCGAACGCTCATGCGGTGACTCCATGCAGCACATTCAACGAGCCCGACCTGAAGCCGCGAAGATCGAGTGACGCGCGCGAGAATCCCGCACCTTTTACCGCCTTCACGAGCACTGAGAGCTTTGCCGGTTCCATCCACTCCGGCAGCGTCGCCTGTGACAGCTCCACTCGCGCGAGATCATCATGATACCGGACGCGCAGGTCCCCCTCGATACCCAGGTTGCGCAACGCCTTTTCGGCCTGCTCCACCTGCCCCAGCCGCTCCGTCGTTACACTCGTGCCGTAGGGAATACGTGACGACAGGCACGGCGACGACGGCTGCGACCAGGTGGGGATGCCAAGTGCGCGGGAGCGGTCACGAATGTCCGCCTTGGTGAATCCAAGTGTTGCCAGGGGGCTCGCCACGGCATGCTCGTGGGCCGCCCGCGCGCCGGGACGATAGTCGGCCAGATCGTCGGCATTTGTGCCATCGACCACCGTGTGGAACCCGCGAGTGCGAGCCACGGGCACGAGCTTCGACCACAGCTCCGTCTTGCAGAAGTAGCAGCGGTTGGACGGATTGGCTGCGTAGCGCGGATCCTTCAACTCGTCCGTATCCAGCTCGAGCACGGGCACGTCGAACGCGTCAGCCACCCCCCGTGCCACCGCCCATTGTTCTGCGGGATACGACGCGCTCCGGCCAATGATCGCGAGCACGTCATCCCGGCCGAGCGCCCGTTGTGCGACAACGGCGAGATACGCCGAGTCCACGCCGCCGCTGAAGCCGATGGCCACGCGGCCGCGCGCCTGAAGCCAGTGCGTGAGGGCGAGCTCCTTCTCATCCATGCATGTGAATCTATCAGCCTGCGGGGCGGGGCGAATGTATCAGCCTGGAAAATTTGCGGTTGTCCGATGCGGAGCCGTGCGGAAAGCCGTACTTTCGGTGCGTTCGTGAAAGCCTGACAGGAAACGCGAGGGCGGCGAAGCCGCGGCCCGCGAAGGTGCCAGCAGTGGCTGGCGACATGCACGGCAGACACACATCGCATCATGCGCATGGAGCAGGCAGTTCCGGTTTCGGTCTTCGTCGTGGGACTTTCGCCACGCGAGCGCGAGCGGCTCCTCGAGCTGCTTCCGTCCAGCGATTCGCACATCACACTAGCCTCAGCGCTTCTCGCGGACGATGGCTCGCATGGTGAGCCGCCCGACCTGGTGATCATCGACGCCAATGGTGGTGCCGCGCGTGCAGCCCAGACAGTTCAGCGGGCGCGGCGCCGCTGGCCAACACCTCCCATGCTCTGTCTCAACGTCAGCGACGGTGCGGATGCAGTCATGCTGCTCGACGCAGGCGCCGACGATGTGTCCATGTCGGACACCCCCTTCGACGTCGTCTCCGCGCTCGTGTCCGCGGCGCTGCGGCGTGTACGGGTCTCCAATGCGCAGGCGCGCATCAAGTTCGGCGATCTCATTTACGACCGCGAAGCACGGCGGGTATGGTGCGCAGGCCAGGAAGTGCTCTTCACGCCCAGAGAGCTCAGGTTGTTCGATATCCTGTTTCTACGCGCGGGGAACCCGGTGTCGGCGGATACGTTGCAGGACTACGTCTGGAGCGACGGGCATGCGGCCACGTCCAATGCGCTGGCCGTCTACATCGGATACCTGCGCAAGAAGCTGCGCGGCAGCCGCATCTCCATGCTGGAGACGCTTCGCGGGAATGGCTATCGCTTCGTCCGCCGAACGGACTGATCGGCTATCGAATACGGGCCATCGGGTCCATGGAGGCCGCGGCAGCACGAAGTAGTGCGTCGTTGAGCAGGGGTAATTGCGGGAGCAGCGGGAGCCGGACGTTCGCTCCCCGGATGTCTCGCGTATGTGCTTCCATCCAGGCCAATAGTCCCCGCGCCACACGCTCGTTGGCTTTGCCATGCGGCGTATTATCGCCCAGGTTGCCGAGCATCATGGCGGTGATGGCGAGGCGCGGTCGCGGTGAGAAAGCCAGCTCGGAGAGCTTGGCGTTGAACTCGAGATCGGCGCCCGCGGTGGGGCTGCCGAGCCGCTTGTCGATTGCATGGCGGCCCTCGTGCACGAAGATCGATGTCTCCTGGATCGCATCGCCGTAAAGCCGCTCGTACGCCGCTTCCAAAGCTGTTCCGGCCAGACCTTGGCTGCTCAACGAATCGAGGAGCTGTTGCTGTCCGTCGCGCTGCATGCGATCCGCAACACTTGGGAAATACGCAACGGGGGTCGTCTCTGCCCGGATCAGGTCAGCGGCGCTGTCGGCCGCAATCTCGCGATTGCGTAACGCCCGCCGCGTTGAATCCGTTATCACGCTCCATGCGTCGAGCGTGCCGTCCGCGTACTCCGGCCGCACCTGGATGATCAGGTCCTTGGTGGCCCAACCACCGTGACCGGCACGGCCATCCCACAACCATGTCTGGAAGCCGTCGGACACCATTCCGTCCAGCGCCACGAAGCGTAGGTCGGCCGAGTGCCCGTACTGCGTGATCTGGCGGCGTTCGTCCACCACGCGATGACCGAAATGCAGATCGTTGTAGCCCGACGTCACGCCAAAATTCACATATGCGCCGAACCGCGCGTCGAGCTCGGATGCGAGCCTCACGCGGTCCAGCCGCGGCATTGCTCCCGTCCATCCGAGGTGTGGCCACAGCACGGCGCCGAGCGCCAGATATTTTCGTCGCCACTCCGTCGTATCCGTCTTCCCGAGCGCGAGCTGGCGGTAATACTCCTCCGTGGCCAGTTGGACGCCTTTCAGGAATCGCGCATAGTGAATGATCTCGTCCAGGCGCGCGTCGGCCGTGGCGGCGGCCACGACCAGCGCCGCGTCGAACAACCGCGAATCCATGAGCGCTTTGGTAATTGACGCAGCCTGCGGTGTGCCTGCAGCGTGGCCGTAACCGGGCAACGCCGCCTCGAGCACACGACGAGGGTCGTGCAACAACCCGCGCGAGGTATCGCCCGTGCCTATGAGGTAGTATGAGCGCCAACCGTCCAGGAGCGATGGCCCGTCTCCGGCTACGGCGGCGGCCATGATGAGCGCTTTCGCGAGCCTGGTCTGCCCGGGATTCTGGCGGACAATCGTGCGAAGCTGCATCACTCCGGTATGCAGGAAGTGCAGCGTTGCGGAATCCATCGCGGCCGGGCGTTCTCCGCGGCGAAGCTGCTGCAAGCGTGGGTCGGCAATGCTTTCGACCAATGCCACGAGCGCCCCGGCGCTGTCGGCCATGCTGTTCGATTCCGCGAGCGCCGACAAGGCCATGGCTCGCGCAGCGGTGAAGTTCCCATTGGCCATGAGCATGCGTGCGCGCTCCACGTCAATGAGCGGCTTCGCATCCTGAATGCGGGCGCCTTCTGCCAACAGCCGCGACGCTGCGACGGTATCAGCACGAATTCGCCATGCGATGGTGGCAAGGACTCGCGTGGCCTGCACGCGGTGATTCCGCACCGTGTCGCTTGCCAGGACGGACCTGAATGCCTGTTCCGCGCCGGCAATGTCAGCGGCCAGGAATGCCGACTCTCCGCGAACGAACGCCGGAGCGCCCGATTGCGCCGCGGCCAGACGTGCGCCACCAATCACCATGAGGAGGGGCAAATACTTCACCCCGAATGATACCCTCAACGGTCGCCGCGGTCTCGCTTCCTGGCGGGAGGCTTCAACAGTTCGCGCATGCGCGCCAGTTCGGCCGCCGAAAACTTTCGCTGCTCCATCAGGTGCGCGAGCAGCTTGAGCGGCGATCCGCCGTAGATCTTGTCCAGCACCCTGTCCAGCGTCGATTCTCCCGCCGTCTCCGCGTCGATCACGGGGTAGTACACATGTGTCTTTCCTTCCCCACGCCGATGCGACACATAGCCCTTCAGTTCGAGCGTCCGTATCATGCTCGAGATGCTCGTGTAAGCGAGGGCAGGATCAACGCGGTCGCGCACCTCGGTGACCGTTGCCTCGCCCAGGTCCCAGAGCACACTCATGATGTCCAGCTCGCGCTGGGTCAGATGCAGGGCGGTCATCGTGGGCAAATGTGGTGTGAAACACGCGCACTTCGCATCAGATTGGCCGTCCGTAGGTCAGTCGTCTCCACACCCATTCCACAGGGCCGAAACGGTAGTGCGAGAGCCACCAGGCGCTGAGCGGGATCTGTACGGCAAGAATCGTGATGGCAATGAACATCGCTCTCGACGCGCCCACACGCCACCACAGGGCAAAGCCGAATCCATAGGAAAGCACCACGCATGTGATGGAGTGCATGAGGTAGTTCGTGAGCGCCATGCGGCCCACCGGCCCGAACACCGTAATTACGCGACGGCCGTCCACAACGAGCAATGCGATTGTGGCCGCGTATCCAATGGCAAGCATCGGAACGCCGATGCCCTGCATCACGACACCAATCAACCCCCCTGCCGAGGGCATGAGGTACGGCCAGCGCTCCATGCTCCACGCAGCAATGAGATTGGCGGGCAGGCCTACACTCAGGCCGAGCAGGCTCCATTGTCGGACCGTTTGACGGTGGGCAGATGGCGACAACGCGATGCCGGATCGCACCGTCCACAACCCGAGCAGGAACATGCCAAGCACCTTAGGGAACCGCACGGTAACGACAAGGTCGGCCCAGCGAATACCCACGAATACCAGGTTGCCAAGGAGGGCGTCCTTCAAGGTGCCTCTACCCATGGCTTCAAACATGGAAAGAATCTTTGGCGGCACTCCCACTGCTGACGTCGCCGGTGTCGCAGGTGAGCCTGTGAGCATCCATGCGACGAGCGCCACGGCATACAGCACGGTGGGAACGGCAAGCAGCCCCACCGTCCATCGGAGCAGCGAGCGATTGGACTTGCGCGCAAACCACGGCATCGTGAATCCGAGCAGGGCGTACAGCATGAGGATGTCGCCTGCCCAGACCAGAAAGGCATGAACCGCACCGATGCCCAGGAGGATCCGCAGACGGCGCCTGAACCTCGGCACCGCCGCATCACCACCGCGGCTGAGCTGTACACCAAAGCCGATGCCGAACAGCAGGGAAAAAACAGAATAGAACTTGCCGTCCACGAAAACGTGCTCGAGAAATCGTGCAACGGTGTCCGCAGCGGCAGTGGGCAGCGCTGCGGCCCGATTGGCCGGTATGGCGAACAGCCCGAAGAACACCAGCACATTCGCCAGCAGAATGCCGCCAACGGCCACACCGCGAATCACGTCCAGCGCCTGGATGCGCTCGCGCACGGGCAACGTTGCGACAGCAAGCATGGTTTTGTCGGTCAGGGGCTCAGTTGTACAAAATGCGCACAATAACTTAGTCGTTAGTTATTACGGAACGGTGTATGACAAGTTTCGATTGCGGGCGCGTCCTTCGGCCGCACCCCCAGAGTTACGAGCGGACCGTTTTTGAATTACGGACGGCGACGTTGTCGGCCTTGCGGCACGGTCACCTAGTGGCAATGCGGTTCAGTTAACTGTCATCCCGCAGGAGCGAGCGAAGCGAACGAGTGTCGGGATAGACTTTCCGCACCCCGAACTCCCCCAGGACGGAACAGCAGTTCCCGACAGTCGCTTCGCTCCTGCGGGATGACAGTCTGAAGTGCTCCTGCGGGATGACAGCTTAGGTGAAGTATTGCCGCATGGTGTTGCAAGTAGCCTTCATGCGAGCGTGGTTATTCATGTCGTCGGCTACCGCCGTCGGACGTATCTGCCGCGCGCGGACGATAGCCGAGCGCTTCGGCGATTTGCGCGGTGGAGATGGTGCGTATGCCGTCCAGGTCCGAGATGGTTCGAGCCACTCGCAACACACGGTGGAAAGCGCGTGCGGAGAGATGCAGGCGCTCGCCCGCGCTTGTGAGCAGCGCTCGCGCGCCGGACTCCAGGTCGCCGTGTGTTTCCAGCCACCGGCCGGCGGCGCGGGCGTTGCATGTGCCGTCGCCCTTGTATCGCTCGCGTTGGCACAGGCGTGCCCGTTCCACATTGGCGCGGACGTCGACCGAACGGGCGCTCGTGTCACGTGCGGACAAACGCGATAACGCAACAGGCGGGACGTACACGTGCAGGTCGATGCGGTCGGCCAGTGGTCCGGAGAGACGTGCGCGATACTTTACCACGTCTGCTGCCGGACATACGCAGGGTAAGGTGGAGCCGGAATGGCCGCACGGGCAGGGATTCATTGCCGCAGCAAGAGCAAACCGTGCCGGAAATTTCAACGAGGCCGACGCGCGCGCAATTGTCACGGTGCCATCTTCCATTGGCTGCCGAAGCGCCTCGAGCACCGAGCGAGGAAATTCGAGGAGCTCATCGAGAAAGAGCACGCCATGATGCGCGAGACTCACCTCACCCGGCCTCGGCGATGATCCGCCGCCAACGAGTCCGGCTGTCGAGATGGAATGGTGCGGTGCGCGAAAAGGCCGCCTGATGACGGACCCGGACGCTGCGTCGAGCATGCCCGCGACCGAGTGCACCGCGGTGACCTCGAGCGCCTCCGCATCGGTGAGCGAAGGAAGAATCGCCGGCAGCCGCCGCGCGAGCATTGTCTTCCCTGCTCCGGGCGGCCCGACTAACAGGATGCCATGCGACCCTGCGGCGGCGATCGCCAGCGCGCGCTTTGCACCCTCCTGCCCCGCAACGTCGGCGAGATCGAGTAAGTCGTCATCCGCATGCACCCTGGGCGCAATCACCGGCGGCGGAATCGTTCCACGCATCAGCCACCCGACCAGCTCACCCAGCGATGATGGCGCTCCAAGCCGAACGTCGCGCACGAGCGATGCTTCGGCGACGTTGGCGGCGGGGAGGATCAACACCGAGCCCTTTGCGCCCCCGCTCGACGACAGCTTTCTGGCAATGGAGAGTGCGCCGCGAACGGGCCGGATGGATGCATCGAGGCCAAGCTCTCCAACAACCAGACACTGCTGGACTTGTTCCGGCTTCAGCACGCCCGTGCCAACGAGCACGCCCAGGGCGATGGGCAGGTCGAATGCGGTTCCCTCTTTTCTGATATCCGCCGGTGCCAAGTTTACCGTGATGCGCCGCGACGGCACGTCGAAGCCCGCATTGATCAACGCGGCACTCACGCGCTCTCGGCTCTCCTTTACCGCATTCGCGGGGAGGCCGACGATGAACCATTGGGGCAGGCCGTTGGCGACGTCGACTTCGACGGTGACGTCATAGGCGTCGATTCCAAGCACGGCGGCAGAACGAATGGCGGCAAGCATGCAACGAAGCTACCTGCGCCATTCGAATCTCCATCACCAAACCCCTGCGTCCAACATCACGCGAACGCACGGGCCCGGACGCTACTTGTTGACGAGATCGACGAGGAACTGTGTCACACGCGCGTCCCTCCGGCGTCCCAGACGCGATATGGCCCGCTTGCGGAGACTCAGATTCTGCTCGTCCTGCGCGATCTGCAGCAACGTGTCGGTTGCGGCCGCCTCGGTGCGGTTCGAATAGACGTCGAGCAGTTGTTCCTGAAGCTCCGTCTGGCCGTTGAATTCCTTGTAGAGCGCGAGGAGATCCTTTACCTCCAGCCCCGATGCATTCGCGCTGCGGCTGTCCGCGCTCGGAATGCCGTTGCTCATGTTGCGCAGCGCCGCCTTCCGAAGCTCGATGTCCGAGCTCTTGTCCCGCACCACGTCCAGCAGAAACTTCGTCACTTCAGGGCTTCGCTGGCTGGCAACGGCGCGCATGATGCCTTCGCGTAATTGCGGACTGACGGTCTTGGCGTAGAGACCCTCCAGGTACTGGAGATCGTCGGCGTCCCTTGCGGCCGGAACCCATGTAGCTCAGGGCACGCGAGCGGAGCTCGATGGGCAGCGTGGCACTTTCCGCAATCCGGCGCAGGCTGTTGCGTGCCACGGGATTCTGCTGGGACGCAATGGCGCGGAGTGCGGGGTCCTTCAGGTCGACGTCACTCGCGTTGAAGACGATCGAGTCAAGTGCGGCGGATGCCCGGTCGTCGTGTGTTTGCGCGAGCGATTGCACCGCCTGACGGCGAACCATGCCATTCGGATCTGTTCGTGCGACGCGAAGCATGATGTCCACGCGACTTGCGTCATGCGTACGGGCCAGGAAGCTCACCACTTGCCGGCGCAGCTCGACGGAGCATTCGTCCTTGCGCTCCAGCACTTTCTGAAGGACCGGCATGACCTGATCCGATTCCGTCTGCATGATGACGCCAAGGGCGGAGACACGTATGTCGTCGGCGGGCGCCGGACAGGAGGCGGTCTGCGCTTCCGCGGCAACGCACGCGGACAGCAACAGCGCGCACAGAACGCGAACGGTATGCATGGGGAATCTGGGGTAAGTGCGATACTCGAACATCGTGCGAAGCCACCGGTGTGCGGCTTCACAGCCCTAGACACGGGAACGCCACGGAGGGTTGGGTCGCGGCCAGCCGCGGCGACTTGTATTCTTGGGTGATGGGTCCATGCCGGTGGCAGGTGCATTCGCCGGCCACCGTCATTTCACCGAGCCGCACACCGGAGATCTCTCAATGAGCTGGCAGCCAGTTTTCCTCGGTACCGATGTGCCCGCGCCCAAGGGTGCGTATTCGCCGGCCGTGCGTGCCGGTGACTTCATCTATGTGTCGGGCCAGGTACCGCGCGACGCCATCTCGGGCGAGATCGTGGGGGACGACGTCAGGTCCCAGACGCGCCAGGTCCTGCGCAATGTGGAGCGAACACTCGCCGCAGCCGGTGCGACCCTCACGGACATCGTGTCGGTAACAGCCTATCTGTCCTCGTCGGATCTCTGGACGGACTTCAACGACGAGTACAAGTCGATCATGTCACCGCCATACCCCGCACGCACGGCGCTCGGCTGCGACTTGCGGGGCATTCTCGTGGAGATCACCGTCGTGGCGTACAAGCCGCTCCCAGGGTAGAGATCGCCTCCACTATATAGCAACCGATTTCACATAAGAGTCTTCTCGGCGCGTCCTTTTTGACCTGAAGGAAGATCCTGGCGCCGAGACTGTCGTTCGGGGCACGAAGGACGTGCCTTTTGCTGCACCTCATGTGAAGGTCAGTTGCACCCCGGCCGCCCAGGAATCCAGCCAATGTGGCGCGGCGCGGGGCGGACTCGGCAATGGAAGATGACAGGCGTCAACGCTTTCCGCCGTCCCATTGTCACAGGGGGCACGCATGGAAACTGAAAGCCTTCCCCACCTGGAGCGAGCCGACTTGCTCCCAGACCAGCGCGCGCTCGTCGAGCGGGCGCGCCGGGGCGACCCATCAGCTCATCGTGCGCTGTATGAAGCCCATGTCGACCGGATCTTCCGCCTCACGTTCCGGCTCATTGGACGAGAGGACGCCGCTCGCGAGCTCACGCAGGACACGTTTGTCCGTGCGTTCGCCTCGATCAGCGGATTTCGTGGAGACGCCGCCTTCTCGACCTGGCTCCATACGATCGCGGTCTCGGTCACACTCAACGAAATAAAGCGGAGCAAGCGACAGCGGACGCGGGAAGCACCACTCGAGGAAGCGCTGATGGTCACCAGATCGGCGCCTGAATCGGACCCCGTGATGCGGGAACGTCTCGCTGCTGCGGTCGCTGACCTCCCTGAAGGATGCCGGACGGTATTCATGATGCACGACGCTGAAGGCTATACACACGAAGAAATCGCGACTGCGCTCGGCGTCACGCCGGGTACGTCGAAGGCGCAGCTGTTCCGTGCGCGAGGAAAGCTTCGCATCGCACTGGCGGATTTCGCCGAGGAATGGAAACCATGATGGATCATCCGGATTTTGGTGAGGACGCTGACGTCGAGCTTCCGGGGGACGAACAGTTCGACGCGTGGGTCAGCGCACGGGCGCGCTCACTCAACGTGCCGCCGGCGACGCCGCGCCTCGAGATGTGGGATGCAATCGCCTCCACGCAGAAAACGTCGGCAATTGCGCAGACGGGTGGAATTGCCGGAGTGCTTCCCTTCCGCATCTCACGGCGGTTCCTCCCGGTTGCCATCGCCGCTGCGCTGCTCCTCGGCGTGGGAATAGATCGTGTGTTGCAACACGAGGCGATCGTTGTTCCACCGCCGGTCGCGTCACAGCCTGTTCCCCCTGCGGATCCATCACGCCTTTATCACATGGCCGCGGTTCAGACGCTCAGTCAGGCCGAAGCGCTCCTTACGGCGTTTCGTGCGAGCGACGTCGCCGTGCACGACCCCGCCGCTGCTCGCCAGCTCGGTGCGTGGGGCCGCGACGTCCTGAGCAGCACGCGCCTGCTCATCGATTCTCCAGCGGGTGCCGATCCACAGCTTCGCCCTTTGCTCAATGATCTCGAGCTCGTACTCGTGCAGGTCATCAGCTTGTCCGGCGCTCCGTTGGATTCGAGCGACCGCAAGCTGATCGACCAGACCCTCCACGATCGCGACCTCCTTCCACGCATACGCACCGCGGTTCCCGCCGGCATCGGCGGCACCGCTTCAGACGAATGAGGAGTACCTCAATGTTCAGACGTCTTGTCATGGTGAGCGCAGTTGCGCTCCCTGCACTGCTCGTCAGCTCCACCGGCGTTTCCGCACGGAACGTTTCTTCCATCTCGACGCATGCGCCGGCGCCGTGGGCGGACAATGACCCGGCGGACTCGCTGTATCGCGTGGCCCGCGAAGCGCTCAACCGCAATCAACTGACCCGTGCGGCCGAGTTGTTTGCGGACATCGGAAGAAAGTATCCGAAGTCCGCATACGTGGCGGACGCGCTGTACTACCGCGCCTTTGCGCTCTATCGCATGGGGGGCGAAGATGACCTGCGCCAGGCGCTCACGTCGCTCAATACCCAGCTGTCTCGGTATCCAAAGGCGAATACGGCGGGTGATGCGGAGGAGTTGCGGGTCCGCATTCGGGGCGCCCTGGCGAAACGCGGGGACGCCGAATCCGCGGCACTCGTATCTGAAGCCGCCCAGGACTCGACGCCGTGTGCGCGCGGCGCGGTGCGTGACGACGACAACGACGTGCGTGTCGCGGCCATGAATGCGCTCCTGCAGATGGACTCCGAGAGCGCGATGCCGATCATCAAGCAGGTATTGCAGAAGCGCGATGGGTGCACGGCGGTGTTGCGCAAGAAGGCAGTATTCCTCCTCTCGCAGAAGCGTTCCAGCGAGACCGAATCGGTGCTCAGCGACGTCATCCGCAACGATCCGAGCAGGCAGGTCCGCGAGGATGCCGTGTTCTGGATGGGCCAGATTCACTCGGACCGCGCTGCGGCCCTCCTCGAGGACATTGCGACCTCCTCGCCGGATATCGCATTGCGCGAAAAGGCCATTTTTTCCCTTAGCCAGCAGAATTCAGCTCGCAGCGCAGCCCTCATGCGCCGTGTTGCCGAGAGCGACGACACACCCCGCAGGGTGCGCGAGAATGCGATCTTCCAGCTCGGCCAGCACCGGTCCACGGAAAACGCGGAGTATCTGCGCTCACTCTTTGCCAAGCTCGGAAGGGGAAACGAGGACCTTCGCAAGAACGTGCTCTTTTCGCTCTCGCAGATGCGCGGCGTGGGCAACGAGAAATGGCTCGTGAATGTCGCGCTGGACGGATCGCAGAGTGTCGAGGTTCGCAAGCAGGCACTGTGGACGGCAGGCCAGGCCGGCGCTTCGTCAACGGACCTGATTGGCATCTATGATCGGATAACGGATGCGCCCGTAAAGGAGCAGCTCATCTGGGTATTGTCCGAAGCTCGGGAGAAGGCGGCCTCCGACAAGCTCGTGGAGATTGCGACCAGGGACAAGGATCCCGAGATGCGCAAGAAAGCGCTCTTCTGGCTCGGGCAGAAGAATGATCCGCGCGTGAAGCAGATCATCCTGGACATCCTCAAGGATTGATGCACATGCGTCTCGCATTCGGACTGCTCGTGGTGGCCGCGCCGCTCATGGCGCAGACGCCGCTGGCCGCGCGGATCGCGCAGGCACCCGATGGCGTCGTCCGCATGCAGTTCGATGCGCGCCCCGGCGTCTGCGGCGATGGACGCGACCGTATTTCCTTCCGGCATTCGACCTTCGGCGACCACTTCGAATCATACGGACGTTGGAGCGACGACAGCTGTCTTGCCGGGCCGTTACGCGTCACGCTCTCCGTCGCGGGCAACCGCGTGACACGTGTGCAGACGCAGGTTGGTGGCAGATGGAACACCACCGGCGACCGCGTCACGGATCTTGGCATTGTCTCGCCGCGCGAGGCGTCGGCATACTTTTTTTCCCTCGTGGCGCGCTCGGATGCACTTCGCGACAGGAATTACACGCTTCTCCCCGCGGTGCTTGCCGACGACGTCGTCGTCATTTCACCACTGCTCGGCATTGCGCGTGACGACTCGAGGACGATGGATACGCGCCGTCAAGCGGTGCACTTCCTCGGGATGTTCGGTGACGCGAGTGTGATCCCCGCGCTCGTGTCCTTTGCCAACGAAGATGACCGCCGCGACGCGGCAGGCCTCGCAGGCTCGGCCATTGCTGCGCTTTCGCAACTCGAGTCCGGAGCAGGCATTCCCGCACTGATCGAGCTTGCGCGCAAGGGGCCCCAGGGCACACGAAAGAATGCGGTATTCTGGTTGGGTCAGTGCGGAGATCCGCGCGCGCTCCGAACGCTACGCACAATCATCTCGGACGGCGACGAAAACATCGAGGTCCGAAAAAACGCCATTTTTTCTCTTGGCCAGAGCGAAGAAACGCCAACGCGCGACCTTGCGTTGCTCTATGGTGACCTCGGCGACAGGGCACTCAAGGAGCAGGCGATCTTTGCGCTCTCACAACGCAATGATAACGCGGCGACGGATGCACTCATCCGAATCGCTCGTGACGACCGCGACAAGTCCATGCGCGGAAAAGCAATCTTCTGGCTCGGACAGAAGCACGATCCTCGAGCGACAAAGCTCATCAGTGACCTCATCCTGAAATGATCATGCGCGCATCCTGCCTCATGGTACTCGCAGCCGTCGCCCTGCCGCTCGGCGCGCAATCGCTCGCCGGCCGCGTTGCCGCCGAACGCAATGGGACCGTCATGTTCCAGTTTGCCGCTCGCGCCGGTGTTTGTGGTGACGGCTACAGCTTCATCCGTCATGGACGAACATTCTTCGGCTCGTACTCCGACGCAAATCGTTACGGTGATTGCACGACAGGCCCCGTGCTCGTTCGCCTCACGCTCAGCGACGGCGTCGTCGAACGGGTCCAGACCTGGGTCGGCCCTGTTCGGGCTCATGACGCGAAGTCCATTGGGGTGGTGCCGGCCAGGGAAGCCGCCGACTATCTGTTGAGCATTGCCATGCAGGTGAACGGCCGGACAGGCAGCAACGCACTCCTGCCCGCCATCCTTGCCGACAGCGCTGTTGTCTGGCCGCAGTTGCTGCGCATCGCGCGCGACTCGGAGACACGCTCACGCTCGCTGCGCATCGACGCCATGCATTGGCTCTCTCGATTTGCCGCCGGAGCGACGACGGGCCGGCCGAACACTCCGTGGATCGACGACGGCGACGACGAGTACGACAAGATAAAGGAGAATGCCGTTTTCGTGCTGTCGCAGATGCGGGATGACACCAGAATTCCGGCGCTCATCGACGTGGCACGCAAGAACGCCGACGCGCATGTCCGCGGCAGTGCGCTGTTCTGGCTTGGCCAGACAGGTGACTCGCGCGCCATCGACCTGTTCGAGTCGATTCTTCGCGGCTAGCCTTACCCGGCCCTTGGGACAAACGAAAAGACCCGCTCTCCATGCCGACGAGCGGGTCCTTCGATTCGCTGCGCTCAGGACGACAGCATGCTGTTACAACTTGTGTAACATCCCACTAGTAGTAGCGATAGTCGAACACGCCACCAGGACCGGGTGCAGTAGCCGCACGATGGAGCATGTTCCGTGACGACGACTGGTAGTGCATCATGTCGAAGCGGCCTGCTGGCTGCTTCACCGGCGTGGGAACGAATGCGCCTGTTCCCACTGACGAACATGCCGAGAGAAGTGCCGAGCCGGCAACTGCGAGTACAAGTGCGAGACGACGTTTCATCTGCTCACCTCGTTGGCGTGGCCGTGCCGATGGATGCGCAACCCCGACGGGGGGACTGCTCGTCACGAATGGTACTACAATCTGTATACAGATAGTATGCCGCCGACATCCGATTTACGCGAGGGGTCCTGACAAGTTCAGGTGCCGGACTCTACGGTTGCTGCACCTGCACATTCTGTCCGCTCCCCGGCTTCACGACGGGCTTGGGTTTGTCCGAGAACGTAACAGGATTTCCAAACTGCCACTGGCTGTGCTCGCGACTTTCCTTCGGCGTTGCCACCATGTTCTTGAGCATCGGAAACAGCTCCTTCTGCGACGGAGTCACCAGTGAATCGGCGATCTCCGGCTGCTCCCAGAAAATCTTCCAGTACGCCTTGCTCGCCGTCTGAACACTGTCCAGCTCGGCCTTGCCTGCACCACCACGCCCCTGCGCGAGGAACTGGCCGAGCGGCGCGTAGACGCCGCGCACCCGCGCCGAGAACACCGAGTCTGCCCTGCGCAGGTCCCTGATCTGCCCTGCGCTCAGAAAGAGCGAGTCACTCTCGAGAATGAGCGCCTTGAATATGCTGGACGTATTGGACAGGTAAAATGCCGCGAGCGAATCGGCCGATCGGCGCTGCCAGCCAGAATCAACCCGAATGGGCTCCACCGCGCGACGCAGCTGCTGCAAGTCGTAATTCGTGGAAAGCTGGAAGGAGAAATCCATGACCAGCCGGAACGGGTTCAACGCGAGGTTGCGATTGGGTCGCGTGTCCGCAAAGCGGGGGTTCACGTCGTACTTGAACCGGTTGGCGCTTGCGTCAAAACCACGCGGTACGAGCAGCACCGGATCGACGTACGAGGGCGAGCCCCATCCGTGGAGGCTTTCACTTCCGTGAACGAGCTGATCGACGCCAGCGAGCACGTTCTGGAAGTAGATGTTGGGAGACACACGTCCATTCCACCGCGACGGCATGGGCGGGCGCCACTGGATGTTGAACGACTGCGTCCACGGTCCGCGACATCCATTGCGATCCACGACCTTACCCAGATATTGGTTGAGGCAGCCCTTTGCCGTTGATGCGCCATTCGCAAGCAACGCACGAATCTGCGCGGCGACATTGACGTCGGTCTCATGAGCAGGGTCCGGCACGAACGCACGGTCCCCGCCACGGCCATCGCCGTTGACGTCGCCCTGGACTGTAGGGGTGAACGGCAACCCCGATTGGGCGCGGGCAAACATGGTAACGGCACCCGTGCTGGGCGTATAGAAGCCGCTTGTGAAAACGACCGCATGACGCGCGTCGTTCTGTCCAACAGACCACTCCTTGACGCGCGGATCACCGAAGCTTCCACCATCAAAGCCGCGGAACTCACGCTTGGTTGCCTGCAACGTGTAGTTCAGCGAGCCAAAGAACGAGGCATTCGCGCTGAACTTGAACACGTCCGGCGCCAGGCCGAGATTCAGCTGCCCGCCGTATCCGCGCAGGTCGCTCGACCGCACTGCCACGCGCCCGTATTGATCGCTGCGCCGCGACTCTGACGCCGATACCGCTCCGGTTGCCGGATCAATTGATGCGGCGGACACGTACACGGGGCGATTTCCCTCCGACGCAAGCGACAACCGCTGCAGCGCGCTGAAGTTCGCGTCCACGATGCCCGGCTGCGACACGTCGTACGAGCCAAGAACACCGGCGCGAAGCAACCACGTTTTCCAGCTCGTATTCCAGTCGAGCGACGCACGCCAGCTGTGCGGCACGTCATAGTGCTTGTCGATCAACACCACCGAGGGCGCACTTTCCGCCAGCACTCCGCTGCCGTTGACGCACTGCGTTGGAATCGACGCAGGGTCATTCGCGAATCTCGTCCAGTCCGCGCTCGGCACCGCGGCACCAACGCACGAGAGCACGGATGTTCCGCCCGACAGCCCCGTGCCCGCCGAGGCATCGGCAAGAATATTTGGCCGCAAGAGGTCACGGAAATCGCCAATGCCGCCGCGAATGACACCGCTGGTGGTCCGATAGTAGCGACCGACCGGCGTCTGACTCGAGCCGCTCCCATTTTCCTTGTCACGATTGTACGTGTAGGAAAACCCGATGCGCGGGCTCACGTGAATCTGCATCGGAGCCGCACCTGTCTGCACGCCGAGCGCTTGCTCGAGAGGACCATTGGCGGCCGGTGCGCTCATGAATCCGTCAGCCTCGACCCGCGCACCATACAGCATGCTGAAGAACCGTGTCGGGCTCCACTGATGTGCGAGCGCGGCTGCTGAATTCCAGACGCTGCCTTCGCGAGCCGGTTGTGCAAGCGTGCGCGTAAAGCTTGCGGGATGACCTGCCGCGAGATCGGCAATGGAGTTGTAGGTGAAGCTGCCAAGGCGGTTCTGCACACCGGTAGAGCTGGTGCCGTCCGCGCGCGCCCACAGTTGCGTCTTGAACCGGTGCCTGCGCCCACCCGCCATCCACGTCGTTTCGTTCGAGCCTTCCGCGGTCCACTTCGTGTCGTCCGTGGACAGATACGGCGCGCCGCCCAGCGTGATGCCGGTGATGTCGCTGCTGGCGTCGAGCGCGGACGAACGCACCAGTACATTCACACCGGGCAGCTCACGATACGGCGACACGTTCGTGCGGACCGCACTCGCGGCAAATCGCGATTCCGTGAGGATGCGCCGGCCCTCTCCAACGTAGTCGCCAAAGGTCAGCTGCCCACCAATGGTCTGCTCCTTCCGCTCGCCCGAGGCAGAGGGCGCAGCGAGTGGACCAAAGTTCAACGCTCCGTCGCGCGTGTAGCCCGCGTACGCCGTGAGTGCACGGGTGCGGAGCGTGTCGCGCGTATCATCGAAGCGGGACAGGAAGCTCACCGCATCATGCACCCGGCTCGATGGCACGGACCGGCTGCCAACGGTAAGGCCAAGCGGGTTCGCAACCGCCACGAGGCGCGCAACCGAATCCGGTGATACGCCCGCGCGAAGGAGCGCGTCGGCATCGGCATCGAGCAGCGTGGCCGGGTCACTCGTGCTGCGACCGGCGTCGACCGCAACGTTATATGTCGCCGCCTTCCGGATCATCTCGCCATTTGCCCCAAGGCTGCCGCGAACGCCACCGCTGCGCGCGCCAAGTGAGCGGCCGGTATTATCGGTGAACTGCAATGCCTGCGGATCGAGCGTGAGAAATCCGCTGCGCCGCTGATAGGATCGGTCGCCGGGTCCGAGGCGGACGTCGATGTTCGCTCCGGCAAAACCGCCGCGCGTTGGATCGAACGTCGCGCCCGTCACGCGTGTCTGCGCGTTCGCCGCACGCGGAATCGCACCTGCGGAAAGCCCCATTCCATTGAGCGTGGTGAGGTTGGACTCCGCACCCGAGCCAAGGATGGACGGGCCAAACCCTGTCATCGTGACATTCGACATCAGACCTGCGATTGCATTCAGATCACCGGCTGCACTGGGCGGAATGGCGCCGTTCACTCCATCCTGCCACTTCTCCGATGATCCCGGCTCGAGATTCGTGGGACTGATGTTGTTTGTCGCGCGCACCGCCTTGTCAGCCACCACTTTCATCGCATCGAGCATCGTGACATCGCGCGAGAGGCTGAAGTCGGCCACGAACTCGCGCTCCGTGGTCTCGCGTGTCACCCGCCGGCGCACCGGCTTGAAGCCCTGCGCGGTAACGTAGATGAGGTAGTCGCCGGTGCCTTGCTCGAAGCGCATCTGATACCGGCCGCTGGAGTCGCTGGCGGTCTGTTGCGTGAGCCGGTCCGGCCCACGAGTGATCATGACGGTCGCCACGACTCCTCGGCTCGAATCATCGACGATGCGACCGCGAATGACGTCCGGTGCCTGCGCGGCGAGTGGGAAAACGCTGAAGGCCAACGTGGCGACGATGGCGAGTGAACGGTATTGGCTCATGAGATGGGATGAAGCGGGTACGGGGTCAGGGAACAGCGATTGGACACCGTATGCCATCGGAGCGTTGTCCTTCGGGGTCTTTCATGCTAGAATATTAGCATATGCTAGTATTCTAGCCGTCCGTTATCCCAATGGGAGATCGAACTGCACGGACACCGGCCCTCGTGCGTCACTCGTCTCCACGTCGTCATCCTTGGCATGCCCATAGCTCACGCCGTGGGCATCGCACACTGCCTTGAAGCGCCTGCGGAGTCCATCCCGATAGCTGGCCGACACCTGGTATCCCTTTGCGTATGCGCGCCGGTATCGATCGGCCAGCTCCGGAAATTCAGCGTCGATGAACGGCAGGTAGCGGTCACGGGCCGTTGCCTGAAGGCGCAGCGCACAGGCGCCCACATATGAGGCGTCCGCCGCTTTCACGGCCTGGATGAGCGCCTCCACCATTTCCGTCTTGTCCGTAATACCGGGGAGCACGGGCATGATGTTCACGCCAACCTCGATGCCGTGCTCGCGCAGCCTCGCTATGCCGCGGAGCCGGGCTTCCGGGGTGGGCGCGCGCGGCTCGAGACGGCGAGCGAGCTCCCGATCGACCGTAATGAGCGAGACGTTCACGCACACGTCCGAGTGCTCCTTGATGCGCTTGAGGAGATCGATGTCGCGCGTGACGAGGGGACTCTTGGTGATGATCGTGACCGCAATGCCCTTCTGATCCGCCAGCACTTCGAGCACGCTGCGGGTGATGCGAAAACGGCGTTCCGCTGGTTGGTAGGGATCGGTGGCCGTCCCGATCACGACACGGTCCTCTCGCAGCGCGTTGAGGACTGCGGGTTTTGCCAGTGCGCGGCGGACGAGCGTTCCCGCTTCGCGCTTGACCAGAATTCGCCGCTCGAACGCGAGCCAGGGCGGAAGGTCGTCAGTAGGAATGGTCTCGCCCCTGGGCGCGTGGGCGAGCCGCTCGGCGGTATACCGGTGTGCGTAGCGTGCATAACAATACGCGCACCCGAACGCACACCCTACATACGGATTGATGGACCAGAACCCCATGCCGGTGGCTTTCGGGCCGTTCAACACGCTCCGGGAATTTGCTGCGAAATACCGGATGTCTTTTTGCTCACCGACCTGCAGCAGGCTCTGCCGGCCGGAGCGTGGTTCATCCTCCAAGAGAAACGAGGTCTGCGTGTTGTGAGCGTGGGCCATGCCCACATATTGTACCGAATAAAACCCGAAACTGCAACATCACAAATGTGTGCGGTTATGGTTTGTGGCCTCCAGGAGGACTCAGATCGCCGCCGTCGCCTCCGCCGAGCTCCACGGCTGCCATCCCGCGCGATACTCGCGCGTGAGCCACTGATTCACGTCTGGATTGTTCGTCACGCGCATACCGGCGCCGTCGTACAGGATCTTCTGCGACTGGCCGGCACGCAACGCCACTACACCCAGCAGCATCGTCTCCGTGAGCTTCGCAGCGTAGTCGAACCCCGAGCTTGCAGTGCCATTGCCCTTGCACGCCGACGCCCAGTTCGCCTCATGCGACACATCGATACGGGGAACGCTCTTGGCCACGTCGTTCGCGCGCGCCGCTGCGGCATCGGGATAAACCTTGGGATTGTTGCCGTAGGTCTCGTAGGTGATGAAGCCTTTTTCACCCACGAAGACGCCACCGCCGCCATCACCGCGCGGAAGGGCAAAGTCTCCGGCGATCATCGGCATCAGGCCGCCGTCATACCAGGTGAGCGCGACGGGGGGCGCAGCGTCGCGTGCACCGAACTCGTAGCGCGTGGTCATCGCCAGCGGATACGAGCCTGGATCCTTCGCCGAACCGCCCCACGGTGTCGACGACGAGATCACGCTCTTTGGATAGTCGAGACCGAGGGCCCAGAAAGGCTGGTCGATGAGATGTGCGCCCATGTCGCCGATGGCACTCACGCCAAAATCCACCCAGCCGCGCCAGCTGAAGGGGTGGTACGCCGGGTGGTACGGCAGCGCCTTTGCCGGTCCGAGAAAGATGTCCCACTCGAGCCCCGGTGGTGCCGTCTGTTGATTCTCGGACATCGCCTTGAGCACGGCTCGCTCGACGGTCCGCATGTTCCACTGCGCTGGTGGCGCACCTTCCGGAAGCGCAGGCGGCGGCGTGTAGGCAGCCGGACGCGGAATGCCCTGCGCCCAATACCGCTGCGGACGATCGGTCCACACGTGCACTTCGTGCACGGGGCCAATGACGCCGGCGCCAAGGAGCTCGACCAGTCGGCGCGTGCCGTCCATCGAGTGGCCCTGGTTGCCCATCTGGGACACGATCTTCATGTCGCGCGCCGTCTTCGCCAGAATGCGCGCTTCCTGCACCGAATACGTCAACGGTTTCTGGACGTACACATGCTTGCCCGCTTTCATCGCGGCGTAGGCGATGATCGCGTGATTGTGATCGGGCGTCGCAATGGAAACGGCGTCGATGTCCTTCTGCTGCGCGAGCATCACGCGGAAGTCGGAGTATTTCTTGGCCCTGGTATACGCTTCCTTCAACTTGATGTTCGCCGCCGAGGGCGCCGGCTGGCCTTTTTCCGGCTGCTTCATGCGGCTTTCCAGCGAGCGCTCCACATAGGGAAAGTCAGCATCGCAAATGGCCACGATGTTCACACCGGCGGCAACGAGCGATGCCATGTTCGACATCCCCATCCCGCCAATGCCCACCATCGCAACATTCAGCGTGTCACTCGGCGCCTGAAAACCGGCGCCGCCGAGCACGTGCCGCGGGACGATCATGGGGCCGAGTGCGAAGGCGACCGCGGTCGGCGCCGCGCCCTTCACACAGCTGCGGCGGGAAATGGGGTTGGCGTCATCAGCGGACATGGTGCTGATCCTCGGGCGTGGCGGGTGGGCGCTCGCGGGGATTCCGGTCTGCGGCGCACACAACGTTACAGCCGAAACGCCCCGCGGCGGAAGAGACGTCTTGCTCTACAGTCTGGCGCGCTGGTACTGCTCGGGCCAGGTGACGTCAGCGCCGAGCTCGCGCGCCGCGCGCAAGGGCCAATAAGGATCGCGGAGCAGCTCGCGAGCGAGTACGACGACGTCAGCCTGCCCGCTCGCAATGATGCCATTGGCCTGGTGCGGCTCGGTAATGAGACCCACCGCGCCCGTTGGCACACCCGCCTCCCTTCGTACCTGCTCGGCGAACGGCACTTGATATCCCGGAGCAAGCGGAATGGTGGCACCCGACACATTTCCGCCAGACGAGCAGTCCACGAGATCGACACCGCGCGTGGCAAGCACCTTCGCGAGCGCCACCGACTGCTCCACGTCCCACCCGCCCGGTGTGTAGTCCGTCGCCGATATCCGGAAAAAAAGGGGAAGGCCATCGGGCCAGACGGAACGTACCGCATCCACGACCTCGAGCGAGAAGCGCGCGCGGTTCTCGAACGATCCGCCATACTCGTCGGTGCGCTGGTTGCTCGTGGGCGACAGGAATTCATGCAGCAGATATCCATGCGCCCCATGCAGCTCGATCACGCGAAATCCGGCAGCGTGCGCCCGCACAGCGGCGGCCTTGAAGTCACCGGCCACGCGTGCGATGTCGGCGGTGGTCATTGCAACAGGCGTCTGGTATCGTGGAGAAAATGCGATGGCGTTGGGTGCATACAGCGGGGTCCATCCGCCCTCACTGGCGTCGAGCGCACGTCCTGCGCGCCACGGGACGTCCACGCTCGCTTTTCTGCCCGCATGCGCGAGCTGTATGCCCGCCACCGCGCCCTGCGCGTGCACGAATCGCGTGGCGCGGAGCAACCCTTCAATGTGTTCGTCCTTCCAGATACCCAGATCGTACGGAGAGATGCGGCCCTCCGGCGATACCGCCGACGCCTCGGCAATCACGAGCGAGGCACCACCCACGGCACGTGATCCCAGATGCACCAGGTGCCAGTCCGTCGCAAATCCGTCCACGCTCGAGTACTGGCACATCGGGCTCACGACGATGCGATTGCGGAGCGTGACGCCGCGAATGGAATACGGATCGAACAACATTGCAGTCATTGCGGCGTCATCCTGAGCGGTTTGTCGTCCTGAGCATAGCGAAGGACGACGGCATCATTGACGATCTGCGCTCTGCGTGCCTGCGGCCGTCGGATGCGATGCGAGACTGTGCACGAGCTGCGGCAGCGTCACGGGAGTGCCGGGCGCCACGAGCACCGCCACGTGCAGATGTACCGGGTGCCGCTCTTCGGTCGCCTCGATGAGGCCTTTCCGTTCCAGCTCCACCAATGCGCTTCGCATCCAGGTAAGGCACGGGCCCGCCGGCGGGCGTCGAAAATCGACGGCGATTCCCGTAGGGTGCACAGAATGCGGATTGGAATTCCTGGGCTGCTTGGTCACCGGCCGCTCCGCACTCGTGACCGTGAGCGGAACCCCGCACGCCGTGCGGTATTGCGGCGCGAACGCATGCACGAACAGGCTTGCTTCCCGCGTCACGAACGAAAAATGGACGTCGCTCTTGAGCTCGAACGTGGAGTCGGCCGTGAGTGCGATCAGGTGGCCCTGTGAGATTCCGTCAATGACGTTTTCCGGCGTGCGATAGAACGGCAGGCCATGCGACATCGCGAAATCATACATCCGTTCCACGCTGGCAACGGAGCCGTGCAGCTCCTCGGGCTGCGGCACACGCTTCACGCGCGCCTTCCGCTGCGCGTGCGCACTGGGCGCGAGCGTGAGGAACGCGGCGAGGACGACGGCAGCGGCTCGGATCGGCTTCATCAACTCAATATAATCGCATGAATGGTTCCAACGATTGCCGTGAGCTACCTTTCGCCGCTCTCACTCCAGCCCTTCCGCATGCGTTCAGTCATAGTCGCATCGCTCTTCGCACTCACGAGCGCGTCCGTTGCACAGCCGCAGGCCCTCAAGGAATACCGCCCCGAGATCATTCTCACGCTGCCACGCGTGCACGGCTTTGGCCTCCAGCTCGTGCTCGACGACCGGCTCTCCATGGACGACGTCATCCCGAATGAGCGCATCATGGGTGGCGGAATCGTCTCACCGGTGTTTCACGGAATGAGCCTGCTCATGGAGGCGAAGCAGGTGCGCGAGCGCGACGGAACGTTCGAGCATCGCTACGTACCCACACTCTACGCGAACGTGGAGCTGCCGGCGGGCTTCGAGCTGCGCAACAGGAACAGATGGGAGATTCGCGATATCAAGACCGAGTGGTCACACCGCCTCATCAACCGCAGCGCGATCGGCCACACCGTGATGGCCGCCGGCCATCCGTTTTTTCCATACGGACAGGTAGACGTGTTTTACGACACGCGCTACGGAATGCTCAACCGCCATGATTTTACCGTCGGGATGCGCACTCCCCTCCTTGGTGCAACGAGTATCGATCCCTTCTTTACGCGCACCATCGACATCCGTCGAACGCCCCGGCTCGCACTGACCACCGGGGCGATTTTGCGAGTGCCGCTGTAACTCAGCCGGGTCGGCCGCCGCCGCCGGCTCCTCCAAAGCCGCGCTGCGGCGGCATCGTCCTGGCACTGTCCGGCAGCTTGTTCCACTGCACCGGCGTCAGCGTCTTCTTCAGATCCTCGAACGCTTTTTCTCCCAGCTTGCGGGCGTCTTCCGTTTTTGCCTGCATCTTGGCGCCCATCGCCTGCATGTCGGGGTTCGGACCAGCCGCGGCCAGCACATCGGCGATCTCCTGCGCCATCTGGTCCGCCTTTGGGGCGATGGAATCGGAGAGCGTCTTGAGCCTGACCTTCTGCACCGGTGTTAGCGCGAGCTTGAGCGAATCATCGAGGCCGAGCACCGTCAGGAACGGGTTGGGGACGAGACGCGACAGGCGAGCCTTGAATGCCTCGGGCGTTTGCGCACCCTGTCCAAATGCGCGTCCGAACGCCTGGCGCGCGGGATCCTGGCCCACGCTCAGGCGGCCCTGCAAGCCGATCTGGAATGGAACCCGGAAAGCGCTGTTCTGGCTGTTCGCCACGCCGAAATGCCCGTTGACCTGATACTTGAACTGCTGAGTAGCCGGATCGAAGCCGCGGACGAACAGCAGCGTGCGGTCAGCAATGGCCGGCTGCCCCCATCCATGCAGGTTGCTCTCGCCATGCAGGAGCTGGTCAATTCCTACCAGACCGTTCTGCACGTTGATCGACAGCATGAGACGACGTTGCAAGCCGAATGCATCCGGGCTGAAGTTGATCTGGAAATCCAGCGACGGGGTGAACGGCGCCGTGCAGCTGTTGCGTCCGGCGATCGACCCGAGCTGCGACAGCAGACATTCACGTGTGCGCTGCGGCGAGTTAGCAAGGATGCTCGAGATGCCGTTCGCCACGGCGGTGTCGCTCGTCGTCGCCGGATTGAAGATGAACGCGCGATCGTTGCGGGAGCCGTCGCCATTCACGTCGCCGTTCACGGTGGGCGTGTAGCGCTGGCCCGCCGTGATGCGGCCAATGGTGCTGACCGTGAACCACGTCTTTACCGGAAAGGTCACGTTTGCCAGGATCGAGTGCCGGCGCTCGAGATCGGACGTTCCCCACTGCACGATGTTCGGATCACCCGCCGTCGACTGCGCACCAAAGCCACCGCCCCCCGCGCTGAAGCCGTTCTGCTGGTCGCGCGAGCGAAGGTACGAATACGAAAGATTGACGTTGATGCCGAGCGCCGTCATGCCGCCCACGGACGCCGTGAGCTGCGATGACAAGGAATGCAGATCCGACGAGATCTCGGAGACGCTGCCATATTCGGAATGCAGCCGTGATGACGTGATCGTCGTGGCGCCTGTGGTCGTCACGATGCTCGACCCAGGGCTGTACACCGGACGACCGCCTTCATTGGCGAGCGCGAACTTTGCCGAATGATCGAGGTTGAGGTCGTGCGAGCCGGTCTGGTTCACGCCGTATGCAACGGCTCCATCAAGGCTTACATTGTAGCGCGTAAAGAAGCGCCGGCTCGTGCCGAGCGATCCGCGCCAGACTTTCGGGGCACTGAAGCCGTCCTCGAAGACCGTGACGTTCTTTCGCTGGCCAAATGTGGGCGTCGAGGACGCGCCGCCAACACACTGCGTGGGAATAGTACCTGGATCATTGAGGTACGACGTCCAGTCCGGAATCGGCACGGACGCGCCAATGCAGGACAGCTGCGATTGGCCCCCATCGAGACCGGTGGCATCGAATGCCTGCGCCACGAGGCTCGACGAGATCTTGCCGCGGAACTCGCCGACGCCGCCGCGAATGGTCCACGCCGTGGAATTGAAGCCGCCGGGCCCACCAGGACCTCCGGGGCCGCCCCCACCCCCGCGCCCACCGCCACCACCCCCACCGCCGCCGCCTTGGCCACCAGCCGCGGGGGTCGCACCGGCTGCCTCATTGGTGGTTGGACGCGGTGAGCCAGTGAAGAACGTGAATCCGGCGCGCGGACTCAAGTGAATTTCCGACGGCGACTGGTCGGTGCGCTTGCCAAAGAACTGGTCGACCTGCGCGTTGTAGTCCGGCGTCCGCGGAAACTGCGAGCCTTCGAGACGAACGCCATACGTCAACTGGAATTGCGACGACTTGCGCCACGCGTCACCCAGATACACTGCTTCGTTGTTGCTGCCCGCAAAGCGGTCGCGCCCCGAAATGGTGCGCGTGAATTGCGACGGCATGTTGTTCTGGAAATCAGCCAGTGAATTGTAGAAGTATGTGCCGTACCGGTTGGAGATCGTTCCAACGGTACTCCGGTCCATGTTGAACAGGAACCCGAGCTTGGCGCGGTGCGCGCCACCACGGCTGATGAAGCTGATTTCATCAGTGGATTCGAGCAGGCGGCTGTGGCTCTCCTGCGGCAGCGCGGGATTGCCGCCGAACTGCAGGCTCGTCACGCTCGATGTTCCGTCGGCCAGCGTGGACGCAACGGTCACGCGGCCATCCGGCGCAATGAGATACGGCGCGGTCTCCTGCCTGTCCGACGACTGGTAGATGCGCGCTTCATTGATGAAGCTCTCGTAATGCGACGTCAGCGTCGCCATGATGCCGCCGCCCATGGTATGCAGGTTGCCGCCGGTGCTGGGCACCGAAGTGGAATTGATGCGCGTTCCATCCTGAATCTGCCCACGCCAGTCTGCGCGAACGGTGAGCGTGTGAATTTCGCCAAGCGACCAGTCGAAGCGCGTGATGGCCGAGGCGTTGTCGGCGAGACGCTCGTCGGGAATACCGGGCAGCGTCGCGCGCACACCAATCTGGTTCAGGCGCCCGAGAAACAAGCCAACCGAATCAGGCGCCGCGCCAAGACGCGAGAGCGTCTGCGGGTTGGCGGCGAGCAGCGACGACAACGGATTGGTGCGGCGCGAAACGGAGCCCGCGCCAAAGATGAACATCTCGTCTTCGATGAGGGGCCCGCCAACACCAAAGCTCAAATTGTTCTGCATGTACTTCTGTCCGAACGTCGCCGACGACTCGTCGACGAACTCCAGATCCGGATCGCGAAGCGCGTACGTGAACACGCCCTGAATGTTGTTGGTGCCGCCACGTGTCGTCGACGCGACCTGGCCGCCCGTGAACTGGCCACGGCTGACGTCGTAGGTGTTGGTGATGACGCGCGTGCTGCGCACCGCTTCCGAGGGAACGGTGCCGGATCCAAAGCTCAAGCCATCGAGCGTGATCTGGTTCTGGTTCGTGGGCTGTCCACCAACGGAAAATGTCGACGTCGTCGAATCCGTGGCTGACGTGGAGATTACTCCCGGAGCAAGTGCCGCGATGGACGCGAGGTCGCCCTTGTCGATGGGCAAACGGTCGAGCTGCGCCGCGGAGAGATTGCGCTCCGTGCTGCCCGCCGTGGGGCGGTCCTGCTGGTTCTGGTTGTTGTTGTTCGCACGCACCTGTACCGCCGCCAGCACCTGCGGCGCGCGCGTGAGCCTCACGTTTGCCACAAGACGATCTTCATCCGCCTGCCGCGCAACCGTCGTGGAAAACGGGCCATAGCCGATGTACGTGACCTTCAGCTCGTACGTACCACCGCCATCGGGGAAGATGATGGAATATTCGCCCTTGTCGTTGGTAGTCTTGCGGCGGGTGATTCCCGTTTCGGTGGATTTGAGCTCGATGCGGGCGCCCACCACGGGCTGAGAATCCGGACCGACCACCTTGCCCATGACGATGTCCGTCGTCGATCCCACCTGGGCTCGAGCCGGCCGTGAGGCCGCGACAAGGAGGGCGATCGCAATGAGCGACCGTCGAAACAAAGCAGAAACGCGCATGTGCAGGACGAATGTTCAGGAAGTCGGTGCGCGATCAGGTGCCTTGCGCGCAGATACAGTTCAGTTGCTAGTAATACGTCCCGTCGGTCCCGAACCGTTGGTATCAATTTCGTCCACGGGTGCACCTGGTTCCGTCGACATCAGCATCGTGGACGCAATCGCGTCCCTCACGGCGCCATAGACGTCGCGGGACGCCTGCCGCACGATACGCGCCACCGCGCCGATCGCGGCGCCGACGACCCGAACAGGATCGAGCTCGGGCCCTCCGCCATCCGGATAGAGCGACGTCATGATGCGCGACCGTAACGAGATGGCGATGGGCGTGGCGAACACGAGTGCGTTGAAGTGCGAATCGTAGTGGGTCCCCAGCCCCTCGATCAGCGACGCCGTGCGCGCGAAATACACGAGCTGACTCGGCAGGACGATGGGCCAGTCATACAATTCCGCCAATACTTCATTGGCGAGCAGCTCCACGCGCTCACGCGTTGTGGTCCTGCGGTTGGCAATGGAGAGCAGCGCGGCCGCAAGGTGACGAATGACACCGGGCTCTGCTCCCGTCGCGACCAGACCAAGCCGCTGAAAGCTGTCGGCCAGCGCATCCGGATTCTTTCGAATGGCCGCAAAGATCGCTGCCACGAGCTCGCGCCTCAGCTCCAACGGCACGCGGACCACCATGCCGAAGTCCAGCAGGATGATTCGTCCGTCGGCGGCGACATGCACGTTCCCCGGATGCGGATCGGCATGAAAGAGCCCGTGCACGAGCATCATGCGTGCATACAGCTCCATCACCTCGCGGATGAGTTGCTCCGGCTGGACGCGTCCCTCCGCGACCCAGTCGTCGAGGCGGTCGATGCGACGGCCCGGGCAATACTCGAGCACCAGCGCCCGCTGCCGAATCAAGGGAGTCACAACGTAGGGAATCCACACCGCGGCGTAGTCGGCGAAGTTCGCGCCGATCGCCGCCGCATGCGCCGCCTCCATCCGGAAATCGAGCTCCTCCGCCACACGAATCGCGAACTCGTCGATCACCACCCGCACTCCCACCACGTGCGGATTGGGCCAGAACCGCTCGATCACGCGCACGATGCGCTTCGACGCCTTGATGTCCGCGGCGACGAGCGCTTCGACGCCAGGCCGCAGGACCTTCACCACCACTTCCCTATTGTCATAGCGCGCGCGATGCACCTGTCCGAGCGACGCGGCAGCCAGCGGTGCACGATCGAAGCGCTCGAACAGCTCCTGCGCACTCGTGCCGTACTCCTCGCAAATGATCCGCTCGACTTCTTCCACCGGAATGGTGGGAACCTGATCGGTGAGCGTCGTCAATGCCTTTGCATAAACCGGCGCGAGCAGATCGGACCGTCCGGCAAACAACTGCGCACCCTTCACGAACGATGGGCCGAGATCGGACAGCGCCTTGATCAGACGCGCCGCACGGCGCGCGTGATCGGCCTCGCTTCGGAACGCCGGCGGGCCGAAAAAGAACCAGCGCCGATAATCTCGCCAGAAAGCAAGCGCGAGCGGCAACAACCGGTAGACGATGACGAGGAGACGCATGGGCCGCGCTCAGCGCGCGCGCATCTCATCCGGGTCGACGCCCTGGGAACGACACCACTCCGCGTACGCCTGCGGCATGATCTCGGATGGCGTGATCTCGCTCCGCCCTCCCCAGAACACATTGGTGTATGACACGGGAATGCCAGCCTCCTCGAGGTGCCGGTCAATGGCGGCCTTGTGCTCGAGGACGGTGTTCTTTTCGGTGCCATGTGCGACAGCCATGATGTTCACATGCGCGAATTCCGGACCGCCTTCGCGCCAGTATGCGTGCGTGATGATGTGGTGTCGCCCCACTTCGCGGCCGGCGTCGATCTCGCGCCCCTGTGGCACGCGCCAATGGAAGAGCGCGTTGTAGCGGGTCACGCGCTCACCGGTAGCCGACGGTTTCACATGTTCCAGAAATGTCGAGAAACGGCCAATCACTCCTCGCGCGGCGAGCCCGCTGGCAACCGCCAGAAAGTCCTCGTATGAAACGCCCGCCAGCGCCGCACGCTGTCGCCAGGGCTCCGCACGAACCTCGTCTACCGCGAACTCCTGCTTCAACGGACCGAGCACCCGCCACTCCAGTTCGGAGAGCGCTGCAATGTTCGTGTCGAACACCACACCGAGCTCCTCGCTGCGGCTTCCGGCCGCCATTCCCTTTCTCCGGACGTGCCCGACGCCCAGCGCGAACAGCCGCTTTGCCGGCATGATGCGAAATGCCGTGGCGCCAATCCTGTCTGCGAGCAGCTCACAGTGCCGCTGCATGGAGAAGCCCTGCGGAACCTTCAGCGTCGTCCACAATCTGTACACGGAGCCCGGCGTGTCCGCGTCGGTGGACCGGATCACGATGTGTCCCGAGAACGGATCGCACTGCGACAGAAACTCGAAGCCTTCATCGAGCCGCTCTGCCGGAACGCGCCACGCGACCAGCGCGCCGGGCGCAAGGTTCGTCGCCATGAGCGTCTGGCGAATGCGCCGTATCACACCCGCTTCGAGCATTGCCCGAAGCCGCTCGATCACCGTATCGAGCGGTAACGCAGCCGTACGAGCGATTTCGGAAAATGGATCTTCGAGAAAACCTGCGATCCGGTCTTCACTGACGGCGAGGATCCGCGCGTTGACTTCGTCGGTGATGTCGGTTGGAATTGACGGCGCATTCATGCGCTGAAAGCTAACTGGGCATGCAGCAGTCAGCGCGCGCTGGAAGGCCCGCCGCTCGTTCAGTAGCCAGGCAGCTTGTTCCTGATGTCGCGAACGCCCGCCGCCACGCCAGTTCCAACCGCCAGTCCGAGCGTGAGTGCAGTGCCGAACCCGACAATCGATCCGATAATCGGAATTACGCCGAGCAGCGAAACGACCGGAAGGGAAATGACCGCGGCACCGATGCCGGCGATGAACGGGGCAATCGTGGATTGCACCGCATCAACGTAGCGAAGCCGGCGCGTGACGAAGTTGCGCGCCTGCGCATAGGCGAGAATCGCGAGTACGGTGGAGGCGGCGAAGCTCAGAATCATCCACATTGGAAACCTCAGTCTGTTCGGGACAATGATCCATACGGTGAACCATCGCATTCGGTTTCGCCACCGCGCTGGCTCACCCAATTCCGATCGCATAACTTCCCAGCCGACCTCAACCCACGCGATGACGTATGATCACGCTCCGTGTCACGCGCCACGACCGCAACGAGCAGTTGCTCGCCGAATGTATGAGCTCCGTTATTCCGGCGCGCGGCGAAGTCCTCCAGCTGGATACCGTTGAAGGCGACGGCTCCATGAGCCGCCCCAGCACCATGTGGCGAATCATCGCCGTCACCATGCATGTGCCTTCGATAAAGTCGGCTACGCCCCTGGTGGGCGAGCCGCTGCGCGTCAGGACGGTCGAGGTCAGCGTTCTCCCCGATGTCTCGCTCCTGCCCGCGCTGCATCACGCCGCAGAGGAAGTGCTTGCGGAGTCACGCATGTGATCCGGTTCGGTCACATACTCTCCCGGCTGGCGTCGCCAGCGTAGATTACAGGAGTGAATCGTACGTCCAATTCCCTGAGCCATTCCCTGCGCGGAGACACGGAACGCCCCCTGCGCGCCTCCGGCGAGATCCATCGTGTCTCGTATGCATTGCCGGAGCACCTGGCGGAGTGGCAGCTGCCACCGGGCTGGCATTGGGGCTCCGAGGGACTCTGGCATCAGCACCGTCACTTCCAGGAAGTGATCGACGCGCTGGGGCGCTCCCTGTCGCTCGTGAGCGCGCCGGACACGGGGCATGCAGGTTGGCTCGAAGCCGAAGCACGTGCCCTGGCACATCGCAACCACCCCGCCGTACCCACCACCTATCACTACTGGGCCAGCTTCGCCGACAGCCGCCGCGGTCCCGGCTACCTGCGGCGCTGGATCGCCGGAGAAACGGTCGGAGCGCGTCTGTCACGCGCGGGTGCCGAAGACGTGCCCGCCGTACTGCGCGTCATGCGCGAGATCGGCTCCACGCTGTCGTACCTGCACGATGCGGGCAGCGTGCACGGCGCCGTTTCCGTACACAATGTCTGGACCACCCCCATGGGCCGCCTGTGGCTGCTGGGCTGGCAATGGGCCGTCCCCATCGCGTCGGTGCCCAGCGACCTCTCACCCGATACAACGGGCATGCCCCTTCCACCCGAGTGGGGCGACGGCTGGCAGCCATCATTCATGAGCGACCAGTGGCAGCTCGGCGCACTATGTTTTCATGCGCTAACAGGCGAGGCTCCGCCGCGCGACAACATCCCCCCCGTTTCGCTCGTGCGGCCAGACGTGCCGCCCTCCGTCTCCAATGTGCTGGATCGCGCCTTACAGCTTGACCCTGCCAAACGCTTCGGCTCCGTTGCCGCAATGGTGCGCGCCATGGATCGCGTGCTCGGAAGCCGCACTGTCCTCACACTGAGTGGCGAGACGACGGCTGCGTCGCGCGAGTCTCCGGAAGTTCGGCTGCGTTGGGCCCTTGCGGACGACTACGAGGTGCTCGCCCCCCTCGGTGCAGGCACGTTCGGATCGGTGTGGCGCGTGCGCGATCTCTCCCTCGGCCGCGAAGTCGCGCTCAAGCTGCTCCATCAGCACGTGGCTCGCGATGAGCGCGCCGTCGGGCGATTTCGTCGCGAAGCACGACTCGCTGCGCAGCTCGCGCATCCATCCATCGTTCCCATCTATGACTGGGACAGCCGCGGCGACGTCGCCTGGTACACGATGGAATTGGCCGAAGGGGGCTCTGTCGCGGATCTCGTGGAGCGCGCCGGCGCCCGCCTGCTGGCCGAAGTCGCACCGCAAATCGACAACGTGTTGAGTGGGCTCGGTGCCGCCCATGCCATCGGTATCGTGCATCGCGACCTCAAACCCGAGAACATCCTCATCGACCGCTATCGTCGCTGGCGCATCGCGGATTTCGGTATCGCCAATCCGGCGGGCGAGGAAACCACGGGGGCATCGGGCACTCCCGCTTTTTCTCCCCCCGAACAGCTCCTCGGCGAGCCGCAGGAAGCCAGTGCCGACTGTTTTTCGCTTGCAGCCATCGTCGCGTTCGTGCTCACAGGAGAGCCGCCCTTTGGCGAGGCGGACAGCAAGACCATTCTCGCGCGGGAGCTTACCGGCCAGTTCGACGACTCACGTTTCGCGCCGGAAATCGCGCAGTGGCTCAGCGTGGGCCTCGCGGCGCAGCAGGAGAATCGTTTCGCTGATGCCGCGGTCATGCAGGAAACGTGGCGCATTGCGGCGGGCGCAGTACTCGAGCGCGAGCGCCGGGTGCCGTGGTGGAAACGAATCTTCGGCAGCGAAGAGAGTGCCAGCGAAAGCTGGTGGCGCGAAGAAGGAGTCGCCTCTTCCACCCTTTAGGCTTTTTTCAGCTCCACGCGCACTACCGTCCCGGCGCCCGACGAGCTCTCGATCGACACGCTTCCGCCCCATCCATCCACCATGCGGCGCGTAATGGCGAGCCCGAGTCCGCTGCCACTGGTTCTGGTGGAGAAATGTGGCTCGAAAATCTTTGGAAGCACATCAGCTGCGATGCCGGCTCCGTCATCAGCCACGTCGATGCGCACGCGTTCTTCGGTGCTCTGAACCGTTGCCACCACCGTCTGCGCATTCGCGAGCCGGGCGTTCTCGAAGAGATTGAGCAGCACCTCACGCAGCTCGTCAGGCCGCGCCATCGCGTGGGGAATATCTCCCATTACGATACAACGCCAGCTCACCTGCCCTTCACCCAACGTCTCCAGGGCGACGACGTCCTTCACGGTCGCCACGATATCCGTTGGAACGGCGGGCGCGCGCTGCTCGGGCCCACCACCATACCGGCTGAATGCGCGCGCGATCTCGTCGAGGCGGTCGATCTCGGTCAGGATGCGCGTCACGTTCTGGTCGAGCACCTCCTCGAATTTCGGACGACCAAACGCGCGGCGGAGATGCTGCACGCCGAGCCGGATGGGTGTGAGCGGATTCTTGATCTCGTGCGCCACTTGTCGCGCCATCTCTCCCCATGCCAGGACGCGCTGAGCACGGGCGAGCTCGGTCACGTCATCGAGCGTCAACACTGCGCCGCCACGCGACAACCGCGTGAACTGCCCGCGCAGCGTTCGTCCGTCACGCACCAGATCGAATCCGTCGAATTCCTGCGAGCCGGCCAGGAAGCCGGCCAATCTGGTCGCTACGGCGGGAAGCGAGATGGAGCCCACCCCATCCCCGGCGGCCGGCACGCTTCCGAGCAGCGCTTCAGCGCGCGGGTTGGCCAGAATTACCCGTCCGTTTTCATCCACCGCGATCACACCGCTGGCCACGGTCCGCAGCACGGCGTCAGTTCTCCGCTGCGCTTCCACCAGCGCCGCCCGACTCTCGCCAAGGTCACGTGCCATGGCGCGAAACGCCGTGAAGACGGGAAGAAATTCGCTGGACGCCCGCCCGTCAAAGGGGAGATCGCTTTCGCCGCGCGCGACGGCGCGAGCCGCTGAGCGCAGTGCGCTGATGGGACGCGCAAGTTGCCGCGCCGCGATGGCGCTCAACCAGAGCGCGGCCGTGGCGCCAAGCGCCGTCGCGAACAGCACGAGCACGCCAAGGTCCCGGCGACGGCGATCGAGGAGGAAATCGTCGACGCGCGCGGGTGCCGCGAGCACAGACCGGCCTCCCCTGCCCGGAAGCACGCGATAGCCCATCATGCCGGTGGCACCGTCGAGTGGCTCGGCCTTCGTCGCCCCCAACTCCTCCGCAGCCGTCAACTCCACGGCCACCTCGGGGCGCAGCAGACGTCCCATGGGAATGAGATCGGCAAAGAGTGAATCGCTGGCGTCAACGAGCACGCCCGACTGGTACAGCAGCAGCTTGGTATCGAGACGGCGGCTTTCCCCTGCCAGCCCGCTGCCCGGGTTGAAGGCGCGCATGGTCTCGGTGACGAGCAGCCGGCGCGACGCCTGCGCATCGTCGAACAGCTGCTGCCACGACCACACCGCAAAGGCCGCCGCAGGCACGAGAAAGAACAGGAACAGCGCCACCGAGAGCTGCGCGCGGTAGCTGCGAATGCGGCGGCGGCGCAGCCGCAACCAACGGCCGACACGCCCATCGGTGGAGGCGCCGACCAGCCAGACCAGCCACACGACGCCAAGGTTGACGATGACCAGCAGTCCTCCACGCGGCAGGAGGGAATCGAGCCGGCGAAGGTCCACTTCGAGGTGGGCGCGGGCCGGGCCGCCCGCCCCATTCACGGGCCAATCGCCGTGCAGCTCGTTCCCTTCGCGACGCCATCGCGTGGACGACCCCGCCTCGAAGGTGTCGGAGATTACCTGCACGGTGTACGGAGGCTCATTGCCCTCCTGGCCGGCGAGCCCATACCAGCGGGCATAGGCGTCCGTGCCGATCAGCCTGGTTCGGGGCGCGATGACGATGGTGACAACTCCGCCACGCATGGGAACCGCAACGATGTGTACGCCGTATACACCAGCTTTCGCGGTTGACACCACCCGCTGTCCGGTCGCCATCGCGCTATCGGCGGCTTGGCTCACGTCGCGAAATGGAAAGCCAAACGGTGCGGAGCCGAAGTGTGCGATTTGCTGGTCGTAGGACCAGGCATAGAGCGCAACCGGATACCCAGCCGACGCCAGGTCCGAGGTGACATAGCGCTCGAGGAGTGCTTGGACGGTACGCGGGATGTCCTCGCCCTGCATGGACCGCGCGAGACGCTGGCCCAGCGTGTCGGCATAGGCGTCCGGTGCCGACAGACCGCGCGCGTCGCGTTCCGCAAGCTCCACGCGGCCGCGTGATTCGCTACCCCATACCACCGTGGTGGAGGCGAGGGCAGCAACCGTGGCACACGCGAGGAGCGTGCGGTGGGAGGGCCGAGAGAGCACGACTGCGGCAACAGCCGCTGCCCATATGAGACTGAACCACTGCGGCCATTGGCCCGGCGCTTCCCAGATGATGGGCGCGATGATCGCACCCACCAGGGCGAGTGCCGGACCCGTCATGATGGGCGCGCCCCTGCGTGCACCGAGGGCTCGGCGTCCCGCCCAGGTGGCCAGCGCGAGAAGCGCCGTGGCCGCGAGGCACAGCGGAATGGTCCAGATGATCCAGAGACCACCCCCTGCCCCCTCGGTCGCCGGAGCAATTCCTCGCGAGAGTGACCTGATGGCAAACGGGCCGATCACAATTGTGATGGCCGCTACGGCGCCCGCCAGCAGCCGCGGCATCCGTGCGCCGACCCGCCGGACCGCGAGCAGCACGAGAAGCACGGCGATGGCGGACGTGAGTGCCAGTGCGCCGGCATTCGCCGTATAGGCGTGACCTGCCGGGTAGAAGTAGACCGAGGCATCGAATAACCGCGATCGCGTGGAGAACTCGCTTAGCGGCACGAGGGCAAGGCAGCGCAGGACGACGAGCGCCCCCGCGACCACGGCGAGATCGCTCGTCCCGGAGCCTGCCACACCCACCAGAAAAGCGATCAGTGCCACGAGGAGTGCAATACCGGCCCGCACCCGCGCGCGCTCGAGCAGCCGGAAGCGCACCTCACCGGGCGAGGGAACAATGGCGCGCGCAACAAAAAGCGGACGTCCTTCGTCGACGTACTGCAACTCGTCCGCGTTCAGGATTCCGCTGGGCGGCGCGAACAGAAAGCCCTCGGTGATCTCGTCGGACGCCAGGCGCTGCGCGAGGCCACGGGTGAGCCGGTCTGCCGGCGATGCGGCGTACAGCAGCGCAAAGACTACGGTGCGAACCTGCGCACTGTCGCTGGCGACATACACTGTCAGGCCAAACGGCGACGCAACGATCCCGCTCGTTCCCAGCAGGCGGCCAGGGTCTGCGTGGAGCGTACCCGCCCACGCAATGAGCGTGTCGCCGTGCAGCACGAGCACACCCCGATGCTCCACGTCGCCCACGAGGCGTTCCAGCTGACTGACTGCCTCGCGCGAGCTGGCGGGAAGGGTGCGCGCCCTTCGCGCAACGTCGCGCAGCGTCCGCAGCTCTTCATCTACACGGTTCTGCAGGCGGCTGCGCTGCGCGGCGGCCTCTTCGCTGCCCACTTCGGCGGGCGACCGCGAAAAGCGCGCGAGGCGCGTCTGCGCGCGTCCTCCCACGGCACAGATACCGGCCAGGGCGAGCAATGCCGCCATCAGGGGAATTCGGCCCGTGCGCCCTGGCTGCGCCTTCAGGACAATCGCGCCGGCAAGAGTAGCAATCAGGCAGACCGCGAGATAACCTACCCATGGCTCGGCGAGCCACGCGCTCGCGGCAAGGAGCGCCACGGCAACTGCCGCCGGCGCGAGCATCGCCCCCGGCCATGGCCGTTCTTTCGTGTCGTTCAGAATGACCTACTCCTCGCCCGATGTGGCGACACCGCGCCGCATCAAGGAGATGCGGCCGGCAGAAATCGCCGACGCCATCTCGCGGGATGCGAGGCTCATCGTGCCCGTGGGCACGTGCGAGCAGCATGGCCCCCACCTGCCGCTCGGTACCGACACGCTCATCGTGGAGCACCTGGCCGACGATCTCTCGGCGGAGTTCGGGATTCTCCGCGCGCCCACCATCGAGTACGGCGTCAACGTCGACACGGAACGCACCTTTGCGGGCAACGCGTCCGTTCGCAAGAAGACCTTGCACCGCATGCTCAACGACTTGATCGCCACCTGGGAGACCACCGGGATAAGGGAATTCATTCTACTCACGGCGCACGAACATGATCCGCACCAGGAGGCCCTCGCCACGGTGGTGACGACGAGTGCCCGGGTCCGCGTGGTTGATATTTTTGCCGTGGACGTACACGGATTTCTCGAGGGCCAGTCCGAGCCGATGCACGGCGACGTAGTCGATACCTCGCTGGTGCTGCATGTGGCGCCGGCGCTGGTTCGCATGGATCTCGCCGAAGACTATATGATGTCGCGCGATGCGCTGCGGCGATACCGGCGCGGCTGGCTCCGCATTCCGAGCGACAGCAGCGGCTCCATCGGCCGCCCCACCCTTGCGACCGCGGCCAAGGGGGCGGCGATTTATGCCCACATCCGCGAAAAGGTTCGCGCGCGGGTATTTTTGACGCCGGGGGAATAGTTACTGGTCCGATACTCTGATGGTCTGTTGGTCGGATTGTCTGACTGCTTGAAACCCACCTCCCCACCGTTCCGTAAGGCACGGTGACTCAACTCACAGGACTTCCTCACCAATGCGTACTCTGGTGTTCGCGCTCGCCGTCGCCGCCATCGCGCCCGTTCTCGGGGCACAGAGCGGCCCCGCCTCCAGCGCCACGCTCACGCTCGACGAAGCTGTTTCGCTCGCCCGCCGCAATAACCCCGTCTACCTCTCGCAGGCCAGTGCCAGGCGCACTGCCGACGCGAGCGTCCGTAGCGCGCGCGGCGCCCTGCTTCCCTCCGCCGATGCGTCGTTCACCAGCCGCTATCAGCAGGCGGGACAGCAGGTCTTCAGCGGCCAGTCATTCAGCAACAGCTCGGCCACGTTGCAGTCCAGCTATAGCCTGGGTCTCAACTATCGGGTCAACAAATCCACCTTCCTCACGCCCAGGGCGGCCGAAGCGAATCGCGACGCCGTCGAAGCGGACATCACCGGCTCGGCCGAGTTGCTGCGCTCGACCGTCACCCAGCAATACCTGAGTGTCCTTCAGGCGCAGGCGCGCTCCGCGCTCCAGGACACGCTCGTGAAAACCGCGCAGGGCCAGCTCGACCTCGCCAAGGCCAAGGTCGCCGTGGGATCCGGCACGTCGCTCGACATCCGCCGCGCCGAAGTCGCGCTCGGACAGTCGCAGGTGGCGCTGCTCCGTGAGCGGAACAACGTGGAAATCGAAAAGCTTCGCCTCTTCCAGCAGATGGGCGTGGCCCAGCCGGATAACGTGAGCCTCGTCACGGATTTTCCCATTACGGCGCCGAACTTCAATCTCGCCACGCTGCTGGATGATGCGCGCAGGGGCAACCCGGCCATCGTCGCGCTCCGCGCCCGCGACCGGTCGGCAGACCTGAACGTGCAGGTGGCAAAGTCGGCCTACACGCCTACACTCACGCTCAGCACGGGTGTTGGCGGGAATTCATACCAGTACACCAACGCCGACTACCTCATCGGCCAGGCGCAGGCGCAGATCGCCGGTGCCCAGGCCAGCTGCTTCCAGGTGGATTCGCTCCGGACGCGCGTGGGCTTGTCCAGCTCGAACTGCAACAGCTCCGCGTACCAGTTCACGTCTGCGCAGGCAGACGCCATCCGCGCGAAGAACAGTCAGTTCCCCTTCAGCTTCCAGCGGTCGCCACTCGCGCTCAACGCAACGCTCTCGATCCCGATCTTCGACAACTTCGGCCGCGAGGAGCGCGTGCAGCAGGCGCAGGTGAACAAGGAAGACGCGCTGTACAATGTGAAGGCAAAGGATCTCGCGCTCACGGCAGACGTCACGCAGGCCTATCGCACGCTGACGACCGCCGCACAGACGGTCACGCTGCAGGAACAGAACGCATCGAAGGCAAAGGAAGAGCTGTCATTCGCCGAAGAGCGCTACAAGGTCGGCGCGTCGACCTTCCTGGACGTCGTGACGTCGCGTGGCAGCTACGAGCAGGCCCTGATCGATCGCGTGAACGCAGTATACGACTACCACAAAGCCTTTGCCGCGCTTGAAAATGCGGTTGGCCACCCCCTCCGCTAGCACCTCCCCACCGAGATTATCCAAATGAGCAAGAATGTGAAATTGACCCTGCTTGGAGTGGTGATTCTGGCCCTCGCAGGGGTTGGCGGGCTCACCGCCATGAAACGCGGCAACAAGGCGGTGGAAGTCCGCATCGAGGACGTGCAGAACCGCGACCTCGTGGCCTCCGTCACGGCCAGCGGCCAAGTACGCCCGCAGACAAAGGTCGACCTGAGCTCGGACATCACCGGCAAGATCGTCAAGTTGGCCGTGAAGGAAGGGCAGATGGTGACCAAGGGCCAGTTCCTCCTGCAGATCGACGCTGAGCAGGCCAATGCCGCCGTGCAGCGCATGGAGGCCGTCGTGGCCTCGAGCAAGGCGCAGCTGTCGCAGGCCAACGCGAACTTCATGCAGGCCCAGAAGAGCCTGGACCGCACCGCGGCCATGAAGAAGTCCAACCCCCAGCTGATTGCCGATGAGCAGATGGAGCAGCTGCGCACGGCCGTCGATGTCAACAAGGCCCAGTACGATGCAGCCAAACACTCGGTCGATCAGTCCACGGCATCGCTGCGCGATGCGCAGAGCGCCCTGAGCAAGACGTCCATCTACGCGCCGATGTCGGGCCGCGTGACGCGCCTGGTGGTGGAGAACGGCGAAACGGCCATCCAGGGCACCATGAACAAGGATGCCGCCACGCTGCTCACCATCGCGGACATGAGCGTGCTGGAGACCAAGGTCAAGGTCGACGAAACCGACGTCGCCCGAATCGCCCTTGGCGACTCCGCGGTCATCCAGATCGATGCCTTTCCGGATACCACCTTCATCGGCAGGGTAACCAAAATCTCCAATAGTGCTGTCAAAGCAGCAACCGCCTCGTCGAGCACCGATCAGGCGGTAGATTACGAGGTCACCATCCAGCTCGTGAACACCCCGCCCGAAACGCGGCCGGATTTTTCGGCCACGGCCAAGATCATCACGGATACCCGAAAGCAGGTGCTGTCCATCCCGATCATTGCACTCACCGTTCGGGAGAACGAGGCGCTGATCAAGGGTGACACGGCAGTTGGACTGGGCAAGGCGAAGCCCAAAAAGGAAGTCGGCAAAAAGGATGTGGAAGGTGTGTTCGTAGTCGCGAAAGACAACAAAGTGACGTTCCGGCCCGTAAAGGTAGGGATCGCTGGAGAGAAGCACTTCGAGGTGTTGAGTGGCCTCAAGTCGGGCGACAAGATCGTCGCCGGCACCTACCAGGCGATCCGCGAGCTGAAGGATGGCGCGTTGATTCGCGAAACGAAGGTTGACCCCAAGAAGCCGGCAACGGCGGCCAAATCGTGAGCTATGAGACAGTAGAGGCACCGCTCGGCATGACCGCCGAGCGGCAGGCTGTGGTGGCAGAAGCCGGCCAGGCGCCTGGGAAGGACTGGGTCATCGTGACGCGCGGCATCAAGCGCGAGTACGACATGGGTGGCGAAGTCGTACGCGCGCTCCGCGGCGTGGACCTGGCCATCATGCGCAATGAATACGTCGCGATCATGGGGCCTTCCGGCTCGGGCAAGTCCACACTGATGAATACCATCGGCTGCCTCGACACGCCCAACGCCGGCGAATACTGGCTCAACGGCCAGCAGGTCTCCACGATGACGGACGACGCGCTGGCGCGCGTGCGCAACAAGGAGATCGGCTTCGTCTTCCAGACGTTCAACCTGCTGCCCCGCGCCACCGCGCTGCATAACGTCGAGCTTCCGCTGGTGTACGCGGGCGTGAGCAGCGACGAGCGCAAGCGCCGGGCGAGAGAAGCGCTGACGCGCGTGAACCTGGAAGACCGCATGGATCACCGCCCCAACGAGCTCTCGGGCGGCCAGCGCCAGCGCGTTGCCATCGCGCGCGCGCTGGTCAACAACCCGTCCATCCTGCTTGCCGACGAGCCCACTGGTAACCTCGACTCCAGCACGTCCGAAGAAATCATGCGCGTGTTCGAGACGCTGGCGGACCAGGGCCAGACGGTCATCATGGTAACACACGAGCCGGACATCGCCGCCCATGCCCGGCGGGTGGTGGTCCTCCGTGACGGTGTCATCGCAAGCGACGACCGCAAGTCATCGTTCGTGGAAAAGCTCGGGATATTGGCGCCGACGCTGAAATAGCCGATCAGTCTGTCGGCACCGTTCCGGTGGGATAGCGTTAGATTCATAACGCTATCCCTACCCTCGCCATGCCCTTCCTCGACGCCATCCGCCTCGCCCTCCAGACCATCTGGGTGCAAAAGCTCAAGAGCTTTTTCACCCTGCTTGGCGTGATGATCGGCGTCACGTTCCTCATTGCAGTCGTGTCCATCGTGGGCGGCATGAGCCGCTACATGAGCGATGAGCTCGTGGGCAAGATCATGGCGATCAACTCCTTCGAGGTCCGGCAGCGCCCCAACATCAACATCGGCGACAACTCCGAGGAGCATCAGCGCGAGTTGCGCCGGCGCCCGCGCATCGAGGAGGCGGACGTCGCGCCCATCGTGGCGGCGCTGGAGCCCGATATCCGCTATGCCGCGGTGGGCATCGGTAGCCTCAACGCGGAATCGAAATACCAGCTCAAGCCGAAGGCAACGCGCGTCTTCACTGTTACGCCCGACTACTTCGACATCAAGCGGATGGCCCCTGTAAAGGGGCGGCTGTTCAGCCCGCAGGAGTATGAGCACGGCTCGAACGTGATCGTCATCGGGCAGGACGTGGCGAAATATTACTTCAACGGCCTCGAGCCGCTTGGACGCGAGCTGATCGTGAAAGGACTGCCGTACACCGTCGTTGGTGTGATGGAGACGCAGGGCAGCGCATTCGGCCAGTCGTTCGACCAGTTCATCGTGGCGCCGCACACGTCGCCGCTGAACCGGCTGGTCAACCCGCACGGCCTCATCAACTCGATCATCATCCAGGTGCCCGGCCAGCGTTCCATGGTCAGCACCATGGAGAACGTGCGCGAAGTCATGCGCATCCGGCACCATCTGCGGCCCAACCAGAAAGACAACTTCGAGCTGCAGACGTCGGATTCCGCGCTCGAGTTCTGGAACAAGATCAAGAGCTATCTCGTGATCGCCGGCGTGGCGCTGCCCGCCATCGGGTTGGTCGTGGGTGCCATCGTCATCATGAACATCATGCTCGTTGCCGTGGCCGAGCGCACACGGGAGATCGGCATTCGGAAGGCGCTTGGTGCGAAGCGGCGCGACATCATGAGCCAGTTTCTCGTGGAGAGTGCAACGCTGAGCACCCTGGGCGCGGCCCTTGGCGTGGCCACCGGCTTTGCCTTTGCGAAAGTCATCTCCATGCTGAGTCCGTTGCCCGCCGCCGTCGAGCTGTGGTCGGTACTGGTAGGCATTTCCATTGGTGCCGGCGTGGGCGTCATCGCGGGCGTTTATCCGGCCAGCCGCGCCTCGCGCCTGGATCCCATCACGGCGCTCAGGCAGGAGTAAGGCGCATGTCGATGCTGGCGCAACGTATTTTCGGCATGAAGGAGGGCGTAACCATTGCCCTCGATTCCATTCGCGCGAACAAGGTTCGTGCAGGCCTGACCATTCTTGGCATCGCAGTCGGAGTATTCGTCGTCGTGGTGATCTCGGCCGCCATTCACGGCATCAACGACAGCGTCGCCAAGGATTTCGAGAGCGCGGGGCCGACCACGTTCTTCATCTCGCGCTTTCCCATCTCGTTCGAGGCGTGCGACGGAACGGAAAACACGTGCAAGTACCGGCGTAATCCGCCGCTCACCCTGGCCGACGTGTCGTCCATCAGCGCGCTTCCTACCGTGCGTACCGCCGGGGCACAGCTCCAGACTCAGCGCAACGCTTCGTATCGCGACAAGCGCGTGTCGGCGGTGGCGGTGGTTGGTTACACGGCAAACTGGCAGCAGATCGACGGCGGCGGCGACTTGTTTCCTGGGCGCAATTTCACGGCAAACGAGGCCCAGGCCGGCGACCGTGTCGTGATCGTGAACGATGAGCTGGCGAAACAGCTTTTCGGCGAATCCGACCCGGTCGACAAGACGATTCAACTTGGCAGCGAGCCCTTCCTCGTTATCGGGCTGTATCACTACAAGGCCAGCTTTCTGGGCGGCGGCGACAGCCCCAAAGCCATCATTCCCATCGAGACTGCGCACAAGCATCTGTCGGCCTCGATGCGCGATATCGGGCTTTCCGTCATCCCGGCGACGAATGCCACGCGAGCGGAAACGGTGGATGACGTCATCGCCTCGATGCGCGGACGGCATGGGCTCCGCCCCGGTGCCGACAATGATTTCGCGATCATCACCCAGGACCAGCTGTTCGAGATCTACAACAAGGTCTTTGGCGCGTTCTTTCTCGTGATGGTGGTGCTCTCGGCGGTTGGCTTGATCGTGGGCGGAGTGGGTGTTGTCGCAATCATGATGATCTCCGTTACGGAGCGGACGCGCGAGATCGGCGTTCGAAAGGCACTTGGCGCCACGCGTGGAACAATATTGTGGCAATTCCTTGTCGAGGCAGTCACGCTCACCGGTATCGGCGCGATCATCGGGCTGGCGCTCGGCGCCCTGGTCGCCTGGGCGATCAAGAGCATGACGCCGATCGCGGCCAGCGTGCCGCCCATGGCCATCGTCTCGGCGCTGGCGTCGAGCTGCCTTACGGGCGTGCTCTTCGGTATGCTGCCCGCCGCCAAGGCCGCCAAACTCGATCCCGTTGAGGCACTCAGGTACGAATAGCGGCAGGAGATGACCGAATCACGGAACTTTTACAGACGGGTTCCGTAGTTCGAGTTGTACACTTCCTCCCCATCCATGCCGTTTTTCGACGCTATCCGTCTCGCGCTCCAGCAGATCTGGGTCCAGAAGCTCAAGAGCTTCTTCACCCTTCTTGGGGTGATGATCGGTGTCACCTTTCTCATTGCCGTCGTCTCCATCGTGGGCGGCATGAGCAGCTACATGACCGACCAGGTCGTGGGCAAGATCATGGCGGTCAACTCCTTCGAGTTGCGGCACCGCCCCAACATCAACATCGGCGACAATTCGGAGGAGCACTGGCGCGAGCTGCGCCGGCGGCAGCGCATTCGCGAAACGGATGTCGAGCCTGTAGTCGCTGCGTTGCCCGAAGGCGTGCGTTACGCAGTCATGGGCAGCGACAACCTCACGGCCGAGTCCAAGTATGTGCGAAAGCCAAAGCAGGTCCAGACGTTCACCGTCACGGACGGCTACTTCGGCATCAAGCGCATGGAGCCCTCGCGGGGACGATTGTTTTCGCCGCAGGAATACGAACGCGGCATGAACGTGATCGTGGTCGGGCAGGACGTGGCGGACTATTTCTTTCCCAGCCTCGATCCTCTCAACCGTGAGCTCGTGATCAAGGGCGTTCCATACACCGTTGTTGGTGTGATGGAGAAGCAAGGCAGCGCGTTCGGCATCTCCTTCGACAAGTTCATCGTGGCGCCGCACAAGTCGCCGCTCAATCGCTTCGTGAACTCACACGGAGTCATCGACGCGGTCATGGTGCAAACGCCAAGCCGCGAAGGCATGCTGGCCGCCATGGAAGCGGTGCGGCAGGTCATGCGCTCGCGTCATCACCTGCGTCCCAACCAGAAAGACGATTTCGAGCTCGAGACGTCGGACTCGGCGCTCGAATTCTGGAACAAGATCAAGCAGTACCTCGTGATCGCGGGGGTGGCACTCCCCGCAATCGGCCTCGTGGTGGGTGCCATCGTCATCATGAACATCATGCTCGTGGCCGTCGCGGAGCGCACGCGCGAGATCGGCATTCGAAAGGCCCTTGGCGCGAAGCGGCGTGACATCATGAGCCAGTTTCTCGTCGAGAGCGCGACGTTGAGCACGGTAGGCGCAGCACTGGGCGTGGCCACCGGCTTTGCCTTCGCGAAGATCATTTCCATCCTGAGTCCGTTGCCCGCCGCCGTCGAGCTGTGGTCGATCGTGGTGGGCATTTCCATTGGCGCTGGCGTGGGCATCATCGCCGGCGTATATCCCGCCAGCCGAGCGTCGCGGCTCGATCCCATCACTGCCTTGAGGCAAGAGTAATTCATGGGTCTCCTACAGGAACGGCTCTTCGGCATGGGCGAGGGCGTCACCATCGCGCTCGATTCCATTCGTGCAAACAAGGTGCGCGCCGGACTCACCATCCTCGGCATCGCGGTGGGTGTCTTCGTCGTCGTGGTCATCTCTGCAGCCGTGCACGGGATCAATGCCAGTGTCGCACGCGATCTCGAAAAGACAGGGCCCACCACATTCTTCGTCTCGCGCTTTCCCATTTCGTTTGAAGCGTGCGATGGCACGGACGACACATGCAAGTGGTTCCGCAATCCGCCATTGACGCTCGCCGACGTGACGCTGCTCGACCGGTTGGCGAGTGTACGGACTGTTGGCGCGCGGCTCGACATGCAGCGGCTCATCTCGTACAAGGACAAGCGGCTCACGGACGTGCAGGTCACCGGATTCACAGGGAACTGGCAGCAGATCGAAGGCGGAACCGACATCTACCCGGGGCGCAGCTTCACCGCCAATGAAGCAACGGCGGGCGACAAGGTTGCCATCATAAACGACGTGCTCGCAAAGCAGATGTTCGGCGACTCCGATCCGATGGACAAGATGATCGAGGTCGGCAACGTGCCGTTCAGGGTGCTCGGTGTCTACCACTCCGACGCGAGCTTCCTTGCGGGCGGCAACAAGCCACGTGCGATCGTTCCTGTGGAGTCCGCCCATCGCTCGCTCGGCGCATCGTACAATGACATTGGAATTGCCGTCGTGCCGCTGGCGAGCGTCTCGCGCGCGGAAGCCATCGACGATGTCATTGCAACGATGCGGGCGCGGCGAACGCTGCGGCCCGGGACCGACAATAACTTCGCCATCATCACGCAGGACCAGCTGTTCGACGTCTACAACAAGATTTTCGGCGCGTTCTTTCTCGTGATGGTCGTGCTCTCGGCCGTGGGGCTCATCGTGGGAGGCGTGGGTGTCATCGCGATCATGATGATCTCGGTGACGGAGCGCACCCGCGAGATAGGCGTGCGCAAGGCCCTTGGTGCCACGCGTGGCACCATTCTGTGGCAGTTTCTCGTGGAGGCGGTGACGCTGACGGGCATCGGGTCGATCATCGGGCTGGTGCTCGGAACGCTGATGGCAATATTGATCAATCAGCTTACTCCGATAGCGGCCAGCGTCCCGCCAATGGCTGTGGTGGCGGCGCTCCTGACCAGCTGTTTCACCGGTGTGCTGTTTGGCATGCTGCCCGCCGCGCGGGCAGCGCGCCTGGATCCCGTGACAGCCCTGCGTTACGAATGATGCGCAACTGAGCTGCAATCGAACCTCGCCCGCCGGGCGGCCGAAGCTCAGCGCTCATCTTCTGACACTTTCCGGGCCCGGGCCCCGTACGCCATGGAGATCCCCTCCTCCAGGCGCAAGAGAAAATGCCATTCTTCGAGGCCATCCGGCTGGCGCTCCAGACCATTCGTGTCCAGAAACTGAAGAGCTTTTTCACGCTGCTCGGTGTCATGATTGGCGTCATGTTCCTCATCGCCGTCGTATCGATCGTCACCGGCATGAGCAAATACGTCGAGGAAGATTTCGCCGGCCGGATGCTCGGCGCGAATACCTTCACCCTGCGGAGGTTCCCATGGTTCGGGAACAACACCACGCAGGAAGAATGGATGGAATGGCAGCGCCGGCCGCGCGTGTATCACCGTGACGTCGCGCTCATTCGCAGCACGCTGCCCAGCGGTACGCACTATGCCGTCGAGAGCCAGGAAACCCTCTGGGCATCCACACCTTATGCAAGGCCCCGGCAAATCGATGCCCACGCCGTCGAGGGCGACTACTTCACCATCAAGAAGTATGATCTCTCCTCCGGGCGGGTGTTCACGCAGCAGGAGGCGGAGCTCGGTGCCAACGTCATCGTCATCGGTGACGAAGTTGCATCGTTCTTCTTTCACGGGCTCAATCCGCTGGGCCGTGAGTTGCGCATTGGCGGGCTCCCGTACACCGTCATCGGGGTAATCGAACACCAGGGCAATCTCTTTGGGCAGTCGCTCGACAAGACGGGATATGCGCCGTTCAGCTCACCCCTGCACCGCTTGACCAACCCGCGTGGCGACATAGATGGCCTGTTGGTGCAGGCACCAAACGACCTCATGATGCGCGACGCGATGGAGACCGTGCGCGAAGTCCTTCGTGCGCACCGCGGACTGCGGCCAAACGTGAAGGACAACTTCGTGATGGAGACATCCGAGAGCGCGCTCGCCTCTTTCCGGCAGACCAAGCAGATCATGACCATTGCCGGCACGGCCCTGCCGGCCATCGGCCTCGTGGTGGGCGGCATGGTCATCATGAACATCATGCTCGTAGCCGTCGCCGAACGCACCCGCGAAATCGGCATTCGCAAGGCGCTCGGCGCGCGACGCAAGGACATCATGCGCCAGTTTCTCGTGGAAGCAGCAACGCTCAGCACGGTCGGTGCAATACTCGGCATCGTGCTGGGCATCCTGGGAGCAAACATCATCTCGTGGAATACGCCGCTGCCTGCCGCCATTGCTCCCTGGTCCATCGTCGCGGCAACGCTGCTGGGAACGGTCGTCGGCATTTTTTCCGGCGTGCTGCCGGCGCGCAAGGCATCGCGTCTCGACCCCATCGAAGCCCTGAGGCAGGAGTAGACCATGCGATTCCTGACACCATTCACGCAGATCTTCGAAGGTATCAGCATTGCCATCGAGGCATTGCGTGCGAACAAGGCACGGGCGCTCCTCACCATCATGGGCGTTGCACTCGGCGTCTTTGTCGTCGTGGCGATGTCATCCGTCGTGCAGGGCATCAACGCCTCGTTCCGCAAGGACCTGGAGGCAGCCGGCCCAAGCTCGTTCTATGTCTACCGTCGCCCCATCAGCAACTTCAATTCATGCGACGGCACCGTTGAAACGTGCCCGGAGCGGCGGAACCCGGCCATTACGCTGGAAGAGGTGGCGGCCATCGAGCACCTTCCCACCATTCGCGCCGTGACTGCCCACGTTGGCACGGGTGCGCAGTTCAAGTACAAGGACAAGCAGCTGAACGCAGGCATGGAGGTGTACACGCCGAATTGGACGGAGGTGGACGGCGGCGACATCTATCCCGGGCGCAACTTCACGTACGCGGAGAACGCCGCTGCGGCGCGCGTCGTGCTCGTGAACGACAAGCTCGCCGAGACGCTGTTCGGGCAATCCGATCCCATCGACAAGGAGATCATGATCAACGGTGTGCAATTCACCGTGATCGGATTCTACCACTATACGGCCAGTCCCATGGGCACTCCGACGTCTGCCGGTGGCGGCGATTCTCCCAAGGCAATCGTGCCCTTCGAGACCGCGCGCCGGCACCTGAATCTGTGGATGCGCGGCAACAACCTGATCGTGAAACCACTCTCGAACGTGACCGTGTCCGACGCCATTGACGATGTCACCGCGTCGTTGCGTGCCCACCGAAGCTTGCGCGCACGCGCGCCGAACAACTTCGACATCGTCACGCAGGATCGTCTCTGGGCCATCTACAACAAGCTGTTCGGCACCTTCTTCGTCGTGGGCCTGGCACTGTCGTCGGTTGGACTGCTCGTTGGCGGTGTTGGGGTGGTCGCCATCATGATGATCTCCGTTACCGAGCGCACGCGAGAAATCGGCGTTCGGAAGGCGCTCGGCGCCACGCGCTTCACCATCCTGTGGCAGTTCCTCGTTGAGGCCGTCACGCTCACCGGCATCGGCGCGGCCGTCGGACTCGCGCTTGGCATTCTCACCGCCATTGGCGTGCGAACAGCGTGGCCGTCCATTCCGGCCACCACTTCGTGGGGAACCGTGCTCGCGTCGCTTGGCATCAGTGCGGTGACGGGAGTCGTGTTCGGCATGCTTCCCGCCGTGCGCGCCGCAAAGATGGATCCGGTGGTGGCACTCCGGTACGAATAATTCGGCTTACGGCTGTGTGCATGCGGGACGTATATTTCCGCATGCCTCCCATCGACATCCTGGCCATCGCCGCCCACCGCGACGACGTGGAGCTCACGTGCGGTGGAACGCTCATCAAGGCGGCGAAGGCGGGGCGCCGCACGGCGATCCTCGATCTCACGCAGGGTGAAATGGGCACGCGCGGTTCCGCTGCCCTTCGTGGTGAAGAAGCTGAAAGGGCCGCCGGCATTCTCGGCTGCAGCGCGCGCGAGACACTGGGCCTGCCCGACGCCGGCATCGAGAACACGCCGGCCACGCGTGAGGCGCTCGCGAGAGTCATTCGTCGTGTTGCACCACGCGTGGTAATCGCGCCGGCACTCGAGGGCCGCCATCCGGATCACAGAATTTCGGCGCAGCTCATTCGCGACGCGTGCTTCGTGGCCGGACTCGCAAAGGTGGCGCCCGACGTCCCCAAACATCGTCCACACAAGATCTTGCATACGCTCGCGTACCGGCAGGATTTCGTGCGGCCCACGTTCGTGGTGGACATCAGCGCCGAGTTCGAGCAGAAGATGGCGGCCGTGCGATGCTATGCATCGCAGTTCGACGAGGCCATCCAGGCGGGTGAAGTCTATCCAACAGGCGAGCCGCTGTACGACGTGGTCACGCACTACGGCGCGACGTACGGCGCGCTCATTCGCACGCGGTATGGCGAGCCATTTTTCACCACTGAAATGATGCGAGTCGATGATATCGGCGCGCTCGAGGTTTCAACATTTTGAGCGACAACGCAAGCGACGTCACCTACGGGTCGTATCTCTCGCTGGACAAGCTGCTCGAGCTGCAGGCGCCCCGATCGCCGCATCCCGATGAGCTGCTGTTCATCATCGTGCACCAGGCGAGCGAGCTGTGGTTCAAGGAAATTCTGCATGAGCTCGATCTCCTCATCGACGCCTTCACGCGGCACGAGGCGGAATTCGCGCTGTTCCGCATGGGCCGCATCAATGCGCTGATGCGAATCGTGTCGTCGCAGTTGTCCGCGCTCGAGACGCTGCCGCCGCAGCACTTCGCCGAATTCCGGCGGCATCTCGGCTCATCGAGTGGCTCGCAGAGCGTGCAATTTCGTGCAATCGAAGCGACGTCCGGTCTGCGTGATCCGCATTTTCTGCATGTGCTGCAGGAGCATGGCGACATTCCCGCCGTAGTGCGGAAGGCGCTGTCACGGGCGCCGTTGCAGGAGCTGTATCTCGACCTGCTCCGGGCACAAAGCATAGACATCGAGGCATTGTACGTGGGAGAGCGGCCGTCCACGCTGTTTTTTCTCGCGGAGGCGCTGCTGGAGTACGAGCAGGAGTTCGGGCTGTGGCGGTTCAAGCATGTCCAGCTCGTGGAGCGCGTGCTGGGTCCGTTGACTGGCGGCACGGGGGGTACCCTGGGGGCGAAGTACCTGGCGCGGACGATCGACCAGAAATTCTTCCCGGAGTTGTGGGCAGTACGCGCCAAATTCTATGGGTCGGCGGGTTGATGGGTGCAGGTACCGCATGGGGATTTTGCTATTCGGTGGTGGCAGGAGTGTGTAACAGCGTTTCCGGCCTTCCCCAACACCCCTGAAAATCGGGTCCAGCCTCGCGGACAGCACATCGCACTCGTTACATTTGTATCATGCCCGACCCAGTCTATCTCGATCACGCCGCTACGACACCGGTGCGCTCCGAGGTCCTCGAGGCGATGCAGCCCTTCTTTGGCGCGCGCTTCGGCAACCCGTCCAGCGTGCACCGATGGGGCCGTGAAGCCCGCACGGCGCTCGATGAAGCCCACGAGCGACTGGCCCGATGTATTGGCGCATCCGCCGACGAAGTCGTCTTCACCTCGTGCGGCACCGAGGCGGACAATCTGGCGCTCCTTGGGGTGTGGAGATCCAGGCGCGGTGCGGGCAGGAAGGCAGTCGTAACGACTCCCATCGAGCACAAAGCCGTCCTGGCCGCGTCGCATCAGATTGAAAGGGAGGGCGGCGAAGAGCGCCTCCTGAAGATGTCCCGTGACGGCGTGGTGGACGACGCGTCCTTCGATGCGCTGGTCAGCGAGGACGTCGCCGTCTGCTCCATCATGTGGGTGAACAACGAGATCGGCGTCATCCAGCCCATTCACGAGCTTGCACAGCGCGCCAGGGCGCACGGCGTGGTGTTTCACACCGACGCGGTGCAGGCGTTCGGAAAGGTGGCCGTGGATGCACGCACCACGCCCTTCGACGTCCTGTCGCTCTCGGGTCACAAGATCGGCGCGCCAAAGGGAATCGGCGCGCTCTACATCCGCCGCGGCACTCCCATCGAGCCGCTGATGTTCGGTGGCTCGCAGGATCGCGGACGTCGTCCGGGAACGGAAAATGTGGCGATGGCCGTTGGTCTGGCGCGTGCCGCAGAGCTTGCAGCGGCAGAGCGGGAGCACGAATGGAATTTGCTCGCGGCAATGCGCGACCGACTCGAAGCCGCATTGCTCGAGAAAATTCCGGACGCCGTGATCCATGGTCGCGGTGCACCGCGCGCGCCGCACATTCTCAGCATCTCGGTACCAGGCACCGACAGCGAGTCGCTCATCATGGCGCTCGACCTGCGCGGTATTGCGTGCTCCGCGGGCTCCGCATGCCAGAGCGGAAGCACATCCCCCTCGCATGTGCTCTCCGCCATTGGCGTCCCCGCCGACCTCGCCTCGTCCGCCATTCGCATGAGCCTTGGCTGCATGAACGGCGATGCATGCATCACGCGCGTGTGCGATGTATTTCCAATGCTCGTCGACAAGGCACGCCGTCTCGCAGCGGTGTGACCGTGATGCGCGAGCGTGTGCTGGTGGCAATGAGTGGTGGCGTCGATTCGTCGGTTGCCGCGGCGCTGCTCGTGACGCAGGGCTATGACGTGGTCGGGGCCACCATGAAGCTCTTCTGCCATGGCGAAGACCTGCCAGACCGGCCCTGCTGCTCGCTCGACAGCGTGAACGACGCGCGACGCATCTGCGAGCAGCTTGGCGTGCCGCACTATGTGCTCAATCTCGAGAGCGCATTCGGTCGTGACGTGGTGCAGGATTTCGTTGCCGAATACGCGCGCGGGCGTACGCCCATTCCCTGCGTGCGCTGCAACACCTTCACGAAGTTTCGCGACCTGCTCCGCAAGGCCGACGCGATCGACGCAACGTGGATTGCCACGGGCCACTATGCGCAGGTGCGTGACGGCGTGCTGCATCGGGGCCTCGATCCTGCCAAGGACCAGTCGTACTTCCTGTGGGGAATCGAGCGGAGCGTTCTGTCTCGCATGCTCCTGCCCGTGGGTGGGCAAACCAAGGCGGAGACACGTGCCGTTGCGCACGAGCTCGGCCTCGAGCTCATCGCGGAGAAGGCCGAGAGCCAGGACATCTGCTTCGTGCCTGATGGTGATCACACGAAGATCATCGCGCGCGAGCTCGGCGCGGACACCTGGTCGCTGCGTCCCGGTCCGTTCGTGAGACGCGACGGCACAGTGTTCGGCACGCATGATGGATTCGCGCGCTATACGGTTGGCCAGCGCAAGGGCCTGCCCGGCGGATTTCGCGAGCCGATGTTCGTGGTGGAGATTCAACCCGATACGGGTGCCGTGGTGATCGGCCCGCGGCAGGAGCTGCTGGGCCGCGGCGTGATTGCCCGTGAGGTCAACTGGCTCGTGGCACCGCCCCGCGTCGGCGATGAGGTTGAAGTGCAGATTCGCCATCACGCCGCGCCGGCACGTGGAACGCTGGTCCGCGTCGACAATGGCGAAGTCGAAATTGCACTCGAGAGCGCGGTGTCGGCCATCAGCCCGGGTCAATCGCTCGTGCTCTATGACGGTTCGCGCGTGCTGGGCGGCGGCGTCATCGAGCGCGCGCGACGCGAGCTGCCTATTCTTGCGGCGTAGGACCTGCTCTCACAGATCTACTGCATCGTTTCGGCCAGCTTGCGCATGGCCTCTTCCTGCTCAGGGGTAAGCCGCTCCGGCACGTGCACATCGACCTGGACAATGAGGTCGCCGCGCGCACCATCCTTTTCGATGCCCTGACCGCGCACCCTGAACCGCTTTCCGTTCTGCGTGCCCGCCGGGATCTTCAGCGCGACCTTGGTTCCGTCGAGTGTCTTCACGTTGATCTTCTTGCCCAGGGACGCGTCGAAGATCGTGATGGGTACCGGGGCGATGAGGTCGAGCCCTTCGCGGCTGTAAAACCTGTCCGGCTTCACGTTGAACGTGATGAGGAGGTCGCCGGGGGGGCCTCCCTTGGGGCCGCGGCCGCCCTGCCCCTTCATGCGAATCTTGGTGCCCGTATCGACACCCGGCTTGACGGTGATCTGCCACCGCCGCTTGGTGCGCACTTCACCAGAACCGGCGCAGGTGGGGCAGCGCTCCGTTGGTACCTGCCCACGGCCCAGACACACCGGGCAGGGCCGCTGCACGGCAAATCCGCCTTGGCCAAAGCTGATCGTGCCCCGGCCGTTGCACTCGGTGCAGTTGACGATCCTGGCGCCGGGTGCCGCACCCGTACCGTGGCACGTCGCGCATTCTTCCGTGACGGGCTGCTCGACCTGGAGCTTGCCGCCGAGTGCGGCCATGCGAAAGTCGACGTCGAGGGTCGTTTCCACGTCCTGGCCACGAGTCGGTCCGCGCGGCTTCGCATTCTGCTGCGCGCGCGCGTCGCCGAACATCTGGCTGAAGATGTCGCCGAGCGGACCAAACCCCGCGGCGCCGAGATCCTCGAAGTTGATTCCGCCTGCACCGGGCTGGGAATAGGCGCCGCCGCCGCTACTACTTCCTCGTGGACGCTGCGAGCGTGCGCTGAAGTCACCGATGGAGCCAAGGCTGCGCATGGCGTCGTACTGCTTCCGCTTTTCTTCGTTCCCCAGCGTCTGGTATGCTTCGGAGATTCCCTTGAACTTGTCCGCAGCCTTGGAATCGTTCGGGTTCTTGTCCGGATGGTGCTTGGACGCGAGCTTTCGATATTGCTTCTTGATCTCCTCGTGCGTGGCCGTCTTGGGCACGCCAAGTACCGCATAGTAGTCGATCGATGTTTGCATGGCAGACCTTACGTGGTCAGCCGTTCCATTGCTTCACGACGACGCGCGCCGGACGCAGCAGCTGTCCGTTGAACACGTAGCCGACCTGGAACACGCGCGCGACGGAATGATCCTCTTCGGGCGTGGCGGCGGCCTCGGTCATTACCGCTTCGTGCAGCGCGGGATCAAAGGGCGCCCCCACCGGATTCAGGATTTCCATTCCCAGCGTGTTCAGCACCTTGGCCAGCTTCTTTTCGACGAGCGCCATTCCGTCAATGACGGTCTTGGCATCGGTCGTTGCCGGATCCACGTGCGCAAAACGTCCGAGGTCGTCGAGCGGGTCGATGAGCTCCCTGAGCATGTCCGCCTGCCCGCGGACGTGCGCTTCCTGACGCTCCCTGCTCGTCCGCTTGCGATAATTGTCGTACTCGGCCGCAAGGCGCAGATAGCGCTCGCGCTGATCATCGCCAGCATTCGGATCGTCGGCGACGGACACGTCGGACTCGGCCGATGGCACGGAGTCGTCAGTAAAATTCTGGTCTGGCGGAAGCTGTTCTTCGTCGGTCATTCGCTGGAGTCCCTGAGTACGCTCTAAATGTCGCGGGTCGCGCGGTAGCCGGGCAAGACTTGCACCGTGAAGATTGTCGTCAATCGCGAACGTTCAGGATGACAGGAGACGCCGGCGAAGCATCTCCAGGGCTGCCTGCGCCGCGCGATGGCGAATCTCTCCACGATCACCCACGAAGTTGTAGCGGCGCGCTTCCACGCTGCCCCGAAAGTCGAGTGCGATCCATACCGTGCCCACCGGCTTCACCTCCGATCCTCCGCCGGGCCCTGCCACTCCGGTAATTGCCATCGCCGCGCCGGCGTCTACGGCCCTGCGCACGCCCGTCGCCATCGCCCGCGCGACCGGCTCACTGACCGCACCATGCTCGGCGAGGGTTTCTGGCGAAACACCCAGCATGCTGGTTTTCACGGCGTTCGCGTAGGCAATCACACCACCGTTCACCACATCGCTGCTCCCTGGAATCTCCGTGAGCCGAGCGCCGAGCAGCCCCCCCGTGCAACTCTCGGCCACGGCTACCGTCACCCCCGCGGAACGGCAGAGCTCCAGCACGACGCTGGCGAGATCAGCTGCATCCTCCCCGTAGGTATAGTCGGCCACGACGGAACGCAGGCGGGATGCCGCCTCTGACAGGAGGACGTCCGCATCGTCCGCGCCAACGTCGCGCACCGTGAGCCGCAAATCGGTACCGTCGGCATTGGGAAGGTAGGCAAGGCCGACGTCACCGACTCCGCCCTCGATTGCGCCAATCAGATCTGCAATGTGCGATTCGCCGATGCCTGTTGTGCGAAGGGTACAGGAGCGGACCACGCGCCCTCCGCTACCGGCGCGCTCACGCACGAGCGGCAGCAGCGTATCCGCGAGCATGCCCCGCATCTCGCGCGGAACGCCAGGCAGCATTGCCACCCAACGGCCCCGTTCATCCTCGAGCCAGATGCCGGGTGCCGACCCATGATGGTTGGTGAGCTTCGTGGCGCCTGCGGGCAACAGTGCCTGCTGACGGTTTGACACGGGCATCGTCCGCTGAAAGCGGGTGCGCCAGCGTTCCTCCATCCATGCGAGATGTTCTTCGTCCAGAACCATCTCGCGGCCAAACACCGCAGCGATGGCAGGTTTGGTGAGATCGTCGCTTGTGGGCCCGAGACCGCCGGTTGTTATCACGGCGCCGGCACGATCGAGTGCTTCGCTCACGGCGGATGCGATGGACTGGGCGGTATCGCCGCAGGTGGTGCGACGGACGATCTCCACCCCTTCGGCGGCGAGGGCGCGTGCGATGTGCGCGGCGTTGGTGTCGATAGTGTAGCCGAGCAGCAACTCATCGCCGATGGTGACGACTTCGATTTTCATGATTGCGGTCAGTCAGTCAGTCAGTCAGTCAGTCAGTGAGTGAGTCAGTCAGTCGGTGAGTCGGTCAGTCAGCTGCGAGTCAATCAGTGCGCAAATAATGATCGAGCCAGCGGACCGACTGACTGACTGACTGACCGACCGACCCACCGACCCACCGACCGACCGACTGACCGACTAGACCCGCAGCACCCGCCCATAACTCCGCAGATACAAGCCGAGTGAGTAGATCGTCAGTGCAATCGACCCGATCATCGCGAGCACGCCAACGACGCCGTTGAAGTTCGCGAAGCTGTTCCAGAGCGTCGTGTCCCAGCCCTTGCTCGCGGCGAGGGTGGCGGCAAAGAACCAACAATAGGCGGAGCCGATCCACAACAGTTGCAGGCCCGTCTTCCACTTGGCCGGTCCGATGGCCGAGATGACCACGCCGCGCCTAGCGGCCACCTGGCGGAAAATCGTCATGAACAACTCGCGGCCCAGGATGAGGGCGAGCACCCACCAGGCCAGCGAGACATCCCCGAACGGCGTACGGAAAGGCAGCACGTTGCTCAGCGCCTTGGCGGGCCACGTATCTACCATCGGTGAGCCGCCGCGCATCAACAGGAACATCGGGATGCACGTGGCGACGAGCAGCAGCTTGTCCGCGAGCGGATCGAGCAGACGTCCAAGGTCTGTTTCTTCCTTGCGCGAGCGCGCGAGCTGGCCGTCCACGTAGTCCGTAACGGCGGCCACCACGAACAGCAGGAATGCCACCAGCCTCAACCCGGACGAAGGCGCCATTGGCAGCCACGCGATGAGCGGCGTAACGGCGATGCGGCCAGCGGTAACGGCGTTGGGGAGGTTCACGCGACTCTGTTGGAATTAAGCGAGAGACTTGAGGACAAGCTTACTGACTCCACGAAGCGTCTCGAAGACACCATCGCCCGTCATGGCAACAGCCTCGAAGTACGGCGCGCGCTCCACCCACTCGCCGGTGGGCAGCTGCTCCACGAGAAATTCACCCGCGTGGAATGGATCGGGCGTGACGCGCTGTTTGGCGGGATCGGTGATCTCCCATCCAGGGTTCAGCGCTGCCTGCAGCTCCTTGATGGGTGCTGCGTTGGGCAGGTCGCGTTTGTTGTACTGAATGATGAAAGGCATCTTCGTCAGATCATAGCCGTACTCGGCCATGTTGTCGTAGAGATTCTGCATCGCCTCCTGATTCGCTTCCATGCGCTCGGTCTGCGAATCGGCCACGAAGACAAGCCCGTCCACTCCTTTGAGGATCAGCTTGCGGCTGGCATTGTAGTAGACCTGGCCGGGCACCGTGTACAGGTGAAAGCGTGTCTTGAAGCCGCGAATGGTTCCCAGGTCCACAGGCAGGAAATCGAAGAACAAGGTGCGTTCGGTTTCCGTGGCGAGCGAGATGAGCTTACCGCGGGTATCGGGCTGCACCTTGCCGTACACGTGCTCGAGATTGGTGGTCTTGCCACCCAGCCCCGAGCCGTAGTAGACGATCTTGCAGTTGATCTCGCGTGACGCGTAGTTGATCATCGACATGGCTGTCTCGTCTCCTATTGAAACAGCTTGTCGATTTCGTCATCGGCGCCGGCAAGCAGGCCGGGAGCCCCGCCCTGTGCCGCCGTCGGACGCGCGAATACCTGCTGGAACAACTGCGTCAGCTCTTCGACTGTCTGCTTCATCTTCAGGCGGACGAGACCAAGCGTGGTCCGGTTGTCGAACAACACCACGAGAATGACCCGGCGCGCAACGTCGGCGAGGTACATGGACTCCTTTTCACCCTGGTGAAAGAGCGAGTTGAAGTCCGTCTCACCTATCAGCTTCGCCAGCTGATCGTTCGCGCTGAAGTCCGCCGCGGTGAGCGTGGCGAACGCCGTGGGGTCGAACTTGGGCTGTTCGCCAACCGTCGCGACCAGCTGTCCGCTGCGGTCGACCAGCAGCGAACATCTCGCGTTGCTCTCGTAGAGAAAACGGTTGAGCGAGTCGGTGATGGCGGCGAAGTCGTCCTCGGTGAACGACCAGCTCGCGGCGCCTACGGGCATGAGAATCTCTGCCTAGTCGAGGTATGCATTCATGCGGCGCAGCAGATGCCGGCCGCGTTTGCGAAGCATGGGACGCTGCTCCCAATCCACATATTCCACGAGCAGCCTCGCCGTGTCGGCACTCGGCTGGCCGCCGAGGTAGCCGAGTGCGGCGAGACGACGTACGGGTGACTTGCTGAACAGCTCACGACGACTGCGCTGCACCTGCACTGACCAGAGTACCAGCCCAACGCCCAATCCGCCAAGGAAGCCCAGGCCGGCGAGACGGAGCCGTGACGGCGCGCTCACATGGCCCTCCGTGCAGACAGCGCCTGCGCAATGGTGACACCATCCGCATACTCGAGATCACCGCCCACGGGCAGGCCGCGGGCAATGCGGGTGACACTGAGCTCGAACGACGAGAGTTGTCGCTGCACGTACAATGCGGTGGCCTCTCCTTCGAGACTCGGGTTCGTTGCGAGGATGACTTCACGAATGCCGCCGGCCTCGATACGCCGGATCAGCTGCGAGATGTTCAGGTCGTCCGGTGTCACGCCGTCCAGTGGAGACAGCCGGCCGCCCAGCACATGATAATGTCCGCGATACTCTCCCGCTCGCTCGATTGCGCCGATGTCCGCCGCTTCCTCCACCACACAGATCATGGCGGGATCGCGACGTGGATCGCGGCAGATCACGCACAGCTCCTCCTCCGTGAGGTTGAAGCATCGCGAGCAGGGGCGAATCTTGTCCGACAATGTTCGCAACGCATCCGCCAGCCGGCGGCCCTGCTCGGGGGGCTGCTTGAGCAGGTGGTACGTGAGCCGAAGCGCCGTCTTGCGCCCGATGCCGGGAAGCTTGGCCAGCTCCCCGGTGAGATCGTCAATGGCCGACATGCCAACTCGTCAAAACGGAAGCTTGAAGGGCAGCGACAGCCCGCCGGTCAGCTTGCCCATCTCACGCTGCTGGATGTCCTGCGCCTTTTTCTGCGCCTCCGTCACGGCAACGAGCACGAGGTCCTCGAGCATCTCCACGTCGGAAGCCTTCACGATGCCTGGATCAATCTTGATGGAGCGGACGGTGCCCTTGCCGTTCACTTCGACCGAGACCATGCCGCCACCAGCGGATGCCGTCACGGTCTGGCTCTGGAGGTCCGCGTCGATCGCCTGGAATTTTCCCTGCATCTCCTGCGCTTGCGCGAGGAGCTTCATGATGTCAGCCATTCTCTCTGCTACCGGTCAGGGGACATAAGCTACGCCGCCTTGCACGGGCGGGGCAAGCAAGTGCGGAACCCACGCTCAGGTCAGTCGACAAGATCGAGATCGAGCGCGTCGATGGCTTTGTCGAGCACCGGATCCCGGCGCCGCATGGCCGACAGCCGTTCGCTGCGCACCATCTCGTCAGTGAGCCGCGCCGGCGGCAGGGCGGATGCCGCGGCGGCTCGCACCACGATGCGCTGGATGCCGGGAAACCATCCTCGAAGCGTCTGGGTCAACTCCGCCTTTGCCTCTTCCAATCCCCTTTCATACACCGGATTGGCCTCTTCGAGCTCGATGGTGACTTCGCCCTTGGCGTTGATGGCCTGGGGGGCGGAATGCTGAAGCGCCGTTGCGGCGAGGCTCTTCCCCGTCGCCCGCAGGGACGCCACAAGCTCATCCCACCGCTCGGATACGTGGCTGACGTCGGGAATCTTTTCCCCTAGTGATGTGCTCGCTTGCGGCATTGGAACCGCCTTGGCGGGCACAGCTATTGGCGCGGTGGGCGGCTTGACAGGCGCAACAGCAGGCATATCAGCATTCGCGATGACCGCACGCCAGTCAGAGGCAGGTGAATCAGCGGGCCTTGCCGGTCGTGCGTCTCTGAGGGGAGCCGGTGCAGCAAGGGGTGCCGCCCGCCGAGGCTCCGGCTCGATCACCGCGCCACCCTGACCTCCGCCAATGCCGCGCAGCACTGCCTCGAGCGACACCGTACGATCGAGCAGGGCAAACCGGACGAACAACGCTTCCAGGAGGAGCTGCTGCTGCCCGCTTTTCCGGAACCGCGGTTCGAGCTCCGTGAGCGCCGACAGCATGCGAAGCAGATCGCCGGCGCTGAATGCATCTTTCCGCTGCGCCAGCGCATCCCGCACGCGCTCGCTCGTTTCAACCGACGTGCCGCCAAGGGTGACCGCGAGCTGCGCGCGAACGATATCGGCAAAACCGGTAAGGAACTGGCCGAAGTCGATGCCGGCATCAGCCAGCCGGCCCACGAACGCAAAGACATCACCCGCTCGGCGCTGGGACAGCAGGTCGAGCAGATCCAGGAACTCATCTTCCGGGACGAGTCCGAGTGCATCGCGGACGCGCTCCGGAGAGAGCTCGCCGTCTCCCATGGCCAGCACCTGATCCGTGAGCGACAGGGCATCGCGCATGGAGCCGTCGGCTGCCCGCGCAATCATGGACAGGGCATCGGCATGTGCGGACACGCCTTCGCCGGCCAGTACCCGCTCGAGACGCTGGCGGATGTCGGCCGGCCCGATGCGCTTGAAGTCGAAGCGCTGGAGACGGCTCAGCACCGGTGCGGCCGCCTGGGCGATCTTCTGCGGTTCGGTGGTGGCGAAAACGAACACGACGCGCGGTGGCGGCTCCTCCAGCACCTTGAGCAGCGCGTTCCATGCTTCGCGGGTGAGCATGTGCGCTTCGTCGACGATGTAGACCTTGTACTGGTCATCGCCCGAGGGGGCGTACATGGCGCGCTCGCGCAGGTCGCGGGCGTCGTCAACGCCACGGTTGGAGGCGGCGTCGATTTCCACGACGTCCAGCGACGACGCGCCACTCCAGATTCTTTGGCAGCTCTGGCATTCGCCGCAGGGCTCGCCGCCCAGGGTGGGGTCACCGCGCCGCTCGCAGTTGAGTGCCATGGCGAGCACGCGTGCGAGTGTCGTCTTGCCCACACCGCGCGGGCCGCACAGCAGATAACCGTGCGCAACGCGGTTGCGCGCGATGGCGCCCTTGAGCGTGGCGGCGACATGCCCCTGGACAGCGACGTCGGCGAAGGTGCGGGGCCGGTACTTGCGAGCGAGAGCGAGAGCCATTGTGCCGTAATTTACTGTGCGGCAAACCCGCGTGTGAGGGACGCGTGAGCACTCGCCGGAAATCCGTGCGCGCAATAAGTTGTACGCAGGGCCGCGCGCCGAGCCTCCCACCCGCCGGCGGGCCTTTTTCCAACTCTCCCCCGTCTTCGTGACAATTGAAGCACTGCCACCCGCGAACGACCGGGAGGATCCCGCTCCCACTGACCTGATCACCAATAGCGCCGCCACGCGCAGCGCGGATCTCGATCGGTCGTTGATGCGAGGCATTCTCTGGACGAGCGGGGTAAAGTGGATCGGCCAGGCCGCCACCTGGATCTCGACCATCGTCGTCGCGCGCGTCCTTGGTCCGGATGCATTCGGCCTTGTGGGCATGGCCATGATCTACATGGGCCTGGTCACGCTCGTGAGCGAATTCGGCATCGGGTCGGCGGTCGTCACATTGCGGTCTCTTTCAGAGGCCCAGGTGAAGCAGGTCAACTCCGTGGCGATCATGATCGGCCTGGTGGCCATGCTGATCTCGCTGGCGGCGGCCACGCCCGTGGGGGCCGCGTTTGGCGTGCCCGAGGTGCGCACGATCGTGCTCGCACTGAGCTGTACCCTGCTCATCAGCAGCTTCCAAACGGTTCCCTCGGCGCTCCTGCAGCGGGAAATGCGCTTCAAGCGCCTCGCGGCGGGCGAGGGGACCCAGACCCTGCTGACCGCTGCGGTAACCGTCATTTTTGCGCTGGACGGCATGGGGTTCTGGTCGCTTGTCGCCGGACAGATTGCCGGCTCGCTGGCGTTGAGCATCATTCTCGTCCTGTCGAGCCCCACGCGGTTTGCCGTGCCGCGCAAGGCGGATCTTCAGCAGGCCATCACGTTCAGCTCGCACATGATCGTCGCGCGCCTTGCGTGGTATGTCTTTTCCAACGCGGACTTCGCGGTCGTAGGGAGGGTGGCGGGCAAGGCGGCGCTGGGAGCGTACACCTTTGGCTGGACGCTGGCCAACGTCCCCATCGAAAAGGTCACGTCGATGGTCATCCGGGTCACGCCGTCGGTGCTGTCGGCGGTGCGTGACGACCCGCCTGCCCTTCGCCGCTACCTGCTCCGGATCACCGAAGCCATCGCGGTCATCACCTTTCCCGCCACCATGGGGCTCGCGCTCGTGGCCGGCCCGCTGGTGATCGTTGCGCTTGGCGAGCCATGGCGCGCGGCCATCGTGCCGCTTCGCCTGCTGGCGATCTACTCGGGCGTGCGTTCCATTGCGCCCATGATCTCGCAGGTCCTGGCCGCGCTTGGCGAAACGCGGGTGCTGATGCGGTGGAATGCCGTCGGCGCGGTCGTCCTGCCCTTCGGCTTCATCGTCGGCAGCCACTGGGGCGCGGCAGGGGTGGCGGCCGCGTGGATTCTCGTCCATCCGATCGTACTTTTCCCCACCTATCGTTTCGTGTTCAAGGCCATTGAGCTGCCGGTCAGGGATTATTTTCTTGCCATCTGGCCCGCGCTGAGCGGCAACATCGCCATGGCAGTCACGGTCATGTTATGGAATCACTTCGAGCTCTATGGGTCAACGCCATTGACGCGGCTGCTCGTTCTCTCCGGCGTGGGCGCAGTGACGTATGTCGCTACGCTGTTCCTGTTGCACGGTGAGCGCATTCGCGTGCTTCGGGTAATGATCGCCGAGCTTCGCGCCGCGTGAGCGAGGGTTCCCTTCCGCTGTATTTCGCCAGCGAGCCGAGTGGCACGGCGGGCGCGAAACGTCTCCTGATCATCAGCTATGCATTTCCCCCCGATCCACAGGTGGGCGGACGACGCTGGCAGCAGATGGCGCGGTTTCTGGCGGATGCGGGCTGGGAGATCGACGTCATCGCACGCGATTTTCGCGCGTTGCGGGTGGTGGACCGCCCGAGTCTCGCCAGCCTGCCGCGGGGCACGCGCATTTTCACGGTGCCGGATCAGCCGCCGCTCGTGAGCCGCCTCCAGGCGCGCTGGTGGCCGGCCATTCGCACTGTCGTGCGCTTCGGGCGCAAGCGTCCCTCCTACGACGAGGAAAACAGGGCGGCCGTGGTGAATGCAGAAAAGCCGGTGGTCGGCAGCACATTCAGCCGGACATATTTCGCACGCGTGGAGTTTTCACGCGACGGCAACTGGGCACGCGCCGCCGCTCGCCTCGCAAAGCGCCTGATGCAGACGGGAACCTATTCTGCCGTCGTGACGTCGGGGCCACCGCATATGACCCACGAGGCGGGCCGCCAGCTCACGCGAGCGTTGGGCGTACCCCATGTGCTCGATATGCGGGATCCATGGAGCCTCGTGGAGCGCGTACCGGACTATGTATCATGTCCCACCTTTTTCCGTCTGGCCAAACAGTGGGAGGAGCGGTTCATCGATGCGGCCGCGCTCGTCACGATGAACACCGAGGCGGGCGCCGCTGCCATGCGCAACGCGTATCCCGCGGCGGCCCACAAGATCGAGACGGTACGGAACGGCTGCGACGACGAGCCAGTGCCGCCCACCACGCGCGACCGCTGCTTCAACATTCGTTTCGCGGGATCGATCTACCTGGATCGCGATCCGCGCCTGGTGTTTCGCGCGGCAGCATTGGTCATTCGGGATCTTGGCCTGAACCCGGCCCAGTTGAAGCTCACGTTCCTGGGCGACGTCGACGCCTCTGGCGGCACGCGGCTGCTTGCCGAGCAGGAAGGGGTGAGCGAGTTCGTGGACATTGGACCGTCCGTTCCGAGACGGGAGATTCTCGAATTCATGGCGGGAGCGGCCATGCTGCTCAGCCTTCCCCAGGACAGCGACTTCGCCATCCCCGCCAAGATCTATGAATACATGCGGTTCGACGCGTGGATGCTGGTGCTTGCCACACCGCAGTGCGCCACGGCGCTCGTGCTCGAGAATAGTGGCGCCGACGTTGTCGATCCGTCCAGCGTGCAGGGCATCGCGCGCGTGATTCGCTCACGGTACGAGCAGTACGCGCGCGGTGAATATCCGCAGTCGATCGCCGGCAGCGGGCGATATGATCGGAGCGTGCAGGCAACGAAGTTGATTGCGCGGCTGCACCAGCTCGAAAAAAGCCAGCCCTGAAACGCAACGGCGCCGGAAGCTCGTAACGAGACTCCCAGCGCCGGATTGCCCCAGGCCTGACGAAGCGACGTCAGACACCTCATGCCGCTGCTACCTTCGGGGTCCTGACGGAGTTAGAAGGCTGCCGCCCTTCGGGACCTGGGACACCGGAAATCTAACCCGGCGTCAAGGGCGAAACAACGCTACGCCGCGCAGGCTTCAATCGCCGACCGCACCACCGCCGCCGCCTGCGTCATGATATCTGCATCCACGTCCAGATGCGCCACCGCCCGAATGCGGGATGGCGTCCAGACGGAGATGAGCACTCCCATCTCCCTGGCCTTCGCTGCCACGTCGCTCGCCGTGACCGACGGCGGCAGGTCCACCATCACGATGTTGGTGTCCGGCGGAACGACCGTCGCTCCGGCCGCTCCCTCCACCAGCCCGGCAAACAGGCGCGCATTGGCATGGTCGTCGGACAGCCTGTCCAGGTTCACGTCGAGCGCATGCAGCGCTGCAGCCGCAAGCACACCCGACTGGCGCATGCCACCGCCCACCCGTTTGCGAATGCGATGCGCACGGTCCATCGTGGACGCATCGCCCACAAGGATGGCGCCCACCGGACAGCCGAGTCCCTTGGAAAGGCTCAGCATCACGGTATCTGCGCATGCCGCGAACTCGGCGATGGGTACTCCGGCGGCGGCACTCGCGTTCCACAGCCGCGCGCCGTCCATGTGCACCGGGATGCCGGCATCACGTGCGATGGCGCCCATCATCCGCGACTCACTAATGGATGTTACCGCGCCGCCCGCCCCGTTATGGGTGTTCTCGAGACAGATGAGCGTCGTGAGCGGATTGTGCTTCGACACAGGGCGAATGGATCGCCGCAGGTCTTCCGCGCACATGATCGATCGCCCTTCGCTGGAGGGAACGAGCCGGAACTGTATGCTGCTCATCGTGGCCACACCGGCCATCTCGCCCTGCATGATGTGCGCGTTGCTGTCGACCAGGACCTCGGAGCCCGGCGTCGTATGCACCGCAACGCCCACGAGATTCCCCATGGAACCGGTGGGAAAGAATAGCGCGGCCTCCTTGCCCAGCAGCCGTGCGATGCGGTCTTCGAGCAGCCGAACACTCGGGTCGCCGTCGAGGACGTCGTCGCCGACCTCCGCATCTGCCATGGCCTGTCGCATGGCGCGGGACGGCTTGGTGACTGTGTCCGAACGGATGTCTGCGAGCATGTTGGGCGAATTGGGCGGTGAAAAAGACAAGAGCACACCAATGTATCATGGCGTGCCCTCGCTGTCTTTACCGTTCACCCGGCCGCATTACGGCTTGGTGACTTTGACCGTCGGCGTGGAGACAACCGTCTTCTTGGTGCCGACGACGGGCTTCTGGACAACCAGCGTCTCAGGCTTCGTTCCGACGACCGGTGTGTTGATGGTATCCTTTCGCGTACCGACGTCGACGCTCGGCGTGGTGACGGTGTGCGTCTCCGTCCCCACAGTAGGCGTCTTCACTTCGTACGTGTCATCGCCCGTCTTCTTGCACGCCGCGAGCGGCAGCGCGAGGATGACGGCGCCAATCAGCATTTTGCGCATGGTGGGGCCTCCCCAGGGTAGTTCGTTCACTCAGGACCTAGGCAACCTTCGCGCCACACCGTGGCGGACTCACTCGAGAAATGCTTCACGCTGCTTGCGGCGGGTGTGCCGGAGCTCGTAGACCTGCCCCACCTCGCCACCGAGGATGAAGATGAGGGCCGCGTAGTACACCCAGAACACGATACCCACGAGCGTCGCGACGGTGCCGGTATAGAGCGAGCTCGGGTTGAACGAATGCACGTACGCCGTGAAGACGAACTTCGCGAACTCGAACATGGCGGAGGTGAAGGCGGCGGCAATCCACGCGGTCTTCGTGCGCACACGCCGCACCGGGAGATACCTGTACAGCGAGAAGAACATCGTGGCGAGCAGCAGCGTCGCAACGAGATGGCTGCCCGTTGCCTTGGCCGCCCCCATCACGTCCTTGCGAATTCCGAGGTCCTCGAGGATCTGCACACTGCCGTTCGTCGCCAGAAGTACGTACGTGCTGATGAGCGTGTTGGCGGTGATCAGCGCGGTGGCGAGCACCGTCATCTGGATGTCGAAGATCTTGCCCGCAATGATGCTTCGCTCGTTCTCGATGTCGAATACGCTGGCAAGCACGGTGCGCATCGAGCCGAACAACCGTGTGGAGAACCACACGAAACCGATGGCACTGTAGATGGGCAGCTTCCTGTGCGTGGAGAGGATGCCGTTGAGCAGCATGTGCTCGGGCGCATCCGGACTCTCCACGTGCGTCCACAGGAGACGGTCCATGTAATGGATGACCACCTCGTTCGCGTTGGCGGAGGACTTGTTCAGGAAATAGGTAAAGAACCAGACGAGCAGGAGAATGAA
>JAQBPY010000096.1 GCA_028287285.1 Gemmatimonadota bacterium
ATTGCCGGACGGTGCTCGTGGCTGGCCCAAGGCGCAACGACAGTATCTCCCGACACTCGTTCGCTGCGCTCACTCCTGCGGGATGACAGCGGCATCTTCAGATATGCGGGATGACAGCAATAGTTGCCCCGACATGCAGGATGACAGCAACGGATCTCCCGACATGCGGGATGACAGTCCGGCCGCCGATGCTGGCTCCTGTCATCCCGCACGCGCTGTGCGCGTGTCGGGAGATTGCCGGACGGTGCTCGTGGCTGACCCAAGGCGCAGCGACAGTATCTCCCGACATTCACTCGCTGCGCTCGCTCATGCGGGATGACAGCAACATGTCTCCCGACACTCGTTCGCTGCGCTCACTCCTGCGGGATGACAGTCCGGCAATGGCCCTCCAACACTCGAGATGACAGCTAAATGACCACGTTACAGGTCGTTCCGACGGCCGTCATCGCCCTGGGCGGCAATGCGCTCGCACCTGCGGGCGAGCACAGCACCATCTACGACCAGTTCCGCCACACCCGCGAAAGCCTCGGCCCCATCGTGGACCTCGCGCACGACGGCTGGAATGTCTGCATCGTCCACGGCAACGGCCCGCAGGTGGGCGACGAGCTGGTGCGGAATGAACTGGCGAGGAATGAGGCGAGCCCGCTGCCGCTCGGGGTCCTGGTCGCGGCGACGGCGGGATGGATCGGCTACATGATTCAGCAATCGGTGGAGAATGCGCTCCGCAAGGCGCAGTCACCGCGCGACGTGGTGACGGTCGTGACGCAGGTCCAGGTGCGCCAGGATGACCCTGCGCTGAAGAGTCCGACCAAGTTCGTGGGCCAGGCGCTCGATGACGTGCGCGCCGAGGAGCATCGGGCCCAGGGGCATGTGATCAAGCGGGATGGGAAGGGAAACCTGCGGCAGGTGGTGGGAAGCCCGGTGCCACAGGCGATCCACGAGCTCAAGATCATCAAGCGGCTGGTGGAGCAGGGCACTATCGTCATCGCATGCGGGGGTGGCGGCGTGCCGATCTACGACGACCCGGACAAGGGCTGGGAGGGGCTGGATGCCGTAGTGGACAAGGATCTCGCGGCGGCGGTGCTCGCGCGCGACCTTGGGGCCTCGCTCCTCCTTATTATTACTGACGTCGACGCAGTCTATGCCGATTGGGGCACGCCGCAGCAGCGGCCGCTCACGCGGTTGAGTGCGGCCGAGGCGGAACGGATGGACACGGCCGGCGCGTTTGGCGAGGGGAGCATGGCGCCCAAGATTCGCGCGGCCATCGATTTTGTGAAGCGTACGGGCGGAAGAGCAGTGATAACGGAACTCAGTCGCGGCCGCGAAGCGGTGCGCGGTGACGCAGGAACGACCATTACAGCGGAGAGCGCGTGAACATCCACGAGTTTCAAGCCAAGGACATCCTGCGCGCCGAAGGCGTGCCGATTCCTGCAGGCGAAATTGCGACGACGCCCGAACAGGCCGAAGCGATCGCGAAGAAGTTTGGCGGCATGGTGGTGGTAAAGGCCCAGGTGCACGCGGGCGGGCGCGGCAAGGCCGGCGGCGTGAAGCTCGCAAAGACGCCCGAAGAGGCGAAAGAGGTCGCCGGCAAAATCCTCGGCATGCAGATCAAGGGACTCACGGTCTATACCGTGCTCGTGACGGCCGTCGCGGACATCGCGACGGAAGCGTACGTCGGCATCATCCTCGACCGCGCGACCAGGAAGCCGGTGTTCATGGTGAGCCCGGCCGGCGGCATCGACATCGAGGAAGTCGCTGCGACGACGCCCGAGAAGATTCTCAAGATGCCGATCGATACGAGATACGGACTCCAGCCGTATCAGGCCTCGGAACTTGGCTTCTTTCTGTTCGACGACATCAAGAAGGTGCGCCAGGCATCCAAGATCATGATGTCGCTGTACCAGGCGTTCATGAAGAACGGCGCGTCGCTCGCGGAAATCAATCCGCTGGTCGTGACGCCCGCCGGCGAAGTGCTCGCACTCGACGCGAAGATCTCCATCGACGACAACGAGCTCGATCGTCACCCGGAGCTCGAGGCCCTGCGTGACGAGACCGCCGAGGAGCCGAGTGAAGTGGATGCGCGCAATTCGCACCTGACGTTCATCAAGCTCGAGGGCGACGTGGGCTGCGTGGTGAATGGCGCTGGCCTCGCGATGGCGACGATGGATCTCGTGAAGTACTACGGCGGCGAGCCCGCGAACTTCCTGGACATCGGCGGCTCGTCGAATCCGGAGAAGGTCGTGAACGCGCTCCGCATCATCACCGCGGATCCGAGTGTGAAGGCCATTCTGTTCAACATCTTCGGCGGCATCACGCGCACGGACGACGTCGCGAACGGCATCGTGACGGCGACGAAGGCCAATCCGCTCACGATCCCCATCGTCATTCGCCTTACGGGCACGAACGAGGAAATCGCATTGAAGATTCTCGCCGACAACGGCTTCAGCGCGTCGTCCGACATGGATGAAGCGGTGCAGAAAGCGGTCGCACTCGCGAAGGGAGGAAAGGCGGCATGAGCAT
>JAQBPY010000097.1 GCA_028287285.1 Gemmatimonadota bacterium
TGCTTTCGCGCGACCGGGGGCTCGGAGGCGGTGGAGCTCGCGATCCAGGCGGCGATGCTGCACACGAAGCGGCACGCATTCGTGTCGCTCGAGGAGAGTTATCACGGGAACACGTTCGGCGCGATGAGTGTCGCCGGCTCGGAGTATCGCGAAAAGTTCCCGCGTCTCCTTCCAAGCTGCCACAAGATCAGGCGGCCGTTGGATGAGGATGCGCTCGACCGTATCGAGACGCGGCTCAAGCGGCGGGACGTCGCGGCGTTCATCATGGAGCCGGTGAGCATCAACCTCGGCGTCTGCATACCGCAGCCCGGGTTCATGGAAGGGCTTCGGGCACTGTGCACGCGCTATCGCACCCTGCTCATTCTCGATGAAGTGGCCTGCGGCTTCGGCCGCACTGGGAGAATCTTCGCAACGGAGCACTTCGACATCGAGCCTGACATCATTTGCATCGCCAAGGCGATTTCCGGCGGCGTGGCCGGCATGGGCGCCATGCTTGCAACGGCCGCGGTCGGCGAGACGATGGAGGCGAAGGGAGAGTTCTACTCGACCTACGGATGGCATCCGCGAAGTACGGACGTGGCGATCGCCAGCATACGGCGCATCATGCACGACAAGCGAAAGCTGCTGGCCCAGGTCGCCGCGACCAGCGACTACTTCCGGGAGCGCCTCGGCGGGATCGAGTTCGGATCGAAGCTGACCCTCAACATGCTCGGCCTCGCGATCGGCCTGCACTTCGAGGAGGACGAGTATGGAAGCGCCCTGGCCGACCGTTGCCGCAAAAACGGTCTCCTGGTGGCGAGTCAGTCGGGTGATGTGCTGCTCTTGCCGGCGCTCAACATCGATCGTCGGACGGCGTCTCGAGGGCTGGACATCCTCGAGCAGTCAGTCTGACGCCCAATCATGCACGTCACGAACGAGCCTGAGTGCGCTCGCCAATCCGCCGGCTTTGCACTCGCCCCGGTCATCTGGATCGCGTCGGCAATGGTGCCGCTGCCGTGGCGCTTCTGGATATGAGGCGCGGGCTTTGGCGTCGACCTGTTCACGCCGTTCGCGTCACTGCGGGATGACAGCTTCCCTATGAGCTGTCGTCACGCAGGGGCGCTTTAGACGGTCATCCCGCAAGAATACAAGAATACTTTAGACTGTTGTCAGGTTGTCATCCCGCAGGAGCGCAGCGACTGTCGGGAACTGCTGTCCCGTCCTGGGAGCTCGGGGTGCGGAAAGTATATTTCGACACTCGCTCGCTTCCTGCGGGATGACAGTTAACTGAACAGCATTGCCATTAGTTATTTGTGACAAAAGTTGTGATAGCGGTGTCGTCCTCGAGCGCAGCGAAGGACCTGCTCTTCGGCCATGAAATTAGGTCCTACGATATACAAAACAGTCCACTGGATAGCCGGAGATTGAAGCAATGCCTGGAGGCTGGTTCGACTCGCTGGTTCGACGCATGGGCCTGCCAAGGGCCGAGTCACGAGTGATCGCCGGCATTCCTGTGGACGTCATCAACACCCAGGCCGACGTCGAGACACGCGAGGTGTTCGCGCGGGCGGAACGCATACTCCATCGCATTCATACGTATCAGCCGGCGCGATATGCACACCTCAGGCGCGACGTCCTACGTATTGTCGTGGAACGCTTTCCCTGTCGAGGTGCTTACTTTTCCGACAGGCGAGCCGTGCTGCTCGAGCTCACGTTCATGGTGAACGCACAATTCTCGGATTCACAGGTGGCGGCGTGTCTCATTCACGAGGCAATGCACGCGCGGCTTGATCGCCTGAGTGAGACCTTCGGCATACGATCGTTCGACGTCGAGCGTGCGAGACATGAACGAATCTGCCGGCGCGCGGAGTTGGACTTTGGCCAAGCCGTGCCGGATGGCGCGCCCGTGATTCAGCGTGCGACGGACAGTCTTGCCATGGCCGATGACGAAGTCGCCCCGTCAATCGACTGGGATGAGGCGAATCGCCGCCTGCACTGAGCACTGGAGTGAGATGAGCACAGTCCTGGTCACGGGCGGGTCGGGTTTCATTGGCAGTCACATCATCCTCCAGCTCGTCGCGGGCGGGCACGACGTGCGCACCACGGTGCGCACCGCAAAGCGCGCGGATGACGTACGCGCGATGCTCGGCGCAGCCGCCACCGGGCTCTCGTTCTTCGTCGCCGATCTCGAGCAGGACGCGGGATGGGCGGACGCCGTGGCCGGCTGCGACCATGTGCTGCACGTGGCGTCGCCATTTCCCGCGACAGCACCCAGGCATGACGACGAGTTGATCATTCCGGCGCGTGAAGGTGCGCTGCGCGTATTGCGTGCGTCGCGCGATGCGGGTGTGAAGCGTGTGGTGCTCACGTCGTCGTTCGCCGCCATTGGGTACGGACACGCACAGCGCAGTGCGCCGTTCACCGAACAGGACTGGACCAACCAGAACGCACCGGGCCTTACCGCCTATGTGAAATCAAAGACGTTGTCCGAGCGCGCCGCGTGGAATTTCATCGCGACCGAAGGCCGTGCCCTCGAGCTCTCGGTCATCAACCCCGTTGGCGTGCTGGGCCCCGTGTTGGGCGCTGACTACTCGAGCTCCATTCTCCTGCTCAAGAGCATGCTCGACGGCGCAATTCCCGCATGCCCGAAGCTCTATTTCGGTGTCGTCGACGTGCGTGATGTTGCGGACCTGCACATTCGCGCCATGACGAATCCCGCCGCGAACGGCGAGCGGTTCCTTGCCGTGGCCGGTGACTTCATGTCGATGCTCGACGTGGCCAGAGTGCTCACGCATCGCATGGGTGACGCGGCCGCCCGTGTGCCTGCACGGCAGCTGCCGAACTGGATGGTACGACTTGCCGCGCTGCGAAAGCCAGCCGTCAAACAAACGCTCCCGGAGCTCGGCAAGGTGAAGAACGGCTCCAACGAGAAGGCCAGACGCGTGCTCGGATGGGCGCCACGTTCGAGCGAGGAGTCCATCGTGGCCACTGCCGAAAGCCTGGTGCGGCTCGGGCTGCTGAAAGCGTGACGCCGTAGGTCCTTCGCTTCGCTCAGGACGACAAAATAAGGGCCAGCGATGACCATGCGCACCACGACCGGTGGAGCGATGAAGGCTTTGTCGATCGCGCTCGTGCTCACGGTCGCAGGGGCGATCGGCCGCACCAATACATCCTCAGCACCGGCATCGAGAGCCCGGAGTGTCCTCATCCTTCGCCACACGATGACGACGTTGATGCATGACGTGCCTTAAGATGGACAGCGATCACGATAGCGGCAATGAATGACCGTCTATGGTCGTCGCACATCAAAAAGCGTATGCCGATATTGCTAACGAGCGCTCACGCTTGTCGGTTACAAGTAACATCACTAGGGTTACCAGCAGTACGAATCAGTGTCTTACAGCCGGACCGTAACACGATAAACGCAGCGCGCGATTCCAAGCCGAACTGTTCAGTAGCGCACTATCATCAATTCTTCACTCCTACTTGTTATTCTCACCGAAATGAGTTCCTGGCATCATAACTGGCGATATGCCACGCGTCGTGGCCGAGCCGCTACGATGGTTCTCGCATTCATCGGGGCTGTATCCTCCGTGGCATGTCACGATTTCGTCACCTACCCGGTGGCGCAACGGCGAGCCCCAAATTCTCACGCGAAGGACACCTTCGAGAACGAAACGGGGTATGGGCAATGGAACACCCTCTCGTCCGATTCATACGATGCAAGGATCGATGCGTGGGATGGACATGCGAATCAGAATACCCGATGGTCTTTCCATTTTCCAACAGTCGTAATGCTCCACGCCACGGGAGACGTCCAACAGGTACCAGGCCTGGAGGATGGTGACGGTATCAATTACGGCCCCAAGGTACGGGAGACGCCAGCCACCAAAGCACGATTGCCCTGAGAAGCGGGACTATCATCTGGTATTCGAGCGGCACAACAGATGAATACGCTCAGCTCCAGGGCGACTCTATCTATCCATTGCGTACAGCCTTCAATGATCCACAACCGAACAATCCACTAAGTTGGTCATGCGGTACCCAATTCGGCGATCACCTGCATCCATGCTGGTCCTTCTCCGGCAATGCTCACCTGGAGTATGTACGAGTGCCGGTTGAGTTGACGCTTACTCCGTCGTCAGCGACAGGCATTCGGGGCCAGACGTTAAGCTTCACTGCCGGCATGGATTCAACAATAATCCATGGCTATACGGTCGATTTTAGAGGGCTGAAATGGAAGTTTATAACGGACGGCAGTCTGGCAAACGACTCCACGCCATGCGTAGAGGCGTCCGGAGCAACATGTACCCTTCGCGTCCGCTCCTCGGGAACTATTTCGGCCACCGCCTACGTCAACGGCCAGCAAAAAACAAAGTCTGCACACATTGAGGTACCATGTTCAACGTCCATACCAGAATTGGACGATGCTGGCATACGTGCCGCACTGAAGGACCTCGTTGATAAGGCAAACATCCACTACGAAGCGGGTGAAGGAATCCCCGTGGGCGGCTCCGTTGGCTTTCGAAGGGAGACCGCAGGAGACATTTACCGTCGTCCGGACGGCACTATGTATTTCATTCGGGACACCCTCATGGTGGCGACTGAATGTGGCGCATCGCGCGTGAAGACCGAGCCGTACAACACGTTGGACGTCAAGATCGGCGACGTACACGTACATCCTGTCGGTGGGGGGATGATTGCGTACGGCTGCGGCTCCTACCTCGGACATCTATACAGGAGAGGTCCATGGGATACGACATCCGGGAGGGAGATCCAACATGCAGCGCTAAATCAGGGAGCGATCGGTGGTGGTAGTCTTTCTGATTGGGCATACTGGAGTGCACAGACTCAAAAGGTCGATGCCTACGTCATGACTGAGTATCAGATCTTTCGCATCAAGAAGGAAAAGATGGATACAAGCTTCCACGGCGACCGCAAGACTCCTGAGAAGTATATTTGGCATGTAAATCCAAACGGGTGCTCCTGGTAATGACAATCCTCGAGAATTTGTCCCCGAGCGCAACACGATGGGTGCGTACCGCCCTTGCAATGATCGGTGCGGGGATCGTTCTGCCATCGCAAGTATCGGCGCAGGGCGTACGTACGTGCCTCGCGGTTGATGCAACGGTGAATCTCGTCAAGAGTCAGATAGAGGATCTAGCCACTAATCCGAGTTTCGCGAGCTTACGCTCGCATCTCGGCATGTCGTCGTCGGACGTGATTAGCGTGGTACAAACCAATTCGATCTGTGACGCTGTGACGACGGCTGTGGCAGGTGCTTCACGAGTTGAGGCGTTTATTGTGATCAAGAGCGCATCGACAGTTCCCTTGTACTTCGCCGCGGAGCGCCACGCTGATCAGTTCGGCCCGATATTCGTAGTTGATACTGCAATGAACAGACGGCTGACGATAGGTGCGGAAGGCCCCCTCGACAATGCCACGACGGCACCGTCCGGGGTGGTTGGGCCTCAACTGAACAGGGCGGCCTGGACGCTCAGCGCATCGAGTACGTGGAACGCAATCAGCATCACGGACGCGATTGACGGACAGAACGGATCACGCTGGACATCCGGCCAGACGGTGCAAACCGGCAGCACCTACTTTGTCGTCGATACGCACGCCGCCGTGACCGTCGGGAGTCTGCGAATTGATGACAGGCAGTTTGCTGCTGATCTGCCGATCACCGGCGACATTTACTCTTCAACAGATGGCTCGACATATTCGCTTCTGTCTCATTGGACCGCAGCGAATATTGAAGGCGGTGTGCTGGATGTCTCCTGGTCACCAACCGAGCAGAGTTCTCTAAAGCTCGTCGCAACGGGTACACCGAATGTCTCGACCAACTGGTTCAGTATTGGTGAAATCTCCATCTTCGCGTCGCTTCCTAGCACGCTCTGGACCTTCAGTGCAAGCGAAACCTGGAGTGGTGCCAGCATACTTGATGCAGCCGATGGTTCCAACTATTCTCGCTGGACGTCGGGAACGTCGGTAACGCCAGGCGCCACCAAGTTCCAAATCAATACACATACGATCTCCTCCATTGGCGCTGTTCGAATCAACGATTCTCAATTCCAGGGAGATGTGCCTGCAACGGGCGAGGTGTATGTGTCGCTCGATGGCCTAACCTATTCGCGCGTGGCGCAGTGGACGGCAGGCAACGTGACGGGGGGCGTCTTGACGCTGACGTGGACTCCGGTCAACGCCCGTTACATCAAAGTCGTAGCGACGAGTACTCCAGCGACAAACAGCAACTGGTTTAGCATTGGCGAAATCGAGCTGTTTCCTACCGTGCCATAAACAGACGGACGCGATGCCCGTCCGAAGTGCTCGGTTGCGGCAAGTGACAGTACCCTCGATGCCCGATTGCGCTCGACCATCGCCGACGACGCGCCCAGGGCTCACGACGACGAGTATCACGTCAAAATCAAGGTCGAGCTGGACCTGAATCTCCAGCAAAGACCGCACCTCGTCGTCAATACACAGGATGCGTGCGCAAACGGAATCGCCGTGCTGCCGTATGGGCCAACCAGAGTGTCCCCTTTCAGGGACACTCTGGCTCGAGAATTTTCGGGCCGACGTCGGATCAGGTGTACTTCTGCACCACGAAGCCGGCGCGATACTCGCGCGTGAGCAACGCATTGGCACGCGCCGCATCGGGACCGGTAAAACGCTCGTTCTTCGTATCCACCGTGAGCGGCATGCCAAGGGTGAGTGGAGTCTTGTTGAGGTCTACTTCGTTCAGCTTCAGGTGCTCCATCATGCGCCCGTTGGCCTCGGTGAGCATGGCGTCCGACTTCACGCGCTCGCGAAGTGCCTCACCCGGCGTGCCCTTGCCCAGCTGGTGCGAGATCTCCCCAAGGTGGCACAGCGCGCTCGAGACGTGGCCTTCCTCGATGGGTCCGTAAAGATCCTGTGTCTTCCGGCTGCGGACCACGTCGATGAAGTTCTCCATGTGGCGGTCGGTGCCCTTGAACTCCTTCATCACCTTACCGTCCTTGTCCACCGCGCGCGCCGTGGTATAGCTCGGCACGATCATGCTGCCGCCTTCGCAATCGATGACGTTGCCGATGTCGACGCCGCGATACTTGTCCATGTCGCCGCCACCACCGCCCTGCATGGCGCGCGGATCACCACCCGCGGCGGCCGTGCCCGCCTTCTTCGGAAGCCCGCGCACCTCGAAGATGAGCGGTGCCTTGGTGTAGTGGTGAATGACCACCTGCGTGTTCGGCGTCTCGCCGTCGTCGATGTAACCGAGTCGGCCGCCGATGCTCAGGGAGCTCTGCGGAAGGCCGGGCTCGCCAAGGAACCACCGGGCCACGTCCATCTGGTGTATGCCCTGATTTCCCACGTCGCCGTTGCCGTACATGTTGATCCAGTGCCAGTCGTAGTGCACCGGGCCGTTCTTGGGATTGTTGCGGTGCGGCGCAACCAGAGGCGCCGGCCCCGTCCACAGATCGTAGTTGATGTTGGCCGGTACCTGCTGCGGCCCACCGCATGAGCCGATGCTGTCGCGGCGCTTGTAGCAGAAGCCGCGCGACGCGACGATCTTGCCCATGGCACCAGACTGCACGTACGCAACAGCCTGCTGCAGGCCCTCGCCGGAACGGATCTGCGTACCGGCCTGGATGACGCGCTTGTACTTGTTCGCGGCAGCGACAAGCTGGCGTCCCTCCCAGATGTTGTGGGAGACTGGCTTCTCGAGGTACACGTCCTTGCCGGCCTGCATGGCCCAGATACCGGCGAGCGAGTGCCAGTGATTGGGCGTGGCAACGGTCACGGCATCGATGTCCTTGTTGGCGAACATCTCGCGCATGTCGACGTACGTGGTAACGTTGCCGGGCAGCGTGGCCTTCACCTTTTCGAGCAGCGAGCTGTCGGGATCACAGAGGGCGACCACACGCACGCCGGGAATCTTTGCCAGGCTGCTGAGATGGTTGCGGCCGCGTCCGTTCAGGCCAATAACGCCCACGCGAAGATCGTCCATGGACCCCATGACCTGGCCCCAGGACCGTGCGGGAAGTGCGGCACCGGCAGCGATGATGGCCGATGACTTCAGGAAGGTACGACGATCAAGTGGGCTCATGGTGCAACTCGGCAAAGTGAACGGTGGGTGTTGCATTTGAACGAACTTCGAACGAAATCTGCCATGACGATGATGCGACCAAATTGTCGTGCGAGCAAGCTCTTTCTTTTCACCATCGCTGGCAGCCCCTAGAATTCGATCATGTCGACAGGAACATTTGTCCGTATAGTGAACATTTGTGCATTATTGCTGGCCGCTGGCTGCCGTCACGAGCCCCCGCCGGCCACTCCGGCTCCCACAACGCCGCCGGTAGTGCGTGCCGAGGTGCGTGCCGAAACGCGTGCCGAGGTGCCGGCGCCCAGGAGAGTCGCTGCTGATACCGCGCCCACGCCGCCCATCCCCAAGGGCTCCGTTACTGTTCCGACCTACACACCGGCCCAGGAGCTTGCCCGCTTTCATCCGGTGGACGGATATCGCATCGAGCTCGTGGCCGCCGAGCCGCTCGTCCAGGATCCCGTCGCCATCGACTTCGATGCCGATGGACGGATGTACGTCGTCGAGATGCGCGGCTTCATGAACAACGTCAACGGCACCGGCGAAGACCGGCCCATTGGCCGCATCGTGGTGCTCGAGGATCTCGATCACGATGGTCGCATGGACAAGGCCACCATCTTCATGGACAGCCTCGTGCTGCCGCGCGCCATCAAGGTGCTCGAGCACGGCGTGTTAATCGCGGCGCCGCCCAATCTCTGGCTCGCGCACGACACCAACGGCGACCTCAAGGCCGACACGCGCGAGTTGATCCGCAGTGACTACGGCGACCCGAAGGGAAATCCCGAGCATCTCGCCAATGGGCTGCTCTGGGGCATCGACAACTGGATGCACAACGCCAACTATCCGGGGCAGTTCCGCATCGGTGCCGATGGCAGGATCATCTATCGCAAGGCACCAGAAGAAGGACAGTGGGGCGTGTCGCAGAATGAATACGGGCGTCTGTACAGGAACAGCAACGAAGATCCGCTTCGCGCCGATCTCCTGCCGTCGCACTACGGGCTGCGCAATCCGGACATTCCGGCAACGCGCGGCCTCTATGAGCGGCTAACGCCAAACGTCGCCGTGTGGCCCGCGCACAAGACGCCGGCGGTGAATCGCGGTTATCGCTCGGAAACCATGCGTGCCGACAGCACGCTGGCGCACTACACGTCCGCGGGCAGTCCGACGGCGTATGTGGGCGACAAGCTGCCGGCGGAGCTCAAGCAGAGTGTGTTCATCACGGAGTCCGCCGGAAATCTTGTCGGCCGTCTCGTGGTGCATGAGCAGCCAGACGGGCTGCCAACGGCGCACACGGCATACGACCACCAGGAGTTTCTCACCGGGTGGGATGAACGCTTCCGTCCCGTGAATCTCGCCAATGCGCCGGATGGCACGCTGTACATCGTGGACATGTATCGCGGCATCATCCAGCATCGTGTGTTCATCACCGGCTATCTCGAGCAGAAGATCTCCGAGCGCGGCATGGAAAGTCCGGTGGGCATGGGCCGCATCTGGCGCATTGTGCACACCACGACGACGCCGTCCGAGCGCCCGAATCTCTCGTCGAAGACGTCGGCGCAACTGGTGCCTGTGCTGTCCCATGCGAGTGGCTGGTGGCGCATCACGGCGCAGCGCATCATCGTCG